>NZ_BAAGUS010000003.1:0-11022 GCF_054781275.1 Nocardioides ginkgobilobae | reverse complement strand
GCCGAGGACCGGGCGGGCCGACGGCTGGGCCGTCCGCGGACGGCAGGACCGCGCGGGCTGCGGCCGCGCGGCGGGTCTGGCGCACCGTCCCCGCGGACTCACCAGAGGTCGCCGAGGAGCGCGGCTGCCAGCGGGACAATCCCGAGCACCACGAAGGCCGGCAGGAGGCAGAGCCCCAGGGGCATCGCCGCGCGCACGCCGACCTGGCGGGCACGGTCCTCCACCCCCGCGCGGGCCTGCTGGGCCAGCTGCTCGGCGAGCAGGTGGACCACCTGCGCGACGGGCGTACCCGTGTCGTGCGCGCGCCCCAGGGCGCGGCCGAGCGGGGCGAGGGCGGGGTCGCGACCGAGGGCGCGCCAGACCTCCGCCGGGTCCGCGCCGAGACCCAGCGCGTGCGTGTGGGCGAGCAACCGCTGACCGGCCGGTCCGGCCAGGGCGGATCCCGCCTGCCGGACCGCGGCGGCCGGGTCGGCCCCGGAGCGCAGGGCGTCGGCGACCAGGCCGACGAGGTGCGGCAAGTCGGCCGCGGCGCGACGTCGTTCCCGTCGCTCGGCCGAGGACTCACCCCGACCTGCCAGCGTCCAGACCGCGACCGCGGCCAGCACCCCGACCAGCGCTCCCGCGGTCGGGCCCACCACGGCCCGCCCCAGGGTGAGCCCCGCGACCACGGCCAGGACGGCAGCGGCAGCCCTGTGCCGTCGTACGTCGGTGGGCGGCCGCGCCCCAGCCGCCGACCGCCCCGGGGCCAGCACGGCCGGTCGTCGCGCCGGTCGCCCGGCGAGCAGGACCAGTCCCGCGACACCGAGCCCTGCCAGCAGGCTCCACCCGGTCACGTCGGCCTCACGTCGACACCGCACTGCGGGCGAGCAGCTCGACCCACAGCAGTCCGAGCAGCAGCAGCCCGAGGCCCACGGCGAGGCAGGCCCAGCCGAGCGGTCCGGCGAGCAGCCACGCCAGCGGGTGCTGCCCTGCACCCGACCCCATCAGCCACGCCAGCACCGGCAGCCCGGCGACGAGCCGGCCCGTGGCCCGGGCCGAGGCCAGCTCGGAGTCGACGGCGCGGCGCGTCGCGGCGGCGGCCAGGAGGTCGGCGGCGACCCGGTGCAGCGCCAGGGACAGCCCCTGACCGGTGCGACCCGACACCTGCCAGGCGGCGGCCACCAGCCGCAGCCCGTCGGCACCGGGAGTGGTCGCAGCGACGTCGCGCCAGGCGCTCGGGACGTCGGCGCCCACCCGGTGCGCCGAGAGCACGGGGTGGAGCGCGGCCCACTCGACGGCGGCCCGGGCCAGCGCCCGCTCGGCGCTCGCGCCCGCGGCGAGGTCGTCGGCGATCGCCTCGCAGGTCTCCCGGGTGCGCTCGCCGGCCCGGGCAGCGGCCCCGGCCGCGCGCCGGAGGCCCAGCAGCACGGCGCCGGCTGCGACGACCACCGAGCCCAGCAGACCCAGCACCACGACCCGCGCAGGCAGGCCGGCGACCACCAGCACCGTCACCAGGCCGACCCCCGCGCACGACCAGTGCGCGGCACGCAGCCGTTGCGTCCTGCTCGACGTCTGACCCGGGCCCGGCACCCCGTCACGTGCCAGCCCCCGCGGCGGGAGCAGGAGCAGCACGCAGCCCGCCGCCAGGCAGCCGGCAACCACCGCGGGTCCGCCCACCGCCCCGCTCACCTGCGCTCGAGCACGTGGGCGAGACGCTCGACCCCCGGTCCGTCGAGGACCCTCCCCGACTCCACCCGGACCCCCGTGAGCATCCGCACGGAGCCGTCCGCGGTCCGCTCGGGCACGGCCACCTCCTCCACCCGTCGTACGCCGTCCCGCCCCCGTCGCAGGTGCACGACCGCCTCGACGCCCGCCGCGAGCTGGCTGTGCGCGGCGGCCCGGTCCAGCCCGGCGGCCAGGGCGAGCGCCTCCACGCGGGCGGGGACGTCGGCGGCGGTGTTGGCGTGCAGGGTGCCGCAGCCGCCCTCGTGACCGGTGTTGAGCGCGGCCAGCAGCTCGACCACCTCGGCGCCGCGCACCTCGCCGACGACGATCCGGTCCGGGCGCATCCGCAGCGCCTGCCGCACGAGGGTCCGCAGGTCGAGGGCACCGGCCCCCTCGAGGTTGGCCGGGCGGGCCTCGAGGGAGACCACGTGGGGGTGGTCGGGTCGCAGCTCGGCGGCGTCCTCCACCACGACGATCCGCTGCTCCGGCGGGACCAGCCCGAGCAGCGTCGCGAGCAAGGTCGTCTTGCCGCTGCCGGTGCCCCCGGAGACGAGGAACGCCGCACGCGAGGCCACCAGCGCACGGAGCAGCCGGGCCACTGGCGGCGGTGCGGCACCGGAGTCGACCAGCTGGTCGAGGGTCAGCGAGCGGCGCGGAGGCACCCGCAGCGAGATCGAGGTGCCCGGGCTCGCCACCGGCGAGAGCACCGCGTGGAAGCGGGTGCCGTCGGGCAGCCGCAGGTCCACGCAGGGCGAGGCGTCGTCGAGGCGGCGACCGCCCAGGGAGGCCAGCCGCTGCGCGAGCCGCCGCACGGCCTCCTCCTCGCCGAGGTCGACCCGGCTGCGCTCCAGCCCCTGGCCGCGGTCGACGTAGACGGCCGAGGCGCCGTTGACGAGCACGTCGGTCACATCGGGCAGCGCCAGCAGGTCCTCGAGCGGGCCGGCCCCGGCCACGTCGCGCAGCAGCCGCGCGTGCACGGCCAGCACGGTGTCGTGGCCCACCGGCCCGGCGTCCTGCCGCAGGGCCGTCGCGACCGCCTGCGCGGTCAGCGGGCCCGGGTGGGCCGCGAGCCGTGCACGGACCCGCTCGACCAGGTCGGGCGCGGGGGCGCTCACGCCGCCCGCCCGAGCAGGGAGGTGCGCGTCAGCACCGCCGCCGCAGCCCGGCCGAGCTGACCGCGGTGGTGCCGCACCGGCCCGAGCCCGAGGTCGACCGCTTCGTCGAGGCCGCGCTGCCGGGTCATCCGCGCCAGCACCGGGAGACCCGTCGCGTGGGCGACGGCCTCCTCGTCGGCCTCCCGACCCACCAGCACGAGCCCCGCCCTCCCTGGGTCGTCCAGTGCTGCGCAGGCCCGCACCGTCGAGGCCACCCCCACCACCGTCGCCGGCACCAGGACGACCACGAGGTCGCAGCGCGCGAGCAGACCGGCGCGGCCCCGGCTGCGGGCGAGGTCGAGCACGACCAGGTCGTGGCCCCGACGGGCGGCCTCGACCACCTCCGCGAGCTGCTCGTCG
The DNA here is from genome assembly GCF_054781275.1 of Nocardioides ginkgobilobae. NCBI lineage: Bacteria > Bacillati > Actinomycetota > Actinomycetes > Propionibacteriales > Nocardioidaceae > Nocardioides > Nocardioides ginkgobilobae. The sequence goes on along the minus strand of NZ_BAAGUS010000003.1, from coordinate 7,804 downwards.
TCGGGCAGCCGCGGCGGCTGGGCCGCGCGCCAGGTCAGGACGCCGAGCGGGCCGCGCCGCGGCACCCCCTCACGCAGGTCCCGGGCCGAGAGTCGACCGCGCGAGGTCGTCAGCACCTCCCAGCCCACCCCCTCCCCCTGCTCGACGCCGAGCACCCGGTCGAGTCCCGGCCCCAGCGGGTCGGCGTCGACGACCAGCACCGGCCCCTGGGTCGCGGCCAGCTGCCCCAGCGCCGCTGCGAAGGTGGTCGCGCCCGCGCCGCCGGCGCCCCCCAGCACGCCCACGACGGGTCCGCCCCGCGTCGCCTCCTCCAGGTCGCCGAGCGCCGTGGCCAGCCAGCCGCTGCCGCTCGGCAGCTCGACGACCTCGCCCACACCGAGGTCGAGCGCCGGACGCAGCAGCCCCGGCGGCAGCGGACCGCTGCTCACCAGCACGACACCCGCCCGGCGCGGCGGGCGCAGGGCTGCGGCCTGCTCGACCAGGTCGGCCCCCACCAGCACGAGCGGAGGGCCGTGCCAGCGGCGCAGCAGCCCGCCGGCGTCGGCCGTCACTACCGGGCTGGTGCCCACGGACGCGGCGAGGCGCTGCACCTCCTCGGCGAGGTGGGCGTCGGCGGTGGCGAGCAGCGGGGCGGGGCGGTCCATGGGTCCAGGCTGGCCCGCCGCGACGCCCGCGCGACGGCGTACGGGACGTGGTGTGGAAGGCCTCGTGCGCAACCACCCCTGTGCAGGAACCGCGGCCCGTATGCTCGCGACATGCCCGCTGCGGCCTTCTTCGACCTCGACAAGACGATCATCGCCAAGTCGAGCACCCTGGCCTTCAGCCGGCCCTTCCAGGCGGGAGGGCTCATCTCCCGGCGGGCGGTGCTGCGCTCGGCGTACGCGCAGTTCATGTACCTCGTCGGCGGCGCCGACCACGACCAGATGGAGAAGCTGCGCCAGTTCATGTCGCAGCTCTGCGCCGGCTGGGACGTCCAGACCGTGCGCGACATCGTCGCCGAGACCCTGCACGACGTCGTGGACCCGCTGGTCTACGAGGAGGCCGTGGAGCTGATGGAGGCCCACCGCGCGGACGGCCTCGAGGTCGTCATCGTCTCCGCCTCCGGCACCGAGGTCGTCGAGCCGATCGGCGCCCTGCTCGGCGCGGACTCCGTCATCGCCACCCGGCTCGAGGTCGAGGACGGCCGCTACACCGGCGAGATCGCGACCTACATGTACGCCGAGGAGAAGGCGATCGCGATCCGCGAGCTCGCCGAGCGACGCGGCTGGGACCTCGCGGACTGCTACGCCTACAGCGACTCGGTCACCGACATCCCCATGCTCGAGGCGGTCGGCCACCCCCACGCGGTCAACCCCGACAAGGACCTGCGCCGGCACGCCGTCGAGCAGGAGTGGCCGGTGCTGGTCTTCGACAAGCCGGTGGCCCTGCGCTCCCGGGTCCCCGTCCCCTCGCGCCCGACGCTCGCGGCGCTGGCCGTGGGCGGGGCCGTCGCGGTCGGCGGCGTCTGGTGGGCGGGCGCCCGGCGGCGTACGACGGGGGCGTGAGCGGGCGCGTCCTGGCTGCGCCCGCTCCGCACGTCGACCGAGATCTCGACACGGGCGTCGCTACCTGCGCCGAACATGCTGGTGGCCCCCGGGTTCATACGCCCCGGAGGCCACCGCTGACACGGGGTCCGCCTGGCTACCAGGCGTGCATCTTCGACTTGCTGCCGCGGGAGTATCCCGACTCGACAGGCACCCTCTTCGAGAGGGTCGATCGCCGCGTGGGTACCGCGGATCCCGTGTACGTCTCTGGAGTTGTGACTCCATGTGTACGCCTGTCCGGCGGGAGTGGCAAGGGGTACCGGCGAGTCGTCGGATTGGATCGTTCACCGGTGCGGACCGGGCTTGTGCGCGCGCCCGGGGCCACGCTCGAACCAACGCCGAGTCACCGTCGAACGAGCGCCGAGTCACCCTCGAACGAGCGCCGAGTGGGCGAGGGGCCAGCGCCGGGTGCGGTCAGTCGCGCAGCGGGGAGGCGTCGGCCCCGGCGGCGAACGCCTCGGGGGCGTAGAGCAGCCAGGCGTGCACGCCGGGGTCACCTCCGGTGGCGTAGCCGCGCAGGTTGGACTCGTAGGCCGCGCGCAGCGCCAGGTGGCCGGCCTCGGGGACGGTGAGCGAGGCCGGGTCGACCCCGCGCGCGACCAGCACCAGGCGCTCCGCGGCGCGGGCCACGAGGCCGTTGTGGCTGGGGAAGGGCGCGGCGGTCGCGAGGTCAGCGTGCACCACCGCGGCGACCAGCAGGGCGGGCGCGGAGGTGTCCGCGAGCAGCAGCTCGGCCAGCCCACGCAGCCGTTCGGCGGCGGCGGCGTCGCGGGGACGGCCGCGCTGCTCCTCGGGCAGCGAGGTGGCGGAGGCGACGGCGTGCAGCCGGGCCAGCGCCTGCAGGGGCGCCCGGCCCAGCACCGGCACCTGCGAGAGCACCTCGGTGGAGAGCCGCACGGCGTCGGCGGCGACGCTGTCACCGGCCCCGGACTCGACCTCCTCCCACGTCGAGCCCGAGCCCTCCAGCACCGCCGAGGCGTGCGCACCGCGCAGCAGCGAGGTGGCGGTCTGCTCGGGCGAGGTACGCCGCAGGCCACGGTCACGCAGCAGGGCGTCGATGCCGTCGCGGGTGGCGGCGAAGGCGCTGGGGACGCCCTCGAGCGACACCAGCCAGGACAGGGGGTCGACGCTCACCTGCAGGAGGGTAGTGGCGGACTAGGGTGAGCCCGATGACCGACCTCCAGCCGGGCGCCCCAGGGCACCCCGGGCGCAGCTTCGGGTCCGTGGCCCTCGCCTACGACCGCGGCCGCCCGTCGTACCCCGTCGAGGCCGCGACCTGGCTGACCGAGGTCGCCGACGCCGACCTCGGTCGACCCCTGCGGGTCCTGGAGCTCGGCGCGGGCACGGGCAAGCTGACCGAGGTGCTGGTCTCCCTCGGCCACGACGTGCACGCCACCGACCCCGACGAGGCGATGCTGGAGGTGCTGCGCGCGCGGCTGCCGCTGGTGCGGGTCAGCGCGACGGGCGCGGAAGAGATCCCGCTGCCCGACCGCAGCGTCGACGTGGTCGTGGCGGGGCAGGCGTTCCACTGGTTCGACCTCGAGCGGGCGCTGCCGGAGATCAACCGCGTGCTGCGGCCCGGCGGCCACCTGGGCCTGGTGTGGAACCAGCGCGACGACCGGGTCCCGTGGGTGCGACGCCTGGGCGGGCTGATCGGCGAGCAGGACCAGCGCGACGACCTCGGCCACCCGTTGGAGGAGACCGGCCTCTTCGGCTGGGTCGAGGACGCCCGGTTCAAGCACCGCCAGCACATCGACCGCGAGACCATCCAGGACCTCGTCCTCTCCCGCTCCCACGTCGCCGTCCTCGACGAGGCGGGCCGGCAGGCGAAGGTCGCGGAGGTGCTCGCCTTCTACGACGACTACGGCCGCGGCATGGACGGCATGCACCTGCCGCTGATCGCGCGCTGCTTCCGCACGAAGGTGGTCGAGCGGCCGGCGGTCGAGCAGCCCGTCACCCCCCTCGACGCCGCCGGCGGGACGACCGGCGGGACGGGCGGCGACATGGGCGGTGACACGAGCGGCGACGCCAGCGACGACCGCGCGACGGCGTACGACGCCTCCACCGACTCCCCCATGCTCGTCACCACCGGCAGCATCCCCCGGATCGAGGTCGAGGTGGCCAAGGCCCCGCCGCCCTCGGTGATCGACGACGACACCGCGATGCTGCTCATCGACTTCCGCTGAGCCGGCACCGATGACGCGCTCGAGACCACGAGGCATCGCCCGGTGCTGAGGCCCTGGCGCCGGCGCCACCTCGGCACGGACGCCGACCGCGCGACCTTCCGCACGCTGCACACCGCGGCACTGGCGAGCCCGGCGCTGCGGGCGGGCCTGACCCGCGACAGCGCCGAACGGGCCGTCCGCCACCTCCGGACCCTGCTCGGCACCCCGGCGGTCGCGCTCACCGACACCGCCGGGCTGCTGGCGTGGGACGGCGCCGGCCAGCACCACGCCGACCGGGTTCCCGACCTGGTCCAGCAGACCCTGGAGCGCACCGGCACCCGGGCCTTCGGCCGCGAGGACCTGCGCTGCGGGGAGTCCGGCTGCCCGGCCCGGACCGCGGTGGTCAGCCCGCTCTTCGTCGAGGACCGCGTGGTCGGCACCCTGCAGGCGTTCGCCCCGGTCTCCACCGCGGGCCTGGCCCGCGCGACCGAGGAGGTCGCGCAGTGGGTCTCGGGCCAGCTGGAGCTGGCCGAGCTCGACGACTCCCGCACCCGGCTGATGGAGGCGGAGGTGCGCGCGCTGCGGGCCCAGATCAGCCCGCACTTCGTCTACAACTCCCTCGGCGCGATCGCCAGCTTCGTGCGCACCGACCCCGACCGGGCGCGCGAGCTGCTGCTGGAGTTCGCCGACTTCACCCGCTACTCCTTCCGCCGCCACGGCGACTTCACGACGCTGGCCGAGGAGTTGCGCTCGGTCGAGCGCTACCTGCTGCTCGAGCAGGCCCGCTTCGGCGACCGACTGCGCGTGACGCTCTCGATCGCCCCCGAGGTGCTCCCGGTGGCGGTGCCCTTCCTCTGCATCCAGCCGCTCGTGGAGAACGCCGTGCGCCACGGCCTGGAGTCGGTCGAGGGCGGCGGGCACATCCGGATCACCGCGCGCGACCAGGACCAGGAGTGCCTGATCGAGGTCGAGGACGACGGGGTCGGCGAGGAGCCGGAGCACGTGCGCCGGGTGCTGGCCGGCGACCGGTCGGTCGACTCCGTCGGGCTCGGCAACGTCGACGGGAGGCTGCGCGCGGTCTACGGCGACGAGTACGGTCTGGTCGTCGAGACGGCGCCCGGGGCCGGCACGAAGGTCGTCGTCCGGGTCCCGAAGTTCCACCCGGGGGTGCACGCCTGATGGTCGAGCAGCAACGGGGCGCCCGATGAGCGCGGCCGCCCTCACGGTGCTGGTCGTGGACGACGAGCAGCCGGCCGTCGAGGAGCTGGTGTGGCTGCTGCGTCGCGACCCGCGCGTCGGCGAGGTGCTCTCCTGCACGGCTGCGACCGAGGCGCTGCGGATCCTCCAGGAGCGCGAGGTCGACGCGCTCTTCCTCGACGTCTCGATGCCCGGCCTCAGCGGCCTGGAGCTCGCCCAGGTGCTGAGCAGGTTCAAGGAGCCGCCGCGCATCGTCTTCGTGACCGCGCACGAGGCGCACGCCGTGGAGGCCTTCGAGCTGCAGGCGGTCGACTACGTCCTCAAGCCGGTGCGCGCCGAGCGGCTGGCCGAGGCGGTACGCCGGGTCGGCGGCGGCCCCACGGAGCCGGCGAGCGGGCGCGACCTCCAGATCCCCGTCGAGCTCGGCGGGGTGACCCGCTTCGTGAGCCGCGCCGACATCACCCACGTCGAGGCGCAGGGCGACTACGCCCGACTGCACACCGGCGAGGGCTCGCACCTGGTCCGCACCCCGCTCTCGACGCTGGAGGAGGAGTGGGGCCCGGCCGGCTTCGTGCGGATCCACCGCTCACTGCTCGTCGCGCTCCCGCACGTCACCGAGGTCCGGATGGACGCCGGGCGCTGCTCGGTCGTCGTCCGCGGCGGCGCCGAGCTCGTCGTCAGCCGCCGCCACACCCGCGAGCTGCGCGAGCTGCTGCTCACCCGGGGCACCTGAGCCGTGGCCGACCCCGGGCCGACAGGGCCACGGCAGCGCGTCCGGGTCACCGGGCCACCGCGTCGCCGCCCGCCGGTGGCCCGCGCGGGCGAGGTCGACCAGGACACCCGCCTCGGGGGCCTGTACGTCGGCAGCCTGCTGCGCGAGCAGCTCTGGCTCGCCGTGCGGACGCTCACGGTGCTCGCGCTGGTGGTCGGGTCGCTGCCGCTCGTGCTGCACCTGGCTCCCGACCTGGCGGCGCTGCGGTTCGGCCCGTTCCCGGTCGCCTGGCTCGTGCTCGGCGGGGCGACGTACCCCGTCCTGGTGCTGCTGGCCTGGCGCTACGTGCGGCGCGCCGAGCGCAACGAGGCGGCGTTCGCGGAGCTGATGGACGAGGTCGACCGGTGACGACCGGCCTGCCGGGCACCGGTGCGGCCCCGGGGATCGTCGCGATCGTGCTGGTCACCGTCGCGACCCTGGCGCTGGGCGCCTACGGGCTGCGGCTCTCGCGCACCACCAGCGACTTCATGGTCGCCTCGCGCGCGGTGGGGCCGCGGATGAACGCGGCGGCGGTGAGCGGGGAGTACCTCTCGGCCGCGTCCTTCCTGGGTGCGGCCGGGCTGCTGCTGGCCTTCGGCGCCGAGATGCTGTGGTACCCGGTCGGCTGGACCGCGGGCTACCTCGTCCTCCTCGTCCTGGTCGCCGCACCGCTGCGCCGCTCGGGTGCCTACACCCTCCCGGACTTCGCCGAGGCCCGGCTCGGGTCGCGCGCGGTCCGCCGCACCTGCGCGCTGCTCGTGGTGGCCATCGGCTGGCTCTACCTGCTGCCGCAGTTCCAGGGCGCGGGCATCACGCTGGCCAGCGCCGTCGGCGGGCCGGGGTGGCTGGGGCCGGTGGTCGTCGCGGTCGTGGTGCTGGTCAACGTCACCGCCGGCGGGATGCGCTCGATCACCCTCGTGCAGGCCTTCCAGTACTGGCTCAAGCTCACCGCCCTCCTCGTCCCCGCCGCCGTGCTGCTCGTGGTGTGGTGGGGCGACGGGCGCCCCGGTGACCCGGCGTCGACCGCCGCCACCACGGCCTGGTCGGTGCCGCTCGCAGACGGCGGCGCCCAGGGGCTCTACCTCACCTACTCCCTCATCGCCGCGACCTTCCTCGGCACGATGGGGCTGCCGCACGTGGTCGTCCGCTTCTACACCAACCCCGACGGCCGCGCGGCCCGCCGCACGACGCTGCTCGTCCTGGTGCTGCTCGGCGTCTTCTACCTCCTGCCCCCGGTGTACGCCGGTCTGGCGCGGGTCTACGCGCCCGGGCTCGCGGACTCCGGCTCCGACGGGCTGGTGCTGGAGCTGCCGGGGCTGGTCGTGCCGGGGCTGGGCGGGGACGTGCTCACCGGGATGGTCGTCGGCGGGGCGTTCGCGGCGTTCCTCTCCACCTCCTCGGGGTTGGCGATCGCCGTCGCCGGGGTGCTCTCGCAGGACGTCTTCACCCGGCCGTTCCGCGGCACCCGGCTCTCCGGCGTCGCCGGCTTCCGCGCCGGGGCGGTCGTCGCGGTGGTGGTGCCGGCCGGGGTCGCGCTCACCGGCTCCGGGGCGGGTGTCGCCACGACCGTCGGGCTTGCCTTCGCGGTCGCCGCCTCGACCTTCTGCCCCCTGCTGGTGCTGGGGATCTGGTGGCGCGGCCTCACCCCCGCCGGCGCGATCTCGGGCCTGCTCGCGGGCGGGGTCGGGTCCAGCGCGGCCGCCCTCGTGACGCTCTACACCCCAGCCTCCGACGGCTGGTCCGACGTGCTGCTGCGCCAGCCGGCTGCCTGGTCGGCCCCGCTGGCGGCGATCGTCATGGTCGGGGTCTCGTTCGCCACCCGGCGGACGATCCCGGCCCACACCAACCGCCTCATGGTCCGCCTCCACACCCCCGAGGCCGTCGTGCTCGACCGCGGCTGATGGCCCGTTCGGCCTCACCCGGGAGGACGCCGATCGGTCGGTTCGGCGTCCAGGTGGACCGGCCGTCCTTTACCTTTCTCGGCTCTTCACAGTTGAGGGTGTAGCGGACGACGCGGCCGGGGTCGGCGCGTCGGTGCCGGGATAGAGGTCGAGGTCTTTCGAAGATGGCGGTTCCTACGCCAGCCACCCGAAAGACCTCGACGTGCA
>NZ_BAAGUS010000002.1:0-355454 GCF_054781275.1 Nocardioides ginkgobilobae | reverse complement strand
TCGCCAAGCAACTCAACGACCGCCCCCGCAAACGACTCGGCTTCTACACCCCCGCCGAGGTCTTCGCTAAGTTGCTCGCCGACAACCAGACAGCCGGTGTTGCGACCGCCCCCTGAATCCGCCGTCACCGTCGAATCCGTGCCGGGTCACCGTCGAATCAGTGCCGGGTCACCGTCGAATCCGTGCCGGGTCACCGTCGACGTGGCCCCGGGTCAGCGCGTCCCGCGGGTCACTGGCGGGTGGTGGGGGTGGCGGGCACGGAGACGTCGTACACCCGGGCGTCCTGGGTGAGCAGCACGGCGAGCACCTCGGCCTTGCGCTCGGAGTCCTCCGCGCTCCCCCACACCACGGTGCGGCCGTCGCGCAGGGCGAGCTCGATCCGGTCGATGCTGGCGACCGAGACGAAGTCCACCCGTGGCGCGAGGTCCTCGGGCAGGGCGGAGACGACCGCGGCGGCCTCGCGCAGCGCCTCGGAGCTGGCGCCCGAGGCGGTCTGCACGCGGGGCAGGTCGGGCGGGGCCGTGGCGTAGTCGCGGAAGACCACGCCCTCGGCATCCAGGCCGCGCAGGGCGGTGCCGATCTGCACGACGGCGACGGCCTGGCGCTCCACGACCGTGATGGCCACGGTGTGGGGCCAGCGGCGCACGACGTCGACCTCGGAGACCATGGCCAGCGAGGCGACCCGGGTGCGGACGGCATCGAGGTCGACACGGGCCAGCGGCTCCCCGAGGGGTACGCCGGCGGCCTGCTCGACCTCGTCGGGGGCCAGCTGCGAGGCGCCGGCCACGGTGACCTGCTCGGCGGCCAGCCAGGAGGAGAACCACACGGCGTACGCACCGAGGCCGAGCGCGAGCAGCGCCGCGAGCGCCAGGAGCGCCCGCCGCCACGACAGCCACCGCCGGGCCCACCGGCGGCGGGCGAACGCCCGCTGCGCGCGGGCCTGGCTCGCCCCCTGGGTCGTGCGCTGGGTCACCCGCTCTCCCCGGCGCGCAGCAGTGCCAGGACCTGGGGGCCGACCTCGGTCACGCTGCCGGCGCCCAGGGTGAGCAGGACGTCGCCGGGGCGCGCGCGGCGGACGAGCTCGGCAGCCACGTCGGCCTGGTCGGGGACGAAGGCGACCTGCTCGGCGGGCAGCGGGACGGCGTCGGCCACCAGCGCGCCGGTCACGGCCGGGTCCGCGTCCTCGCGGGCGAGGTGGACGTCGAGGACGACGACCTCGTCGGCCGCCCCGAGGGCCTCCCCCATCGCCGCCCCGAAGAGCCGGGTGCGGGAGACCAGGTGCGGCTGGTAGGCCACGACGACCCGTCCGTCGCCGGCCAGGGACCGGGCGGCCTCGAGGTCGCCGGCGATCTCGATCGGCTGGTGGGCGTAGGAGTCGTAGACCCGCACGCCGGCCGCCTCGCCCTTGGGCTCCATCCGCCGGCCGGTGCCGGTGAACGACTCCAGGCCGGCGCGCAGGCCGTCGAAGGGCAGGCCGAGCCGCAGCCCGGCGGCCAGGGCGCAGGCCGCGTCCAGGACGTAGTGCCGCCCGGGGATGCGCAGGGTGACCCGGCCCAGCTCGCGGCCGTCGTGGACGACCGTGAAGGCCGAGGTGCTGCCCTCGAGCACGACGTCGCGGACCTCGAGGTCGGCGCCGGGCCGCTCGCCGACCGTGACCACCTCGGGGCCGTCCCCGGCGACCCGAGCGGCCACCTGCGCGGCCAGCGCCCGTGCACCGTCGTCGTCGGTGCACAGCACGAGGAAGCCGTCGCGGTCGACGGTGCCGGCGAAGTCGACGAACGCCTGGCGGTAGGCCGTCTCGGTGCCCCACTGGTCGAGGTGGTCGGCACCGACGTTGGTGACGATCGCGGCGTGCGGGCGGTAGACGAGGAAGGCGCCGTCGGACTCGTCGGCCTCGGCGACGAAGAGCGGCCCGGCGCCGGCGTCGGCGTTGCGGCCGGTGGCCGAGAGCAGCCCGCCCACGGCGTACGTCGGGTCGGCGTCGCAGGCGAGCAGGGCGCAGGTCAGCAGGGAGGTCGTCGTGGTCTTGCCGTGCGTGCCGGCGACGGCGACGACCCGGCGACCGGCCATCGTGGCCGCGAGGCCGGCGGAGCGCGGCAGCAGCCGCAGCCCGCGGCGACGGGCCTCGAGCACCTCGGGGTTGTCCTCGCGCGCGGCGGTCGTGACGACCACGGAGTCGCCGGGGCCGAGGTCGCCGAGGTGCTCGGCGGCGTACCCGCGGTGCACGGTCACGCCGAGCTCGCGCAGGCTCGGCAGGAAGGGCGTCTCGGCGTCGTCGGAACCGGTGACCTCGACCCCGGACATCGCCATGATCCGGGCGATGGCCGAGAGCCCGGCCCCGCCGATGCCGACGAAGTGGACCCGGCCCAGGCGGTCGGCGGGGAGGATCTCGTCGGGGACCGGCAGCCTCATCGGGGCCCTCCGCCGACCTCGAGGACGATCCGGGCCAGCGCCTCGTCGGCGTCGCGGGGCACCAGCGCCACGGCGGCGGCCCCCATGGCGGCCAGCCGTGCCGGGTCGGTCACCAGCGGGACGGCGTGCTCGACGACCCACTCGGTGGTGAGGTCGGCGTCCTCGACGAGCACCGCTCCCCCGGCCTCGACGACGGGGGCGGCATTGCGGCGCTGCTCGCCGTTGCCGATCGGCAGCGGCACGAAGACGGCCGGCAGCCCGGTCGCGGCCGCCTCGACGACGCTGTTGGCGCCCGCGCGGCAGATGGTGAGGTCGGCGGCGGCGAGCGCGAGGTCCATCCGGTCGCAGAAGTCGAGGACGACGTACGGCGGCGCACCGGGGGTCGCCGGGCCCGGCTCGGCCCCGCCGTGCTTGCCCTGCACGTGCAGCACCTGCACGCCCGCGGCAGCGAGCGCGGGGGCCGCCCCGGAGACGGAGCGGTTGAGGCTCTGCGCCCCCTGCGAGCCGCCGGTGACCATCAACGTCGGACGGTCGGGGTCGAGGCCGAAGGACGCCCGCGCCTCGGCGCGGACGGCCGCGCGGTCGAGGGTGGCGATCATCCGGCGGACCGGGAGACCGACGTACTCGGCGCGGCGCAGCGGGGTGTCGGGGAAGCTGGTGCAGACCCGGCGCGCGACCCGGGCCCCCAGCTTGTTGCCGAGGCCGGGCAGCGCGTTCTGCTCGTGCACCACGACCGGGATGCCGCGGCGGCGGGCGGCGAGGTAGGCCGGCACCGAGACGTAGCCGCCGTACCCGACGACGACGTCGGGGCGCACGCGGTCGAGCACGTCGTACGTCGCCCGCACGGCGGCCCGCAGGCGGCCCGGCACCCGCAGCAGGTCGGCGCCGGGGCGCCGGGGCAGCGGCACGGGCGGCACCAGCTCGAGCGGGTAGCCGGCGGCCGGGACGACCGTGGTCTCCAGGCCGCGAGCGGTGCCCAGGCAGGTGATCTCGACCTCCGGGTCCAGCCGGCGCAGGGCGTCGGCGGTCGCGAGCAGGGGCGAGGTGTGGCCGGCGGTGCCTCCGCCGGCGAGCAGGATGCGCATCGGGGCCACCCTAGGGAGCCGGGCTCCCCGTCAGGGGAGGCGACCCGCCGAGACACCGGTCGAGCGTGACCGACGCCGCGCGGCCAGCGCCCTGGCGGCCTCCGGCTCGCGGCGCGCGAAGCCGATGAGCAGCCCCAGGGCGGTCAGTGAGGGGAGCAGCGAGGAGCCGCCGTAGGAGATGAGCGGCAGCGGGACGCCGATGACCGGGAGCAGCGCGAGGACCATGCCGACGTTGATCATCATCTGGCCCAGCAGCCAGACCACGATGCCGAAGGTGGCGTAGCGGACGAACGGGTCGCGGGTGCCGAGCGCGACCCGCATCGCGGCGTAGGCGATGGTGAGGAAGAGCCCGACGACCAGCAGCGTGCCGACCAGCCCGAGCTCCTCGCCGAGCACGGCGAAGATGAAGTCGGTGTGCGCCTCGGGCAGGTCGCCCCACTTCTGCTGGGAGGCACCGATGCCCTCGCCGAACCAGCCGCCGCTGGAGAGGGCGTACAGGCCGTGGGCGGGCTGCCAGCCGGTGTCGAGGTAGTCCTCGAAGGGGTTCATGAAGGTGGTCAGGCGCGACCACCTCTCGCCGTCGGTGACCGCGAAGCCCGCGGCGATGGTGCCGACGACGCCGAAGGTCATGACGAAGAAGCGCATGGGGGCGCCGACGACCCACAGCATGCCCATGAGGATCGCGCCGAAGACCAGCGCGGTGCCGAGGTCGCGACCGGCCACGACCAGCCCGGTGGCCAGGAACATGCCTGGGACCACGGGCACCACCAGCTGGTGCAGGTTGCCGAGCCGGCGCTCCTTGTTGGCGTAGACCGTGGCCGCCCAGAGGATGAGGGCGAGCTTGGCGATCTCGGCCGGCTGGATCGCCACAGGTCCGACACCGAGCCAGTTGCGGTTGCCGTTGATCTCCTTGCCCAGGAAGATCGTGAGGAAGAGCAGGACCAGGGAAGCGACGTAGGCCCAGACCGAGATCCGCTTGAGGAAGCCCAGCGGCAGCCGCGAGGCGACGAAGGCGGCCGGCAGGCCGATCAGCAGCCACATCAGCTGGCGGCGCACCACGGCGTAGGAGTCGCCGTCGTTGAGGCGGAAGGAGTACACGCTGGAGGCGCTGAGCACCATGATCAGGCCGATGGTGAGCAGCAGCGCCGAGGCGCCGAGCAGCAGGTAGTACGACGTCAGCGGCTTGTCGAGCGCCTCGCGGGCGGCGGCCAGGCCGGCGAACCGCTGCCCGCCCCTCCCCCGGGCCGGACCGGGGACGATGCGGGTCTCGTCGGCGGTGGTGCTCACCCCGGGCCCTCCCGTCCTGTCCCTGGTCGTGGTGCTCGTGCTGGGGCTCAGCCGGCGAGGTGCTCCCGCACGGCTCCGGCGAACGCGTCACCGCGGGCGCCGTAGTGGGTGAACTGGTCCATCGAGGCGCATCCCGGGGCCAGCAGGACCGTGTCGCCGGGTCGGGCGAGCTGGGCTGCGGCCGCGACGACGCGTCCCATCGGACCGTGGTCACCACCTGTCACACCAGTCTCATCGTTCCCGACCCGGATGACGGGCACATCCGGGGCGTGTCGTGCGAGTGCCTCGGCGACGACGTCGGCGTCGCGGCCGAGCAGGACGACCCCGCGCAGCCGGTCGCGCACGGCCTGCACCAGGTCGTCGAAGCGGGCGCCCTTGGCCAGGCCCCCGGCGACCCAGACGACCGGGTCGTAGGCGCGCAGGGAGGACAGCGCCGCGTGCGGGTTGGTGGCCTTGGAGTCGTCGACCCAGGTGATGCCGTCGGCCTCGGCCACCACCGCGATGCGGTGGCCGTCGAGCCGGAAGCCGCGCAGGCCGTCGCGCACCGCGTGCTGCGAAACGCCGTGCGCCCGGGCCAGGGCCGCGGCGGCGAGGGCGTTGGACACCACGTGCGGGGCGTGGCTGGGCAGGTCGGCGACCGTGCAGAGCTCGGCGGCGCTGGTGCTGCGCTCCTCGATGAAGGCGCGGTCGACCAGGATGTCCTCGACCAGTCCCATCATGCCGACCGAGGGCATGCCGAGGGTGATGCCGATCGCGCGGGCTCCCTCCACCACGTCGGCGTCGCGGACCAGCTGCTCGGTGACCGGGTCGGCCACGTTGTAGACGCACGCCCGCTGGACGCGCTCGTAGACGCGGCCCTTGTCGGCGGCGTACGCCTCCATGGAGGGGTACCAGTCGAGGTGGTCCTCGGCGACGTTCAGCACCGCCGCGGACTCCGCACTCATGGAGTCGGTGTAGTGCAGCTGGAAGCTGGACAGCTCCACGGCCAGCACGTCGTGCGGCACGGGGTCCATCACCGCCTCCACCAGGGGCAGGCCGACGTTGCCGGCGGCGACGCTGCGCAGACCCGCGGCGCGCAGGATGGCGTCGAGCATCTGCACGGTGGTCGTCTTGCCGTTGGTGCCGGTGACCGCCAGCCACGGGGTGTCGTGGTCGGGGTGGCGCAGCCGCCAGGCCAACTCGACCTCGCCCCAGACCGGGATGCCGCGCTCACGGGCCTCCACCAGCAGCGGGCTGTCGGGCCGCCAGCCCGGCGAGGTCACGACCACATCGACGTGGTCGAGGTCGGTGGGCAGCGCAGCCGTGGTGCCTGGCCCCAGACGGACGTCGGCGCCGAGCACCTCCAGGAGCTCGGCCTTCTCCTCCTTGCCCTCGGCCCGCTCGTCGAGCGCGGTCACCGCGGCACCGAGGTGGGTCAGGTTGTCGGCCGCGGCGAAGCCGGAGACGCCGAAGCCGGCGACGACGGCGCGCACGCCGTCCCAGGAGTCGGTCTGGCCGAGGCCGTCGAGGTCGCGGCGGGCCCGGTGGCGGCTCACGTGCCCGCGACCCACTCGGCGTAGAAGATGCCCAGGCCACCGGCGACGCAGAGACCGGTGATGATCCAGAACCGGATGACCACGGTGATCTCCTCCCAGACCATCTCGAAGTGGTGGTGGATGGGGGCGATGCGGAAGAGCCGTTTGCCCGTCCCCGTGATCCTGCGGGTCGCCTTGAACCACGTCACCTGGAGCATCACCGAGACGGTCTCCATGACGAAGACGCCACCGAGGACGATCAGCAGCAGCTCGGTGCGGGTCAGGATCGCCAGACCGGCCAGCGCGGCACCCAGGGCCAGCGAGCCGGTGTCGCCCATGAAGATCTGCGCGGGCGCGGCGTTCCACCACAGGAAGCCGAAGCAGGCCCCGGTGATGGCGGCCGCGACGACCGCCAGGTCGAGCGGGTCGCGCACGTCGTAGCACTTGCCGTAGGCGATGTCGGCCTGGCCGCACCACTGGTTGTTCTGCCAGATGTTGACGATCGTGTAGGCGCCGAAGACCATCACGCTGCAGCCGGTCAGCAGGCCGTCGGCGCCATCGGTGAGGTTGGTGGCGTTGCTGGTGGCGATGACCATCAGCAGGATCAGCGCGAGCACGACGACCATCGGCAGCACGAAGCTGTCGAGGTCGCGGATGAACGACAGCGAGAACGACGCCGGTCGCTGGCCGCGCTCGTCCTCCAGGGCCGGGCTCAGCGCGAGGATGCCGAACGTCAGGCCGACGACGGTCTGGCCGACGATCTTGGCCTTGCTGCGCAGGCCGAGGCTGCGCTGCTTGTAGATCTTGATGAAGTCGTCGAGGAAGCCGACGAGCCCGGTGCCGACGAAGAGCAGCAGCAGCAGCCAGGCCGAGGCGCTCGGCGGGGTCATCGTGATGAGCTTCGCGGCGAAGTAGCCCACGACGCTGGCGGCGATCAGCACGACCCCGCCCATGGTCGGGGTGCCGCGCTTGACGTGGTGGGTCGTCGGCCCGTCGTCGCGGACCTCCTGGCCGTAGCCGAGGCGGGTGAACTGCCGGATGGCGTAGCGGGTGCCGAGCAGCGAGATGAGCAGCGAGATGCCGCCCGCCAGCAGGATCGCCCTCACCGGCCGCCCACCTCCGTCCCTGCCTGCGACGTGCGTCGCGTCGTCCGTGCCGTGCGGCCCGCACCCGCGGGCCGGCGCCGTGGCCCGCCGTCGGACCGTCGACCATCTTGGCGCATGCCGGGGTCGCCCGGCCCGCGCCCCGCCGCGGGGGTGGCCATCCTCACGTGCGGACTCACGTGCCCGCGCCCGCGAGCAGGTCGCGCACGACCTCACGGTCGTCGAAGGGGTGCACGACCCCGTGGACCTCCTGGCCGGTCTCGTGGCCCTTGCCGGCGACGAGCACGATGTCGCCGGGAGCGGCCTGCTCCAGGGCCCAGGCGATGGCGCGGCGGCGGTCGCCCTCCTCGCGCACCTCGGCCCGCTCGCCGTCGGGCACCTCGGCGCAGCCGGCCAGCAGGGCGGCCCGGATGGTCGCGGGGTCCTCGGTGCGCGGGTTGTCGTCGGTCACGACCACGACGTCGGCGAGCCGGGCCGCGATCTCCCCCATGAGCGGGCGCTTGCCCGTGTCGCGGTCCCCGCCGGCCCCGATCACCACCAGCACCCTGCCTGCGGTGAGGGGGCGGAGCGCGGAGATCGCAGCCTCGACCGCGTCCGGCTTGTGGGCGTAGTCGACGACGACCTCGAAGTCCTGCCCGGCACGGATGCTCTCGAGCCGGCCGGGTACGCCGGCGAGCCCGGCGATCCCCCGCGCGACCGCCTCGGGGTCGAGCCCCGCCTCGCCCGCCGCGGCGATCGCCGCCAGCGCGTTGGAGACGTTGTAGGCCCCGGCCAGGGGCACGCCGGCGGCGTACCGGCCCCCGGGGGCGAGGACGGTGAAGTCGGTGCGGCTCGGGGCCGGCGCGAGCTCGGAGACCGACCAGGTCGCACCCGCTCCCCCGGCGGTCGAGAAGGTCGCCAGCGGCAACGTGGTCTCGTCCGCCAGCCGCCGTCCGTGCTCGTCGTCGAGGCAGACCACGGCCCGGCGGGCGCGCTCGGGGGTGAAGAGCGAGGCCTTGGCCTCGTAGTACTCCTCCACGGTGTCGTGGAAGTCGAGGTGGTCGCGCCCGAGGTTGAGGAAGACCGCGACGTCGAAGACGACGCCGTCGACCCGGCCGAGCACCAGCGCGTGGCTGGACACCTCCATGGCGCACACCTCGACACCGCGCTCGACCATGAGGGCGAAGAGCGCGTGCAGGTCGGGGGCCTCGGGGGTGGTCAGGGCGGTCCTGACGTCGGTGCCGGCGATCCGGGTGCCGACCGTCCCCACGACCGCCGGGACGGTGCCGGCCGCGGCCAGGCCGCCCTCGAGCAGCCGGGTGGTGGTGGTCTTGCCCTGGGTGCCGGTGACGCCGACCATCACCAGCCGACGGGCAGGGTGGCCGTAGACCTCGGCGCTGACCCGGCCCAGGAGCCGGCGCGGGTCGGGCACGACGACCAGGGGCACGCCGGGGTCGAGCCGCTCGGCACCCGCGGGATCGGTCAGCACCGCGACGGCCCCGGCGGCCAGGGCCCGCTCGGCGAAGTCGGCACCGTGGGCCCGGGCGCCCGGCAGTGCGGCGTAGAGGTCGCCGGCCAGCACGCGCTCGCTGCTCAGCGTGATGCCGGTGAGCGCGGCCTCGCCGCTCACCTCGGCACCGACCCCGAGCTCGGCCTCGATCCACGCGGCGAGCGCGCGCAACGAGGTGGTGGGCGGGTGCGTGGGGCGCGTCGCCGCGGTCTGCCCAGCCGTCCGGTCTGCGGTGGTCACGGACCCAGGACCCTACGCCCCGCCACGGACGCCGGACGTCACCACTCGACGGGGAGCGAGGACGGCTTCGTGCTGGTGGGCGGGACGGCGTACCGGCGCAGGGCGTAGCCCATGATCTTCGAGAAGGCCGGACCCGCCACTGAGCCACCTCCCCCGCCGTTGCGCGGGTTCTGGACCACGACGTAGACGGTGAAGCGCGGGTCGTCGGCCGGCGCGAAGCCGGCGAAGGAGACGGTGAAGGTGCCGTCGTAGCAGCCGCACTCGGAGTTGGCGCGCTGCGCGGTGCCGGTCTTGCCCGCGACGCGGTAGCCCGGGACCTGCGCTCCGGGGGCGACGCCGGCCTCGGGGTCGACGACGCGCTCCATCATGAGCATGGTCTTGCGGGCAGCGTCCTCGGAGAGCACCCGGCGCGAGGTGACGGTCTCGGTGCCGACCTCCTCACCGGAGTCGGTGGTGACCCGGCCGCGCACGAGGCTGGGGTCGACGCGGACGCCGCCGTTGGCGACGGTGTTGATCGCGGCGGCCATCTGCAGGGCGTTGACCGAGACCGACTGGCCGAAGGCGACGCGGTCCTGGGTCTGGGAGGTCCACAGCGAGCCGGCGGGCACGATGCCCGGCGACTCGCCGCGCACGCCGACCCCGGTCGGCTCGCCGAGGCCGAAGGCCGTGAGGTAGTCGCGCAGCTCGTCGCCCTCGAACTTGTCGGCGGCCAGGACGGTGCCGATGTTGGAGGACTTCGCCAGCACCCCGGCCAGGGTCAGGTTGATGGTGCCGTGGTCGAACCAGTCACCGATGGCACGGTCCTGGCGCTGCAGGCTCGGCGGCACGGTCAGCCGCGTGCGGGGGGTGACGCGGCCGGCGTCGACGAGGGCGCCGAGGGTCAGCACCTTCTCAACCGACCCGGGCTCGTAGACGTCGCTCATCGCCCGCGAGCCGAGGTCGGCCTCGTCGGCCTCGAGCGGCTCGTTGGCGTCGTACGTCGGGAAGTCGGCGAGGCTGAGGACCTCACCGGTGCGCGAGTCCATGACCACGGCCACGCCGGAGTCGGCACGGGCGTCGTAGACGGTCTGGCGCAGGACCCGCTGCACGTACCACTGCAGCTCGCGGTCCAGCGTGGTGGTCAGGTCGCGGCCGTCGACGGCCTCGACGACCGTCTGCTCGCCGAGGGGGATCTTCTGGCCCGCGGCCACGGAGTAGCGCGCCGAGCCGTCGGTGCCGGAGAGCTCGGCGTCGAAGGTGCGCTCGAAGCCGGCCAGCGGCTGGGGGGTGCCGTCGGCCAGTGGGGTGCCGAGGAAGCCGATGATGTTGGCCGCGACGTCACCGGCGGGGTAGACGCGGATCGGGTCGCGCTGGGTCGTCAGGCCGTCGAAGCCGAGCTCGGCGGCGCGCTCGACGACCGCACGGGCGTCGGCGGCCGGGACCGAGCGCGCGACGTACTGGAAGCGGGTGTCGGTGCGGCGCAGCCGCTCCAGCGTCGTGACGTAGTCGACGTCGAGCTTGGTGGCCAGCAGCTTGGCGAGCTCCGGGGCCCGGTCGACCTCGTTGCCGGCCTCGTCGGTGTTCACCAGCGCCGGGTCGGCGATCACCATGAGCCCGTCGACCGACTCCGCCAGCGGCTCGCCGTTGCGGTCGAGGATGTCACCGCGGGTGGCGGGCAGCACGACGTCCTGCATGCTCTCGGCCGCGGCCATCGCGGCGTAGGAGCCGGGGTCGATCCCCTGCAGCTGCACCAGCCGGGCACCGAAGACCGAGAGCACCATCGCGATCAGCACGAAGCCGATCCGCAACCGCAGGTGCGGAGCGCCGCGGCGCGGGTAGCGACTGGTCCTCACGGGTGTCCTCGGGGTGCTCGGGTGCTTGATGGTGCCGGTGGTGGTGCCGGTGGTCACTGTGGGTCGGCGGTGGTCCAGGTGGGTGGGTCAGCGGTCGCGGCCCGAGCGCCCGCGGTCGTCGCGGCGCTCCCGGTCGCCACCGCGGTCGCGGTCCGAGGACGCCTCCCCATTCCTACCGCCGCGGTCGGACCTGGCCGCGTCGCCACGCCCATCACCCCGGCCCTCGCCGTTGCCACGGTCGCCGGCACGGTCGCCGGCCCGGTCGCCGGCCCGCTCGTCGGCCCGACCGTTGCCGTTGCCGTTGCCGTCGCCGTTGCCCCGGTCACCGCTGAGCGTGCCCTCGGGCGGCCGGACCACCTGCGTCGCGGGGGCGAGCTCCGCCGGGAGCGGCGGAGCCTTCGCCTCCAGCAGGACGGGGGCGAGGACCTGGGCACCGGCGGGGTCGCCGGCGACCGAGCCGTCGGAGAGGTCGAGGAACAGCGGAGCGGCCGGGACGCGCATGCCGAGCTGCTGCGCGCGACGGGCGACCTCCTGGGGGTCGCGCAGCTGCTCGAGCTTCATGCCGAGCGACTCCTGGCGCGCCGAGAGCACCGCGGCCCGCTGCTCCAGCGAGGTGGCGGTGAAGGCCGACTGCTGCATCGAGGTGTTGAAGAGCAGCAGCCCCACCACGCCGCCGAGCAGCAGCACGGTGACGAGGGAGACGAAGGGCAGGCGGGCGGCGCGGGTCTCGGCCCGGGGCACCACGGTGAGGCGGGCCCGCTCGACGGCGGCTCCCGCGAGACGGGGAGCGCGCTGGCGCAGGGTGGCGGGGCTGGGCATCAGGCGACTCCCCTGTTCGTGGACCTGCTGGTGGACGTGCTGGTGTTCTTGCCGGTGTTCTTGCCGGGCTTGCTGCCGGACCTCGACGTCGGGCGCCCGGTGGGCCGCTCGGCCGGGCGGACCCGCTCGACCGCCCGGAGCCGGACCGAGGCCGCGCGCGGGTTCTCGGCGATCTCGGCCGCGTCGGCCTGCTCGCTGCCGCGGGTGACCAGGCGCAGGGCCGGCTCGCTCCCCTCGGGCACGAACGGCAGGTCGGGCGGCACCTCGGAGCGCGTGGCGGCGGTGAAGGCCTGCTTGACCAGCCGGTCCTCGAGGGAGTGGTAGGACTCCACGACGACCCGGCCGCCGACCCCGATCGCGTCGATGGCCGTCGGGAGGGCGCGGCGCAGCACCGTGAGCTCGTCGTTGACCTCCATGCGCAGCGCCTGGAAGGTGCGCTTGGCCGGGTGACCGCCGGTACGACGGGCGGGGGCCGGGATCTCGGCGTACAACAGCTCGACGAGCGGGCCCGAGGTGGTGAACGGCTCGCTCTCGCGGCGGCGTACGACGGCCTGGGCGATCTTGCGGGCGAACTTCTCCTCGCCGTAGTCGCGCAGCACCCGCGTCAGCTCGCCCACCGAGTAGGTGTTCAGCACGTCCGCGGCGGTGGGGCCGGTCGAGCCGTCCATCCGCATGTCGAGCGGTGCGTCCTCGGCGTACGCGAAGCCGCGCTCACGGCGGTCCAGCTGCATGGAGGAGACGCCGAGGTCGAAGAGGACCGCGTCCACCTCGGGCAGGCCGAGCTCCCCGAGGACGTCGGGGATCTCGTCGTACACCGCGTGCACGCCGGTGAAGCGGTCGCCGAAGGGGGCCAACCGCTCGCCGGCGAGGGCGAGGGCCTGGGGGTCGCGGTCGATGCCCACGACCCGGCTGTGCGGGAGGCGGACCAGGACCGCCTCGGAGTGGCCGCCGAGGCCGAGGGTGCAGTCGACGAGCACCCGCTCACGACCGGCCGTGCGGTCCTCGTCGCGCTCCAGCGCGGGTGCCAGCAGTGCCACGACCCGGTCGAGCAGCACCGGGACGTGCAGGGGGGCCGGCACGTCAGCGGCCCAGGCTCGAGAGCAGCGCCAGCGCGGTGGCAGCCCCCACGGACGTCGCGAGCGAGAAGACCATGAGCGTCGCCGCGTCGCGGGCCTGGTGACGGACCCGCCTCTCGGCGGCCGGCGCCGGCGTGGGCGCGTGCGTGCTGCTCATGGTCTCGACCCGTTCGTGTGGTTGCTGCTGTGGCGGTTGCGGTGCTGCTCTGCGGTGCTGCTCTGCTGCGGGATCCCGCCGGGCCTGGTCCCTGCCCGCTCCGTGTGCTCGTGATCTGGGGCCGGGGAAGGTGTCCCAGAGACGGTCCGTCTGCGGCCGGGGAAGGTGTCGCAGAAGGAAGGGTGGAGCGGGCCGAGACCAGGCCCTGCGGTGTCCCGTTGTTCAGTTGGTGCGTCCGTGCCGTGCGGCTCGGGGGTCCTGCTGGTCCTGCTGGTGGAGCGTGGGTGGAGCGCCGGTGGGGACTACTCGCCACTCGACTCGTCGAGCTCGGCGAACTTGGCCTGCGCCCCGGAGGAGTACTCCTCCCAGCGCTGCGGCGCCCAGATCTCCACGCGGTCCCCGACCCCGACCACGACGACGTCGCGCTCGAGACCGGCGCTGGCGCGCAGGAAGGTCGGGATGCCGATGCGTCCCTGCTTGTCCGGCGTGCCCTGCTCGGCCCCCGCGAAGAGCACACGGCGGTAGTCGCGGGCGTCCTTGTTGGTCATGGGCGTCGCCTGGGCGCGCGCCGCCTCGGCCATGAACGTCTGCTCGGGCCACACCGTGAGGCAGTTGTCCTGTCCCTGGGTGATCACGAGGCCCTCCGCAAGCGCGTCCCTGAACTTGGCGGGGAGGAAGAGGCGGCCCTTCTCGTCGAGCTTCGGCGTGTACGTGCCCATGAAGAACACGGGGCACCTCCGCTGACGGTCAGGAACCTCCTGGCTCCTCCACTTTCCCCCACCCTACTCCACATTGCTCCACCGTCAACCACCTTCCACCCCCTTTTGCCCCACGTCGCTCCCCCCGCCGCCATCCCGCTCCCCTCTTCCGTCCCGCTCCCCCAGCGACGACAGGGCCGCGGCCGCCGACGCCGGTCCCGAGCCCCTCGCACACGAACCCCCGGCGCCGGATCGCAACCAACCCGTGACCCCGCGCGTCACAGCCCTGCGCACCGCGGCCGCTACGTTGCCCTTGCCGCAACCGCCTACGGTGGAGCGAGGCGCGACGACCCATCGGGAGGACCCAGCCGTGGCAGCACCCAGCACCGACGGTGCCGACCTGGAGACGCTCGCCCGCGTCGCCGACCGGGTCCGGGCCAACATCGAGAAGGTCATCGAGGGCAAGCCGGAGGTCGTGTCCGCGACCCTCGTCGTGCTCCTGGCCGAGGGCCACCTGCTGATCGAGGACGTGCCCGGCGTGGGCAAGACGATGCTGTCCAAGGCACTGGCCCGCAGCATCGACTGCTCGGTACGTCGCATCCAGTTCACGCCGGACCTGCTGCCCTCGGACGTGACCGGGGTGTCGGTGTTCAACCAGGACACCCGCAGCTTCGAGTTCCGACCCGGCGGGGTCTTCGCCAACATCGTGGTGGGCGACGAGATCAACCGCGCCTCGCCCAAGACCCAGTCGGCGCTCCTGGAGTGCATGGAGGAGCGGCAGGTCACCGTCGACAACGCGACCTACCAGCTGGATTCCCCCTTCATGGTCATCGCGACGCAGAACCCGATCGAGATGGAGGGCACCTATGCCCTGCCCGAGGCGCAGCGGGACCGCTTCATGGCCCGGGTCTCGATCGGCTACCCCGTCGAGGCGGCCGAGCTCGCGATGCTGCAGAGCCACACCTCGCACACCCCGCTCGACGAGCTGGAGCCGGTGACCGACGCGGCCGAGCTGCGCAAGCTGACCTCGATCGTGGGCGATGTCTACGTCTCCGAGCCGGTGCAGCGCTACGCGGTCGCGATCAGCGCCGCCACCCGGCGCAGCCCCGAGCTCAGCCTGGGTGCCTCACCGCGCGCCACGCTCCACCTCGTGCGGGCCGCCAAGGCGTACGCCGCCCTGTCGGGTCGTGACTACGTGCTGCCCGACGACGTCTCCGGCCTCGCCGAGCGGGTGCTCGCCCACCGGCTGCTGCCCAGCGTGGAGGCCTCCATGGGTGGCCGGACCACCGAGGAGGTCCTCGGCCGGATCCTCGCCGGCGTCGCCGTGCCCGAGGGACAGCGGTCCTAGTGGTCCCGGCGCTCGGGAGCCACTGAGGTGCGCGAGGCACTCGCCGGCCTGACCGTGCGTGGACGCGCCTTCGTCGCGGCCGGGGTGACGGCGGTGGTCTGTGCGGTGCTGCTGGGCCAGCCGGCGCTGACCCGCGTCGGGGTGCTGGTCCTCGCCCTCCCCCTGGTCACCGCCCTGCTGCTGGGGCGCAGCCGCTACCGGCTCGCGCTGGTGCGCACCGTGTCCCCGGGCCTGGTCGCGGCCGGGCAGGCCGCCCGGGTCACGCTGTCGCTGACCAACGAGGGCCGCACCCCCAGCGGCGTGCTGCTGCTGGAGGACCGGGTGCCCTACGCCCTGGGCAGCCGCCCCCGGTTCGTGCTCGAGGGCGTGCGCAGCGGCTGGCACCGGCAGGTCTCCTACCAGGTGCGCTCGGACCTGCGCGGTCGCCACGAGATCGGGCCGATGCAGGTGCGCGTGACCGACCCGTTCGGCCTGGTCGAGCTCGGCCGCGCCTTCCAGACCACCACCTTCCTGACCGTCACCCCCCGGACCGTCCCGCTCTCACCGCTGCGGCTCTCCGGCTCCTCGCACGGCTCGGGCGACCAGCGGCCCCGCTCCTTCGCCACCGGCAGCGCGGAGGACGTGACCGTGCGCGAGTACCGCCGCGGCGACGACCTGCGCCGGGTCCACTGGCGCTCCTCGGCACGCATGGGCGAGCTCATGGTCCGGCGCGAGGAGCAACCGTGGCAGGCGCGGGCCACGATCGTGGTCGACAACCGGGCCGAGGCCCACCGCGGCCAGGGGCCGGCCTCCTCCCTCGAGACGGCGGTCAGCGTCGCCGCCTCGGTCGCCACCCACCTGGCCCACCGCGGCTACCAGGTGCGCCTGGTCACCGCCGACGCGGCCGAGCACGCGCTCTGGCACGACCGCGACGCCGACCGCAACACCGCTCCCCTGCTGGAGTCCCTCGCCGTCCTGCAGCCCACCAGCGCGGCCCGGTTGGACGCCCGCTGGCTCTCCGAGCCCGGGCACGGCGGCCTCGTGGTCGCCGTCCTCGGGGCGATCGGCGAGGCCGATGCCCCCGTGCTGCGCCGGATGCAGTCCCATACCGCCACGCCGCTGGCCATCGCCCTGGACGTCGACGCCTGGACCGGCCGCCCCACAGGCTCGGCCGCGCCGCTGCTGGCCTCCCAGGGCTGGCGCGCGGTGGCGCTCGGCCCCCAGGACGCGCTGGACCCGGCGTGGCAGGAGCTCGGCAACCGCGTCGGCACCGGGGTCGGGCGATGAGCCGGCCCGCCCCGAGCCCGGGGGCCGCCCTCACCACCGCCGGCTTCGCGGCCGCCACGACGTGGGTGACGCTGCTGTCCTGGCGCGGCTTCACCGACCGGCCCGCCACCTTCCTGGTCCCGCTGGTCGTCCTGGCGGTCGTCGTCGCCGGCGTCGGCGGGCTCGGCCGCGCCGCACGCATCGGCACCGGTGGGGTCCTGCTGCTGCAGACCCTGCTCGGCGGGATGGTCGCCAGCTACGCCGTGAGCGGCTCGCCGGTGCCCATCGGCGGCGCCTGGACCGACCTGCGGGCCGCGGTCGACCTCGCGGTCGAGGGCGCCCAGGCCTTCGCCCCGCCGGTCCCCACGTCGGAGGCCGACGTCGCCCCCCTGCTCATCGGTGGCGGTCTGCTGTGCCTGCTCCTGGTGGACCTCCTCGCCGCCGGCCTGCGACGCACCCCGCTCGCGGGCATCCCCCTGCTGACGATCTACAGCCTGCCCGTCGGCCTGGTCGGCACCGAGCTCACGTGGTGGGTCTTCGCGCTCTCGGCGCTGGGGTTCCTCGTCCTGCTCTTCCGACAGGAGGCCGCCACGGTCGGCCGGTGGGGCCGGGCCCTCGACGGCGAGGACCGCACCGCGAGCGCCCCGGCGCTGCAGAGCGCCGGTGTGCGCCTGGGCGCGGCCACGGTCGGCCTGACCGCGACGGCGCTGGCCGTGGTGGTGCCGCTGGCGATCCCGACCCTGGACGTGCAGCTGCTCGACATCGGCCGCGGCACCGGTGGCGGGGACGGCATCGAGATCGAGAACCCCATGGTCGACCTGCGCCGCGACCTCAACCGCGGCCAGGACGTCCCGCTGCTGCGGATGCGCACCAACGACCCCGACCCGTCGTACCTGCGGATCTCGGTGCTCTCGCGCTTCACGGCCAACGAGTGGAGCTCCGGGGACCGGGAGATCCCCACCGAGAACCGGCCCGAGGGACGCGTGCCCGACCTCACCGGGGTCGACCCCGACGTGCCGCGCACCACCTTCGACTACGACGTCGAGGTGCTGGAGGACTTCCGCTCCACCTGGCTGCCGACGATGGCGCCGGTCACCACCGTGCGCGCCGACGGCGACTGGCGCTACGACGTCGAGACGATGGACTTCCTGGCCGCCGACGACGACCTGGACACCTCCGGGCTGCGCTACTCCATGACCGGGGTGCAGCTCGACCTCTCCGCCCAGGAGCTGGCCGACGCCGGCACCTCCGCCGGCCAGGTCTCCGCGGACTTCACCGAGCTGCCCCCGGACATGCCGGCGATCATCCGGCAGCTGGCCAATGACGTGACCGCCTCCGCCCCGACCCGCTTCGAGAAGGCGGTCGCGCTGCAGGACTGGTTCCGCGAGAACTTCACCTACTCCTTGGACCAGGTGCCGCCCGGCAACGGCACCGACGACCTGGTCTCCTTCCTCTCCACCGACGAGGGGGGTCGGGTCGGCTACTGCGAGCAGTTCGCCGCGGCCATGGCCGTGATGGCGCGCCAGCTCGGCATCCCCGCGCGGGTCGCGGTCGGCTTCCTCGTCCCCGACGAGGTCGAGCGCGGGGTCTTCGAGTACTCCGCCTACGACCTGCACGCCTGGCCCGAGCTCTTCATCGCCGGCGCCGGCTGGGTGCGCTTCGAGCCCACGCCTGCCGACCGCGCCAGCGGCGTGCCGACCTACACCCGACAGAGCGTCGACGGTCCGGTCGAGGAGCCGATCACCCCCGGCGGACGCCCCCAGGACGACACCGCGGCCCCCGGCGGCCCGGCCGACGAGGAGCCGAGCGCGGAGCCCACCGAGACCCCGGAGGCCGGGACCGGGTCCGCCACCGAGACCGGCGGCGTGCCGTCGTGGGTCGGCACCGTGCTGGCCTGGACCGCCGCGCTCCTGCTGCTCGTCGGGCTCGCCGTCAGCCCCCGGGCCTGGCGGGACCGTCGGCGTCGTCAGCGGCTGGCCGGAGGCCCCGAGCACGTGTGGGCCGAGCTGCGCGACAGCGCCCTCGACCTCGGGGTGCCGTGGCCCGAGGGCCGCTCGCCGCGGGAGACCGCGAGCGGGCTGCAGCCGCACCTGGCCGGCTCGCAGGAGTCCGTCGCGGCGCTGGAGGCCCTGGTCGTCGCGCTGGAGCGGTCGCGCTACTCCCGCGCCGGGGGCACCGCGACCGCCGGTGACTGGGAGCCGCTGGGTGTTGCGGTGCTGGCCGGCCTGCGGGCCACGGCCGCCGACGGCGTACGACGCAGGGCGGCGTGGGCGCCGCGGACGCTGCTGCGTCCGACACGGGTCGCCGGCGGGGACGCGGCGCCCGCGGTCGAGCGAGAGCTCGTCGACCAGGCCCGCTGATTCCGGCCCGGCACGGCCTGGGTCTCGACAGGCGGTCGCGGCTCCGTCCCTCAGCCGCGCGCCCGCTCGGGCTCACTCGATTGCCGGCGACCTCCGTCGCCGGTCACCGGCGCTCGTCAGAAGCCGCCGTTCTCCTCGCGGCGACGGCGCCACCGCTCCTCGACGCGCTCCATGAAGGAGCCGTTGGAGCGGGGGCGACCCTTGGCCTTGCCGGCGCGACCGCGGCGGCCGCCGTCGATGACGGTGAAGCCCGACCCGGCGGCACGACCGGCCGGGGCGGCGGGAGCGGGAGCGGCCTGGGCCTGGCCGCGCAGGGAGTTGAGGCCGAGCGTGGCGGAGCCGAGCATGACCACGAAGCCGGCGAGGCCGACGGGCCACAGGTTGATGACCGCACCGGTCATCAGGAGCACGATGCCGAGGACGAAGACGACCCCGGCGAGCACGGCGCGTCGCCGCGCGGCCTTGCGCAGCGAGGTGCCTCGCAGGGTGGAGACGAACTTGGGATCCTCCTCGGAGAGGGCGCGCTCCATCTGCTCGAGCAGTCGCAGCTCCTCTTCCGAGAGTGGCACGGTTCCTCCAGGTTGCTCGCGTCTCCGTGACGGCCCCACAGGCCTGCGGCAAGTCTAGGCAGGCCTCGGCGTGCACGGTAGGGATGCGTCGAATTTGGGCCAGAGGTCCCGACCGGCACCTCACCCGAGCAGGCTGGCCGGGCGCACCGCGGCACTGCCGAAGCGTCGGGTGGCCCGGTCCACGGCGCGGTCGGCCTCGGGCCAGCCGTGCTCCCGCTCCCCCAGCACCTGCTGGTGGTGGACGGTGCTGCGCGGCACCAGTCCCTCCACCCGGACCCCGACCAGCCGCAGCCGGGCCCGCTGCAGGCCCAGGGCGTCGTAGAGGCCCACCGCGGTGCGGTAGATCTCCTGGGTGACGTCGGTGGCCTCCGGGCAGGTGCGGGACCGGGTGAGGGTGGTGAAGTCGGCGAAGCGGACCGTGAGCGTCACCGTGCGCCCCGCGACCCCGGCGACCCGCATCCGGTGGGCGACCTTCGCGGTCAGCGCGAGCAGCTCGCGCAGCACCACCTCGCGGTCGTCGACGTCGCGGCCGAAGGTCTCCTGGGCGCCCATCGACTTGTCGGGGTCGCCCCCGCCGAGCCCGAAGGCCGGCGCCCGGCGGGCGACGACCTCACGCCGGTCCAGCCCCCAGGCGAGCTCGTGCAGGTGCCGGCCCAGTGCCTGTCCGACCGCGCGCTGCAGCGTGCGCAACGGGGTGTGGGCGACGTCGCCCACGGTGACCAGGCCCAGGCGGTGCAGCATCGCCCGGGTCTTCTCCCCCACGCCGTACAGCTCCCCCACGTCGAGGGGGTGCAGGAACGTGGTGACCCGCTCCGGTGGCACCACCACCACACCGTCGGGCTTGGCCCGGCGGCTGGCCAGCTTCGCCACCGAGACCGAGGCCGCGACCCCGACCGAGCAGGTGATGCCCTGCTCGTCGTGGATCGTCGCGCGGAGGTCCTCCGCGATCTGCTCGGGCGGCCCCCAGCGGCGCACGGACCCCCGGACGTCGAGGAAGGCCTCGTCCAGGGAGACCACCTCCACCAGCGGGGTCACCCGGCGGAAGGTCTCGACGACGGCGGCCGAGACGGTGCCGAAGACCTCGTGGTCGGGACTGATCGTCACCGCCTGCGGGCACAGCCGACGGGCGCGCGCCGAGGGCATCCCCGAGCGCACCCCGTGCTCGCGTGCGAGGTAGTTGGCCGAGAGCACCACGCCCCGGTGCCCACCACCGACGACGACCGGGACCTGCTGCAGGTCGGGACGGTCCCGGGTCGCGACGGAGGCGTAGAAGGCGTCCATGTCGACGTGCAGGATCGGGGTGTCGGTCATCGCCGACCCCGCAGGGGCCGACCCCGCAGGTGCGGAGGTGACGTCTCGAGGATGCGGAACTGACGCCTCGAGGGTGCGGAGCTGACGCCTCGGCGGTCCTCAGGCGCGGGCGAGCAGGTGCAGCTGCGTGGCGAGGGGGAGGTACTCCGGACGGGTCGCCACGGCGGTCTCGAGCTCGAGCAGGGCCGCGGTGGCACCGGGCTCGAGGTCGAGCAGGGAGCCGGGGACGAGGTCGGCGAAGACCCGCACCCCGTGCACCGAGAGCAGCTCGAGACCGGCGCCGTCGAGCAGCGCGGCGACCTCGTCGTGGGTGAAGCGTCGACCGGCGCGGCCGCCGCCGGCCTCGGGCGAGCCGGGGTCGAGCAGGGCGAGCGCCTGGCCGAAGTGGCCGGCCATGGCCCGAGCCAGCACCGCCGCGTGCCGCTGGGCGACCAGGAGCGAGAGGGTGCCGCCAGGACGCAGCACCTCGCGCAGGGTGCCGAGGGCGGCGGCGGGGTCGGGGACGTGCTCCAGCACCCCGTGGCACAGCACCAGGTCGGCACTGCCGGGAGCGACCGGCCCCTCCGGCGCGAGCAGCGCGGACAGGTCGCCCTGGTGCGCGACCACCTCCACGCCCTCCTCGCGGGCACGCCGGCCGAGGGAGGCCAGGGCGTCGGGGCTGGGGTCGACCACGGTGACCCGGTGGCCCAGGCCGGCGACCCGGACCGCGGAGACACCGGTGCCGCCGCCGATGTCGAGGACGTCGAGCGGGGCTGACCCCCCGTCACCGCCGAGCATCTCCTGCAGGTCGTCCCACACCACGGCGGTGCGGACGTTGCGACGCTGCTCGCTGCTGGCCCCAGACATGGGACCCACCCTAGGGCGTGGCTCGCCACTGCCGGCGCACGACGTCGGGGACTCACCCCGGGCTCCCGGGGCTGCGGTGCCACAGCTTGCGGGCGACGTCGCGGGTGTCGTCGCCGGCCGGCTTGATGTCGGAGTACGGCGACTGCTTGAACCCGCTGGAGTGCACCAGCACCCGGCGCTGGCCCATGCCGCCCGCGGTGGGGCGCCCGGCGTCCTCGGCGTCGCCGAAGGTCTGCGGGCGCGCCATCACCGGCCGGCTCGCGCGGCTCTCGGCCGCCCCCGGCCCGGCCAGCTCGACACCGACCCCGCCGAAGCCCTCGGGCACCACCGCCATGGCCGCCCGCACCGCCTCGACCCCTTCCTCGCGCCAGGTCCGGTGCAGGACCGGCAGCTCCCAGCAGCCGGTGGCGCGCAGCGAGACCCCCCGGTGGCCGGTGCGCCGCAGCTCCCCGCGCACCAGCAGCAGCCAGGAGTGGAAGACCGTGGCGGCGTACGGGCCCTGGGCGTCCTCGAAGAAGGTCGCGTCGACCGGGCCGGTGCCGTCGTCGAGGGTCAGGAAGACGACCCGCCTGCCCGAGCGGATCGGCGGGGTCTGGGTCGCGACCTTGACCCCGGCCACCAGCAGCTCGGCCTTGCTGCGCTGCCCCAGCAGGTCGCGGCTGCGGGTCACCCCGAGCGCGTCGAGGAACGGGCCGTAGGTGTCGACCACGTGCCGGCTGGCGTCGAGGCCGAGGATCTCCAGCTCCGCGCGCATCCGCTCCTCGGCACTCATCTCCGGCAGCCCGGAGACCTCGCCCTCCCCCGGCGCGTCGCCGAGGTCGAGGGCCAGCTGCACCGACTCCACCGGCTCGGGCACCGGGGCGGTGCGGGCCTGGGCCAGCGAGCGGCCCCAGATGCCCGTGGGGCCCCCGACCGGACCGGCTGCCGGACCGGCTGCCCCCACGTCGTCGGGGCGCCGGTCGCCGCGCAGGTCGCGCTCGCCGACCGGCTCGGCCTCCCGCTGCCGGTCTCGCACGTCGGCGTCGGTGCTGTTGCGGGCCGCAGCCGCCTGCGCGACCTGCTGGGCCCGGGTGCGCCCGCTCGAGCGCGGACGGCCCCGGCCCCGGGCCGCGGCCCGCTCGAGGGCGCGGCCGTGCCGGTCGAGCTCGGCGACCTGGAGCAGCAGGTCGCGCCGGGTGACGGTGCCGCGGCGGCGTACCTCTCCCCCGTCGGGGGCGGCCCCCAGGCCGTAGGTCGAGTCGAACGCACCGGCCAGCACCAGCCGCTCCACCACGGGGCGCGAGACCCGCGCGCGGTGCCAGAAGTCGGTGAGGGAGTGGTAAGGCCGGGCCGCGACGATCCGGTCGACCTCGGCCTCGCTGATGCCCTTGACCTCCGAGAGCGCCAGCCTGATCCCCCACACACGGGGGGCTCCGCCCCCCGTGGACCCCCCACCAGGGGCTCCGCCCCCGGACCCCCGGTCCCCACGCTCACGTCCACCAGGGGCTCCGCCCCCGGACCCCCGGTCCCCGTCGGGATCGCGCCACCACGGCGCGGTCGGACCGGGACCCTCGCCCTCCTCGACCACCTCCACGGAGTACTCCTTGCCGCTGGCGGCGACGTCGAGGGGCAGGACCTCGATGCCGCAGTGGCGGGCGTCCTCGAGGATGAGCCGCTTGGGGTACATCCCCGGGTCGTGGGTCAGCACCCCGGCCAGGAAGTGCGCCGGCCAGTGCGCCTTGAGCCAGGCCGACTGGAAGGTCGGCAGCGCGAAGGCCGCGGCGTGGGCCTTGCAGAAGCCGAAGGAGGCGAAGGCCTCCAGCACCGACCACACCTCCTCCACGACGTGGAGCGGGTAGCCGCGGCCCAGCGCACGGGGGAAGAACCAGACCTTGGTGTCGAGCATGCCCTCGCGGCTGCCCAGCGCCCGGCGCCGCTCGTCGGCCTGCGCGAACGTGACACCGGCGAAGCAGCCGATGATCTCGATGACCTGCTCGTGGAAGACCACGACACCGTGGGTCGGGCCGAGGATCGGGCGCAGGTCCTCGTGGAGGTAGCGCGCGGGCCGCCAACCCTGCTTGACCTCGAGGTAGGGGGTGATCATGTCGCTCTTGACCGGCCCGGGGCGGAAGAGCGAGATGTCGGTGATGACGTCCTCGAAGCTCTCGATGCCGGACTTGCCGACCAGCTCGCGCTGGCCCGGGGACTCGATCTGGAAGATCCCGAGGGTGCGGGCGGTCGAGACCATCTCGTAGGTCGCCGGGTCGTCGTGCGGGACCTGCGTCTCGTCGTCGAGGTCGACCTCCACCCCCTCGACCCGGCGGATCTCGGCCACCGCGTGCGCCATCGAGGACTGCATCCGGATCCCCAGCACGTCGAGCTTGAGCAGGCCGAGGTCCTCGACGTCGTCCTTGTCGAACTGGCTCATCGGGAAGCCGGCGTAGGACGCCTCGACCGGGGTGCGGTCCAGCAGCGTGGCGTCGGAGAGCAGCACCCCGCACGGGTGGACCGCGACGTGGCGCGGCAGCCCGTCGAGCCGCTCGACCAGGGAGAACATCAGGTCCAGCCGCTCCTCGCCGAGCCCGCCGGCGCGCAGCTCGGGCAGCTCGCGCAGGGCGGTGCGGGCGTCGCGGGCACGGATGTGCGGGAAGGCCTTGGCGATCGCGTCGGTCTCCAGCGGCGGCATCCCGAGGGCGGCACCGACGTCGCGGACGGCGTGTCGGACGCGGTAGGTGTCCATCATCGAGACGCACACGCAGCGCTCGCCGCCGTAGCGGTCGAGGATCGCCTCGTAGACCTCGGTGCGGCGCGCGGACTCCACGTCGACGTCGATGTCGGGCAGCGCCTGGCGCAGCGGGGAGAGGAAGCGCTCCATGAGCAGCTGGTGGCGGATCGGGTCGACCCCGGAGATCCCCAGCAGGTAGTTGACCAGGCTGCCCGCGCCCGAGCCGCGCGCGGCCACCCGGACCCCGAGGTCGCGGATGAGGTCGGTGACGTCGCCGACGGTGAGGAAGTACGACGCGTAGCCGAGCTCGCGGATCGTGGCGAGCTCGTCGTCGAGCCGCTTCCACACCACCTGCAGCCCGCTGCTGCCGTAGCGGCCGCCGATCGCTGCCTCGCAGCGGACCCGCAGGAGCGTGTCCGCGTCAGCGGCCGGGCCCCGGGACGCCTCGCCCTGCCCTCGCGCGAGCTCGAACTCCGGGAAGTGCACCTCCCCCAGGCCGAGGTCGGAGGCCGGGTCGAGGGCGCAGCGCTCGGCCAGGGCACGGGTGCGCGCCAGCAGCCGGGCCGCCTCGGCCGGGCCGCCGCCGGCGGCCCGGGCGACCTCCTCGGCGACCAGGCGCATCTCGGGACCGGACTTCAGGTGCCCCTCGGCGTTGGCGCGGTCGACGTGGCGCCGGTCGAGCGCGACCAGCCGGCGGGCGGCGTCGAGGACGTCGACGGTGAGGGCGTCGCGGCGCTCGGCGTAGCGCACCTGGTTGGTCAGGACCGTGGGCAGGCCCACCTCCGCGGCGATCTGGGCGAGGCGGGCGGCGTGCGCCGCGCTGCCGGGCGTGCGGTGGGAGACCAGCTCGACCTGCAGGCAGCCCCGGGGCACGCGGCCGCGCCAGCGGGCCAGCTCGGCCCGGACCAGGTCGTCGCGCCGCTCCACCACCGCCGGGCCCAGCAGGGAGCCGGGGCCCAGCAGGACCACTAGGTCGCCGGAGACCAGCAGGCCCGCGACCTCCGGGTCGTCGGGGTCGAGCATCGGCGTGCCGCGCTCACCGGCCAGGTGGGTGGCCGAGAGCAGCCGGCACAGCGCCGCCCAGCCGCCCCGTCCACCGCCGGGCCCGGCGGCGTGCGCCAGGACCGTGACGCGGGGCAGCCGCGGGTCGCGGAAGGCACCGCCGCGCACCGGCGTACGAGGTCGGGGCGAGGGGGCCAGGACGCCGGGACCCGGGCCCGCTCCCCCGGGCTGGTGGGCGAGGTCGACCCCGAGGACCGGGGCGATGCCCGCGGCCAGGCAGGCCTTGGCGAACTTGACCGCGCCGTAGACCCCGTCGCGGTCGGTGAGGGCCAGGACGTCCATGCCGTGCTCGACGGCGCGCTCCACCAGCCGTGGCGGCAGGGAGGCGCCGTGGCGCAGGGAGTAGCCGGAGGCCACGTGGAGGTGGGGAAAGGGGTCGGGCACGGCACACCTCTCGCATCGGTCTCGACCCCGGACACGGCACTCCTCGCACCCGGTCGGCACGGACCGACCCCGGTCCAGCACCGGCTCGATCCGTCGAACACGTGTTCGAAGAAGGCGTCACCATAGCCCCTCGGCACGGCCGGTCGTCAAGAGGTCGCCACGAGGCCGTCACGTGCTTGACGGACTGTCGGAGGTCGGGAGTACCGTCGTCACCGTGGTCGAACACGTGTTCGATCCACTGTTCGACCCGAGGTGCGGAGGAGGTGCGTGGTGCGACGTTACGACGAGCCCGTGGAGGTGCGGCGCGGACCGGTCGCGGACTGGCCCGAGGAGGGTCCGGTCCAGTTCCTGTGGCGCGGACGGCTGTGGAAGGTGCGCGGGGTGCTCGCGCACTGGGTGGAGACCGGCGCGTGGTGGCAGCACGGCGGGGTCCGGGCCGTCCTCGGCTCCGAGGACCCCTCTCCACAGCCGAGCCAGCAGCCGGGCGGCACGACCCTCGAGGAGCTGCTCGGCGAGCGGCGGCTGTGGCGGGTGGAGGCCGGCCGCGGCCCGGCCGGGGGCGTCGGTCCCGGCACCTTCGACCTGTGTCACGACCCCGTCGAGGACCGGTGGCAGCTCGTGGGCTGCACCGACTGAGCACCCCGGCCGAGCCCCCGGCCGGACCACCCAGGTCGGGCCCGACGACCAGACCCGCCGACCACACCCCACCCCGATCCCACCCGAGGAGCCCCGATGACCACGCACCCGACCTACGCGCCGCACGTGCTGCCGGCGACGACCCACTCCTACCTCGCCCGCTCCGCGGAGTCGCTGGCCGAGGCGATGGGCACCCGCGACGTCCCCACCCGCTACGCCTGCGCCCACGTCGCAGCCCTGCGTGCGGCCGCCGCGCTGCTGGCCGCACGGGCCCGGCCCCAGCCGACCCGTGGGAAGCGGCAGAAGAACGCCTGGGTCCTGCTGGCCGAGGTCGCCCCCGAGATGGCGGAGTGGGCCGGCTTCTTCTCCGCCGGCGCGGCCAAGCGCGCCGCGGCCGAGGCGGGGTCGCGACGGGCCGTCACCGAGCGCGAGGCCGACGACCTGGTCCGCGACGCCGACCGCTTCCTCGCGGTGGTCGAGCAGGCCCTCGGCCTGGTGCCGCACCCGGTCGGCACCCTCAGCCCGGGGCTGCTGCAGCACCGCGCCGGCTAGGCCTCCCCGGGCTCGCCGGTGCGCTCAGCCCAGGTCCGGGCTCAGACGGCGCCGGAGTCGACCCGGGCGCGGGTGGCGCGCAGGTGGTCGGTGGTGCGCGGGTGCCACATGGCCACGAGCAGCGCCACCACCAGCACGATGCCCAGGACGCTCAGCACCGAGAAGGTCAGCGGCGGATC
The DNA here is from genome assembly GCF_054781275.1 of Nocardioides ginkgobilobae. Classification (NCBI taxonomy): domain Bacteria; kingdom Bacillati; phylum Actinomycetota; class Actinomycetes; order Propionibacteriales; family Nocardioidaceae; genus Nocardioides; species Nocardioides ginkgobilobae. The sequence continues at coordinate 328,546 of NZ_BAAGUS010000002.1, read as the reverse complement.
GACCCGCAGGCCCGAGCCGGTCGCGATCACGGTCATGACCAGCAGCACGGTCAGGCAGACCCGGGCCCAGTGGTGGCCGTTGGCGTAGAACATCGCGAGCACCGCCACGAGGGAGGCCACGGTGAGGTAGAGCACCGCGGAGACGGCGAAGAACTGCGGCACCGCGATCGGTCGCTCGTCCATGAGGTAGTCCAGACCACGCTGGGCGACGATCTCGCGCGCCTGCCGGTGGCCCTCGGCCCAGTTGAGCACCATCTGCTCGCGCAGCAGGCCCACCAGGGCGACCGTCAGCAGCCCGAGCGCCAGGACCGCACCGAGCAACCAGAGGGAGACCCGGTGCGCGGTCGTCGTCCCGGTCGGTGCGTCCTCGACCCTCGCGTCCACGTCGCTGCTCACGCCCCGACTCTACGACCTCGGCGGACCACCTGCCGTCCCGCCCGTTCCTCCTCCTAGGGTCTGACCCATGCCTGCCGAGCCCCTCTCCCCCGAGCCCCCCGACGCGGCGGCCGCGGCGGCAGCCGACCACCCCGGGGTGGAGCGGTTCCGTGCCGAGCACCGCCGGCTGGGCGGGACGGGCCGGATCGTGGTGCTCCCCGACGCCGTGCACACGGCCGCGCTGGCCGCCGAGGCGCTGGGGTGCGAGGTGGGCGCGATCGCCAACAGCCTGGTCTTCGACACCGGCGACGGCCCGGTCCTGGTCCTCACCTCGGGCTCCCACCGCGTCGACACGGCCGCCACCGCCGCGCGGATCGGCGTGCCCCGGCTGCGCCGTGCCTCGCCCCACTTCGTCCGCGAGCACACCGGCCAGGTCATCGGCGGTGTGTCCCCCCTCGCGCACCCCTCCCCCGTGCCGACCTACCTCGACCGCGCCCTGGCCGACCACGAGGTCGTCTGGGCGGCGGCCGGCCACCCGGCCGCGGTCTTCTCCACGACGTACGCCGAGCTCCTGGCCCTCACGGGTGCCCGCGAGGTCGAGGTCGGACCCGAGGCGTCGGCGTGAGCCGCGTCGTCGTCCTGGGTGGCGGCTTCGGCGGGATGGCCGTGGCCGCACGGCTGGCCAAGACCGGGCACCAGGTGGTGCTGGTCGAGCGGGCGACCAGCCTGGGCGGGGCGCTCGGCTCGATCAGCGAGGAGGGTTTCACCTGGGACGCCGGGCCGACCCACACCCTGCTGCCCGCGGTCGTGCGCGACCTGTTCCGCAAGACCGGTCGCCCGCTGGAGCGCGAGCTGGAGCTGGAGCCGCTGGAGCTGCTGCGCGAGCACCGCTTCGAGGACGACACCACCCTGTCGCTGCCCTCTGCACGCGCCGGCCAGCTGCGGGCGTGGGACGCCCTCGAGCCCGGCCTCGGGCAGCGTTGGACCGACCACGTCGACTCCTTCACCGAGGACTGGGAGGTGCTGCGCCACCACTACTTCGAGCACCCCTGGAACCGCACGGCACTGCCCGCGCAGGTCCGGCAGCGACTGGACTCCCGCGAGATGCTGCACAAGCGGCTGCGGCGGACGTTCCGCGACGAGCGGCAGCGCGAGGTGGCGGCCTACCCGTTCCTCGCCGACGGCCACGAGCTGCGCAACGTGCCGGCCTGGATGGGCCTGGTCGCCTTCCTGGAGCAGCGCTTCGGGGCCTGGACCGTCCCCGGGGGCATGGCCCGGCTGGGCGAGGTCCTCGGCGCCCGCCTGACCACCCGCAAGGTGGAGGTGCTGCTGGGCACCCGCGCCCTGGACGTGGTGGTCCGTGAGGGGCGTGCGGTCGGGGTGCGCACCTCGGCCGGTGACCTCGACGCCGACGAGGTGGTCTGCGCGATCGACCCGCGGGCCCTGCCGGCGCTGGCCCGGCTGGTGGAGCGGACGATGCCGGCCATCCCACCGGTCACCTGCCACCTCGGTCTGGAGGGCGAGGTGCCGCAGCTGCCGCACGAGGTGGTGCTGCACGGGGACCCGATGCTGGTCGTGCGGACCGGCGGCACGGCGCCCGAGGGCCGGCACGCCTGGACGGTGCACGGGCGCGGCAGGCTCGCCGAGGACGTGCTGCGCGCGCTGGCACGGGCACGTCTGGACCTCCGCGACCACGTGGTGCACCGGGTCGACCGCTCCCCCCGCCAGCAGGTCGAGGCGTGGTCGGGCTCGCCGCTGGGCGTGCTGTGGCAGGGTCGCGGCACGGTCCGCGCCCGGCTGGGCCCGGACACGCCGGTCTTCCACCTCCACGCGGTCGGCGCCCACGCGACCCCCGGGTCGGGCCTGCCGTTCGTCGGGCTGTCGGCCGCGCTGGTGGCCGAGCGGATCGGCCCCGCCTGAGAGCTCCCGGCGGCGCTCCCGCGGCTCAGGGGCTGACGTCGAGCTTCTCGAAGATCTCCAGCGTCGCCTTGGAACGGTTGAGCGTGTAGAAGTGCAGACCCGGCGCGCCGGCGTCGAGCAGGTCCTGGCACAGCTCGGCGGCCAGGGCGATGCCCTCGGCGCGCATCGAGACGGCGTCGCCCTCGTGGGCGGCGATCCGCGAGACGACCTCCTCGGGCACGTCGGTGCCGATCAGCTCGCCCTGCCGGCGGATCGCGGCGAGGTTCAGGATCGGCATGATGCCCGGGAGGATCGGCAGGTCGACGCCGCGCGCCCGGACGCGCTCCACCAGGGAGACGTAGTCCTCGGCGCGGAAGAACATCTGGGTGACGGCGAACTCCGCACCCGCGCGCGCCTTGGCCGCGAGCACGTCGGCGTCGTGGTCCAGCGACGGCGAGGCGGGGTGGCGCTCGGGGAAGGCGGCGACACCGATCCGGAACTCGCCCCGTGCGGCCACCAGCTCGACCAGCTCGGTGGCGTAGGTCAGCCCGCCCTCGGTCGGGGTCCAGTCGGCACGGGGGCCACCCTCCGGGTCGCCGCGCAGCGCCATCACGTGGTGCACCCCGGCGGCGGCGTACTCGTCGAGCACCGCCTCCAGCTCGGCGCGCGTGTGGCCGACGCACGTGAGGTGGGCCATCGGCAGCATCGAGGTCTCCTGCGCGATCCGGCGCGTGACCCGCACGGTCGTGCCGCGGCTGGAGCCGCCGGCGCCGTAGGTGACCGAGACGAAGGTCGGGCGGTAGGGCTCCAGGGCACGCACGGCGTCCCACAGCTGCGCCTCGCCGGCCTCGTCCTTGGGCGGGAAGAACTCGAAGGAGAAGGACTTCTCCCCCGCCTCCACGACCTCCCGCAGGGAGCGTCCACGCCCGATGCTCATGACGTCGAGCGTACGGGGGACGGCCCCACCGGACCGGCGCCGTCCACCCATCGGCTCCTGCGCGGGCGTGCCGACTAGGGTGCGGACGTGACCTGGGACGCGACGCCCTTCCGGACCCGCGTGCAGCGGGCGCTGGACGACTTCCTCGACACCCAGGCCGGGCGGTTGGAGCCCCTGGGACCCGACGCCGCGCGGCTGCTGGCCGAGGCGCGTGCCAGCGTCTCGGGCGGCAAGCGGCTGCGTGCCGCGTTCTGCTGGTGGGGCCACCAGGCCGTGTCCCCCGCGCGGACCGACGACGAGGACGCCCTCGCCCGGGCGTGCGCGAGCCTGGAGCTGCTGCACGCCAGCGCCCTCGTGCACGACGACCTGATGGACGCCTCCGACACCCGTCGCGGCCGGCCCGCGACCCACCGGGCGTTCGAGGCCGAGCACCGGGCCGCCGACGGCGGGCGGGGCTGGCGCGGCGACCCCGAGCAGTACGGCGCCGCCGCGGCGGTCCTGCTGGGCGACCTGCTCCTGGCCTGGGCCGACGAGCTGCTGCGCACGTGCGGCCTGCCCGCCGAGCGGGTGCTCGCAGCCCTCGACGTGCTGGACCACACGCGCACCGAGGTGATCGCGGGGCAGTTCCTGGACGTCTCGGTGCAGGCCCGTGGCCGCGCCGACGTCGACGCGGCGATGACCGTGCTGCGCTACAAGTCCGCCAAGTACTCCATCGAGCGGCCGCTGCACACCGGGGCGGCGCTGGCCGGGGCGGACCCCGCCACGACCGCGGCCCTGCGCGCCTTCGGCCTGCCGCTCGGCGAGGCCTTCCAGCTGCGCGACGACCTCCTCGGCGTCTTCGGCGACCCGGCGGTGACCGGGAAGCCGGCCGGCGACGACCTGGTGGAGGGCAAGCGCACGGTCCTGGTCGCGCTCGCCCTCGACGCCGCACCCGACGACCAGGCCGCCCGGCTCGACGCCGCGCTGGGTCGCCCGCTCTCACCGGCCGAGGTCGACGACCTGCGCGGCATCATCGAGCGCTGCGGTGCCCGGGAGCAGGTCGAGGAGGTCATCGCCGCCCTGACCGACCGCGCCCTGGCCGTGCTCGACGGAGCCGACCTGCGGCCCGAGGGCGTCCAGGCCCTGCGCGACCTCGCCGAGGCGGCCACGCAGCGCTCGGTCTAGCCGCCGGGACTGCGCGGGGGCCGTCAGGGGCCGACGCGCGCGAAGGTCGCGCCGCCGTCCCGGCTCCAGTAGATCTCGCCGGCACCGCCGACGACCAGCCGGTCCGGCCCGGGCTCCGCCACCGTCGCGGGCGGCACGGGGTAGAGCGTGTAGTAGGCGCCCGGCTGCGGCGGCAGCAGGCCGGCCGGGTCGTCGAAGGGCGAGCCCTCGGGCGCCTCGGTGTCGTCGAGGGCCACGACGACGTCCAACGCCGCCTCGGGCAGCAGTGCGGGAGCGACGTACGGCAGACCGCTCTCGGGGTCCTGCGTGGGTGGCGCTTCGGTCATCGTCGTCTCGCCGTCGTCCGGCGAGCCACCGGTGCGCGAGCCCGGGTCCCCACCGGCGAAGGCCCAGATGCCGACCGCGAAGGCCAGCACCAGGAACATCGCGAGGGCTCCGGAGGGTCCACCGCGCGGCGGCCGGACGTTCTCCGGGGAGAGGCGGTAGACCACCGTGGCCGCCTCAGAAGGCCAGGGCCTGGGCCCGACGCTTGACCTCCGAGCCGCGGTTCTCGCGCAGCGCGTCGATCGGACGCCCGGGCAGGTCGGCGTCGAGGAAGATCCAGGCGATGCACTCGCGGTCGTCGAAGCCGGAGTCGTGCAGCAGGGTCAGCAGCCCGGGCAGGCCCTTGACCGGCTCGGCGCCGTCGATGAACAGGGCAGGCACCCGCTGCCCCGCGCGCTCCCACGGGACTGCGGCGGCGAGCTGGTGCTCGCGGATCATCGTGCGGACCTTGCCCACGCTGACCCCGAGCCGCTCGGCGACCTCCGCCCACTCCAGCCACTCGTCGACGAGGGCGGAGAGGTCCTGGTCGGCCAGACGGGTCTCGCTCATGGCTCCAGTCTGGCACCCCACCTGCAGCCGACCACCACCCAGAGGCAGGCACGCAGGCGCACGGGGAGGCAGGCTGCCGCCACGCCGGGCCCCGGGGGCAGCCGGGCCGCGCGCCCGCCCGAACGTAGGATGAGCCCTCCGGAACGCAGGAGGCTCGCTGTGACAGACCGGGAGCCGCAGGGCCAGCTCCTCGACGGGCGCTACCTCGTCGGCCCGCGCGTCGCCCGGGGCGGGATGGCCTCGGTGCACGAGGCCGTCGACCAGCGCCTGCACCGCACCGTCGCGGTGAAGATCATGCACCCCGGGCTCGGGGACGACGGCGACTTCGCCGCCCGCTTCGTGCGCGAGGCGCGGGCTGCGGCCCGGCTGAGCCACCCCAACATCGTCGCGGTCTACGACCAGGGCGACGACGACGGCACCCTCTTCCTGGCGATGGAGCTGGTCAGCGGCCACACGCTGCGCGACACCGTCACCAAGGAGGCCCCGATGCCGCCGGCCCGCGCGCTTGCGCTGCTCGAGCCGGTCGTCTCCGCCCTGGCCGCCGCGCACCGCGCCGGGATCATCCACCGCGACGTGAAGCCGGAGAACGTCCTCATCGCCGACGACGGGCGCGTGAAGGTCGCTGACTTCGGCCTGGCCAAGGCCATCGGCACCGACACCCAGCACACCGCCACGGGCGGGGTGCTCATCGGCACGGTCTCCTACCTCGCCCCCGAGCTGGTCTCCGAGGGCACCAGCGATGCGCGCGCCGACGTCTACGCCGTCGGCGTGATGCTCTACGAGCTGCTGACCGGCTCCAAGCCGCACGAGGGCGAGACCCCGATCCAGGTGGCCTACAAGCACGTGCACGAGGACGTCCCGGCGCCGTCGCTGCGGGTCCCCGGCATCCCGGCGTACGTCGATGCGCTGGTGGCCAGGGCGACGGCCCGTGACCGCAGCCAGCGCCCCGCCGACGCCGGCGTGCTCCTGCGCCACGTCCACCGGGTCTCGAACGCGCTGGCCGCCGGCGTGAGCGAGGACGTCGAGCTCACCCAGGACCTCACCCCGCTGCTGGCCGCGGTCGCCGCCGCAGGGGTCGGCACCGACGAGCCGCCCGCGGCCGAGCAGCACCGCCTCGGCGACACCTCCCCCGAGGTCTGGGAGCCCGAGGAGCTGGCCGACCTCGTCGCGCTGGGCGTGACACCGGGTGCCGACGCCGACGCCGACGCCGAGCCGACCGCCGTCGTCGCCGCGCCGGGCACCCGGCCCGCCGGCCGTGCCGCGGAGCCGCCAGGAGCCCGACCGGCACCGGGTGGTCCCGCCGGGCACCCGGCCCCCGCCCGCCGGCGCCGCTGGCGCGGCCCGGTCGCCCTGCTGCTGGCGCTCCTGCTTGCCGCCGGGGTCGGGCTCGGTGCCTGGTGGTTCGGCTGGGCCCGCTACACCACCGTGCCGACCGTCCTGGGCCAGACCGAGAGCTCGGCGGTCGCCGAGCTCGAGGAGGCCGGCTTCGAGGTCGACCTGGCCGACGGGGTCTACAGCGAGTCCGTGGACCGCGGCGACGTGGTCAGCAGCTCTCCCGGCCCCGGCGACCGGGTGCTGCCCGGCGAGACCGTCATCCTGGTGCTGTCCCTGGGCGTGGAGAAGTACCCCGTGCCCACGCTCAAGGGGCTCACCGAGGACGAGGCTCGCGACGCGCTGGCGGAGGTCTCCCTCGAGGTGGGCCGGGTGAAGGAGAAGTTCTCCGAGACCGTCGACAGCGGTCGGGTCATCCGCCACGATCCCGGTGAGGGTCGCCAGCTGCGACCCGGCAGCGCCGTCGACCTCGTGGTCAGCAAGGGACGCAAGCCCATCAACGTCGGCGACTGGGTCGGCGAGGACGCCGACCGTGCGCAGGCGGTGCTGGAGCGCAAGGGCCTGGTCGTGGACCGCGCCCAGGAGCAGTTCGATGACACCGTCCCCGAGGGCGCGGTCATCGCCCAGACCCCCCAGTCGGGCACGCTGTTCCGGGGCGACACCGTCACGCTCGTGGTCTCCCTCGGCCCGGAGCTGGTCGAGGTGCCCAACGTGCGCGCCCAGGGCGTGGAGTCGGCCCGCCAGGAGCTCGAGGCGCTCGGCTTCGTCGTGCGGACCGTCAACGCCAGCGGCTACCTCGGCCTGGGCTTCGTCTTCAGCCAGGACCCCGGCGGGGGCCAGTCGGTGCCCCGCGGCAGCACCATCACGCTGTCGATCATCTGAGGACCCTCCCGGCCCAGCCCCCGATTCCGTCCCGCCGAGGTGGGGCGGAGAGGATGCGCCCATGCCCACCTACCCGGCCCCCTGCAACCCGATCGGGACCCACCTGCTCGTCGGGAAGGGATTGGTCGCCGGCGCGCTGGCCGACGCCGAACGACTCGGTTGCGAGACGCTGCAGGTGTTCGTCGGCAACCCGCGCGGGTGGGCCCTCAGCCCGGGCAGGCCCGCCGAGGACGAGGCGTTCAGGGTCGCGGCGGCAGAGCGTGGGATCCGGACCTTCATCCACGCGCCGTACCTGGTGAACCTGGGCTCCCCCACGGCGAGCACCTACGACAACAGCGTGGCCGTGGTCGCGCACAACCTGCGCCGGGCCGCGGAGATCGGCGCCGAGGGCGTGGTGGTCCACACCGGGTCCTACGTCGACCCCACCCCTGGTGATGGGCGCGAGCGGCACGAGGCCGCGATGCGGCAGGTCCGCGAGGGCCTGCTGCCGCTGCTGGAGCTGCTCGGCGACGACCCGTCCGACGGCGGACCGTGGCTGCTGCTGGAGCCCACCGCTGGCCAGGGCCGCTCGCTGTGCGCCGGGGTCGAGGACCTCGCGGGCTACCTCGACGCCCTGGACCGCCACCCGCGCGCGGGCATCTGCCTGGACACCTGCCACGTCTTCGCCGCCGGCGCGCCGCTCGACGAGCCCGGCGGTGCCACCGCCACCGTCGACCGCGTCGTGGAGATCGGCGGCCCCGGCCGGCTGCGGCTGGTGCACGCCAACGACTCGAAGGACGTGCGCGGGTCGATGAAGGACCGGCACGAGCGGATCGGGCGGGGCCACATCGGCGCTGCGGCCTTCGGCGAGCTGTTCGCCCACCCGGCCCTCGCCGGCGTGCCGTTCGTGCTCGAGACGCCCGGCTCGCGCGACGAGGACGGCGACCTCGCGGTGCTGAGGGCGATCCGGGACGAGGTGCGGCCGTGACCTCCCGCCGCACCTCCCTGCTCGCGACCCTGGCCCTGCTCGCGATGACCGCCTCCTGGGGCTCGACGTTCTTCCTCATCCGCGACCTGCTCGACCGGGTGCCGACGCTCGACTTCCTCGCCGTCCGCTTCCTGGTCGCCACCGCCGCGATGCTCCTGGTCGCGCCGCAGGCCGTGCGGCGGCTGAGCCCGGAGTCGCGCAAGCACGCCGCGGTCCTGGGCGGGGTCTACGGTGTCGCCCAGGTCCTGCAGACCGCCGGCCTGGCCCACACCCCCGCCAGTGTCTCCGGCTTCGTCACGGGGATGTACGTCGTCCTCACCCCGCTCCTGGCGGCGTTGCTGCTCCGCACCCGGATCGGCGCGTTGACCTGGGCCGCCGTCGCGCTCGCGGCCCTCGGCCTGGGCGTGCTGACCCTGCAGGGCCTCTCGGTCGGCTACGGCGAGGCGATCACCCTGGTGGCGGCGGGCCTCTACGCGCTGCACATCGTGGGCCTGGGCGCCTGGTCGGACCCGCGGCAGGCGCTGGGCATGTCGATCGTGCAGATCGGCGTGATCGCGGTGCTGTGCTCGATCGCGACCCTGCCCGACGGCGTCGTGCTCCCCGCGACCGGCGCCGACTGGGCCTCGGTGGTCTACATGGCGCTGGTGGCCGGCGCCGCGGCGATGCTGGCCCAGACCTGGGCACAGGCCCACCTGCCGCCCACGCGCAGCGCCATCATCATGTCGATGGAGCCGGTCTTCGCGGCCTCCTTCGCCGTCTGGCTCGGCGGTGAGGCAGCCACCTCGCGGATGCTGCTGGGCGGCGCCATGGTGCTGACCGCGATGCTGCTGGTCGAGCTGGCGCCGCGTCGCAAGGTCGAGGGCGAGGTCCAGCACCTGGTCGTCTGACGGTCCAGGGAGCCCGCGCCACTAGCGTTCCGCGCATGGTCGTCGTGATGGCACCCGACGCCACCGAGGAGGACGTGGCGGCCGTCGTGGCCCGCGTCGAGGCGGTGGGCGGCGAGGCGAACGTCAGCAAGGGCGTGACCCGCACGATCATCGGCTTGGTCGGCGACATCGAGTCCTTCCACCACCTCAACCTGCGCACGCTGCGCGGCGTCGCCGACGTGCACCGGATCTCCGATCCCTACAAGCTGGTCAGCCGCCAGCACCACCCCGACCGGTCCACGGTGTGGGTCGGCACCGGCCGCCAGGTGCCGATCGGCCCCGACACCTTCACGCTCATCGCCGGCCCGTGCGCCGTCGAGACGCCGAGCCAGACCCTCGACGCGGCCCAGATGGCCCTCGCCGCGGGCGCCACGCTGCTGCGCGGGGGTGCGTTCAAGCCGCGCACCTCGCCGTACGCCTTCCAGGGGCTGGGTGTCCGCGGGCTGGAGATCCTCGCCGACGTGCGTGAGGCGACCGGGCTGCCGGTGGTGACCGAGGTCGTGGACAGCCGCGACGTTGCGGTCGTGGCCGAGCACGCCGACATGCTCCAGGTCGGCACCCGCAACATGGCCAACTTCGGGCTGCTGGAGGCGGTCGGCGCCGCGGGCAAGCCGGTGCTGCTCAAGCGCGGCATGACCGCCACCATCGAGGAGTGGCTGATGGCCGCGGAGTACATCGCGCGCCGGGGCAACCTCGACGTCGTCCTGTGCGAGCGCGGCATCCGCACCTTCGAGCCCTCGACCCGCAACACCCTCGACATCTCCGCGGTCCCCGTGGTGCAGGCGACCAGCCACCTCCCGGTCATCGTCGACCCCTCGCACGCCGCCGGCCGCAAGGACCTCGTCGTGCCGCTGGCCCGGGCCGCCATGGGCGTCGGCGCGGACGGGGTCATCGTCGACGTCCACCCCGACCCCGAGTCGGCGCTGTGCGACGGCCCGCAGGCGCTGCTGGGCAGCGAGCTGCGCGAGCTCGCCTCCGCCGTACGCCGGCTGCCGGCCGCACTCGGGCGGGTCGACGCCTCGGAGCGGGCCCGCGAGGGCTGAGCCGGCTCGCCCCGCGAGGGCTGGGCCTAGAGGCCGGCGAGCACCGAGGCCGCCTGCTCGGCGTCGGCGCGCGTGACGTCGAGGTGCGTGACGAAGCGGACCGTGCGCGGCCCCACCGCCGAGACCAGGACGCCCGCCTCGCGGGCGCGGGCGACGTAGCCCGGGGCGTCGTCGTGGTCGAGGACCACGATGTTGGTGTGCACCGTGGCGGGGTCCACCCCCACGGCCTCGGCGAGCAGCCGGGCGTGGTCGTGGTCGTCCGCGAGCCGCTCGACGTGGTGGTCGAGGGCGTGCAGCCCGGCCGCGGCCAGGATGCCGACCTGCCGCATCCCGCCGCCGAGCCGCTTGCGCCGCACCCGCGCCTCGGTCATCGCCTCCGCCGAGCCCACGACGAGCGAACCGACGGGGGCACCCAGGCCCTTGGACAGGCAGACCGCCAGGGAGTCCGCGACCGCGCCGTACGCCGCCAGCGGGGTGCCGGTGGCCACGTGGGCGTTCCACAGCCGAGCGCCGTCGACGTGCATGGCGACCCCGGCCTCGTCGGCGAGCCCGCGCAGGGCCTGCAGCTGCTCGATGCCGACGACGGTGCCACCGGCGAAGTTGTGGGTGTTCTCGACCGCGATCGCGGCGGTGCGCACGAAGAACGGGCCCATCTCGGGCGCGACGAGCGAGCGCACGACGTCGAGGTCGAACCCGCCGGTGGGGTGGATCCAGGTGCGCATCGTGACGCCGCTGACGGCGCCGTGCGCCCCCAGCTCGGCCCGGGCGACGTGCGCCGAGGCCTCGCAGAGGACCTCCTGGCCGGGTGCGACGAGGAGACCGACCGCCAGCACGTTGGCCAGCGAGCCCGTCGGGGTGAACAGGGCGTCCTCGTGGCCGAACAGCCCCGCCACCCGCTCCTCGAGCGCCCGGACCGTCGGGTCCTCGCCGTACACGTCGTCGCCGACCTCGGCGCGGGCCATCGCGGCGCGCATCGCCTCGGTGGGCTTGGTCAGCGTGTCGGAGCGGAGGTCGATCACCGGCCCAACGTATCCAGTACCAGGCGGGGTGTTTCGACACGCCCGTCGCTCGCGCTCGCAGGCTCGCGCGAGCGGGGCTTGCTCAACCCTCCTCGCGACGGCACGGCCTTCGCTTCGCTCAGGCCGTCCCTGCTCGGAGCATCTCCGCGACGTGGAAGGCCAGCTCGAGCGACTGCACCCGGTTGAGACGCGGGTCGACCACCGACTCGTAGCGGTGGGCCAGGCCGTGCTCGTCGAGCTCCTCGCCGCCACCGATGCACTCGGTGACGTCGTCGCCGGTCATCTCGACCAGGATGCCGCCGGGCCAGGTGCCCAGGGCGTGGTGGACGTCGAAGAAGCCCTGGACCTCGCCGACCACGTCGTCGAAACGGCGGGTCTTGTAGCCGGTGGAGGAGGTGAAGGTGTTGCCGTGCATCGGGTCGCAGACCCAGGCGACCTGGACGCCCTCGGCGGTGACCTTCTCGACCAGCCCGGGAAGACCGTCGCGGACCTTGTCGGCCCCGAAGCGGGTGATGAAGCTCAGGCGCCCGGGGGTGTTCTCCGGGTTCAGCCGGGCGGCCAGCGCGAGCGCGTCGTCGGCGGTCGCGGTGGGCCCGAGCTTGACCCCGATGGGGTTGGAGATGTGGCGGAAGTACTCCACGTGGGCGCCGTCGAGCTGACGGGTGCGCTCACCGATCCACACGAAGTGGCCCGAGACGTTGTAGGGCTTGTCGGTGCGGGAGTCGATGCGGGTCATCGCGTGCTCGTACTCCATGAGCAGCGCCTCGTGGCTGCTGTGGAAGTCGACGCGGCGCAGCTCCTCGGGGTCGGCCCCGATCGCCTTCATGAACGACAGCGCCTTGTCGATCTCGCCGGCGAGCTGCTCGTAGCGCTGCCCCGCGGGCGAGCTCTTCACGAAGTCGGTGTTCCAGGTGTGGACCTGGCGCAGGTCGGCGTACCCACCGGTGACGAAGGCACGCACGAGGTTGAGGGTGGCGGCGGAGGCGTTGTAGACGTCCAGCAGCCGCTGCGGGTCGGGGATCCGCGACTCCGGGGTGAAGTCGAAGCCGTTGACGGCGTCGCCGCGGTACGCCGGGAGCGTGACCTCCTCGCCGTCCACCACGCGGGTCTCGAGGTCGGAGGAGCGCGGCTTGGCGTACTGGCCGGCGAGGCGGCCGAGCTTCACGACCGGCACGGAGCCGGCGTACGTCAGCACCACGGCCATCTGCAGCAGCACCCGCAGCTTGTTGCGCACGTTGTCGGCAGTGACGTCGGCGAAGGTCTCGGCGCAGTCGCCGCCCTGGAGCAGGAAGGCCTCGCCGCGGGTGACCGCGGCGAGCTTCTCGGTGAGGTCGTCGCACTCACCGGCGAAGACCAGCGGCGGCATCGTGCGCAGGCGGGTCACGGCGTCGTCGAGGGCCCCGCGGTCGGGGTACGTCGGCTGCTGGAGGGCGCCGATCGCGTGCAGGTCCTCGAGGCTGGGGATGCTCACCCCTCCAGGGTACGTCCGCTCCCCCGCCCGCTCCGAGTCGGCGAGCGGGCATGGACCGCTCGGGCCCGGCTCCGTCGACGGTGCGGCCGGGCTCCCGGTGCCGGCACTAGTGGTCGAGGTGCTCGATGTCGCGGAAGCCGGTCTTCTTGGCGCGGACCCCGCGGTTGGTCGCCCAGGTGAGCGCCCACAGCACGACGCCGACCGCGAGCATCCCCGCGGCGACCTGGTACTGGATCCAGTCCTCGCGGTCCCGCGCCCACGGCCCGGCGAGGAACAGGCAGGCCACGGCGGCGACGTACGGCACGGCGGTGGGGGCGGTGAAGCCGTGGCGGCTGCGGGGGTCGCGGCGCAGCACGATGCACGCGATGTTGACCACGGCGAAGACGCACAGCAGCAAGAGCGCGGTCGTGCCGGACAGGGCGGTGATGACGGAGGTCTCGGCGAGGAAGGTCACGGCGACGATGAGGGCCAGCGCCAGCACGGTGGAGAAGGCGATCCCGGCCCACGGCGTGCGCCGGACCGGCAGCACCTTCGCCAGGGAGCGCGGGAGCACGTCCTGCTTGGCCAGGCCGTAGAGCAGGCGGCTGGCCATGAGCATGTTGATGAGCGCGGTGTTGGCCACCGCGATGACCGTGAGGTACGGGAAGATCTCGCCGATCGGCAGGTCGGGGGCGCCGATCTCGACCACGTTGAGCAGGACCTTGCCCTCCTGGTCGACCACGTCGGCGATCTGCCCCTCGGGGATGACCGCGATGACGGAGATGGCGACGAGGACGTAGAAGACGACCGCGATGCCGAGGCCGGTCAGCATGATCCGCGGGAAGGTGCGCTCAGGGTCCTGGGTCTCCTCGACCATGTTGACCGAGTCCTCGAAGCCGACCATCGCGAAGAAGGCGATGGCCGTGGCCACCGTGACGGCGAGGAAGATGCCCCGCTCGGAGCCGGACTCGAAGACGACGAGACGCGACATGTCGGCGTCACCGCGGCCGATGACGGTGAAGCCGATGGCGATCACGATGACCAGCGCCGCGACCTCGATGAGGGTCAGCACGACGTTGAACTTCACGCTCTCCCCGACCCCGCGCAGGTTGATGGCCGCGAGCAGGACCATGAAGCCGACGGCGACCGCGGTCACCGCGGTGCTGGACTGGGGGGCGCCGTCCCAGCCGGAGCCCTGGAGTCCCGCGAGCAGGTTGGTGGCCAGCAGGTTGGCCGACGTCGAGGCGCTGGTGATGCCGGAGCAGATCACCGCGAACGCCACGAGGAAGGTCACGAAATGCACCCCGAAGGCCTTGTGGGCGTAGAGCGCCGCACCCGCGGCCTGCGGGTGGCTGGTCACCAGCTCGAGGTAGGAGAAGGCCGTGAGCGTGGCGACCGCGAAGGCCACCAGGAACGGCACCCAGACGATGCCGCCCACCTCCAGCGCCATCTCGCCGGTGACGGCGTAGATGCCGGCGCCCAGGATGTCGCCGACGATGAAGAGCAGCAGCAGCCGAGGTCCGAGGACCCTCTTGAGCTCGCCCTCCTCGGCGGCCTGCGGCGCGGAGGTGTCGGTGGTCATGGGTGCTCCTGGCCTGCTGCGGGATCGGTCAACCGCAGATCTTCTCCGCCTCGCGACCTGCGCACACCACCCGGGGCTCACCCGGCCGTCCCCACCGTCCCGGCGGGGTCCTCCGGCCCGTCGAGACGCGGGTCGCGGCGGCGCTCGAGGAGCACGGTGTCGCGCCAGCGTCCGTCGAGGCGCGCGATGCGGGACCGCACCCCCACGGTGCGGAACCCGACGGCGTGGTGCAGGTGCAGCGAGGCGAGGTTCTCGGGGAAGACCGAGGCCTGCAGGGTCCACAGCCCACCGGAGTCGGCGGCGCGCACCAGGTGCTCCAGGAGCGCCCGACCGACGCCGGCACCGTGCGCGGCGGAGGCGACGTAGACGGTCGACTCCCCCACGCCGGCGTAGCAGGCACGGGCGGAGACGGGCGACACGGCGGTCCAGCCCAGGACCTGTCCGGCGCGCTCGGCCACCCAGCGGTGGTCGGGCAACCAGCGCGCGGCCAGCGTGGCGGCCTCCGGCACCTCGGTCTCGAAGGTCGCACCCCTGCCGGCCACGCCCTCGGCGTACACCGACCGCACCTGCTCCAGGTCCTCGGCACGCATCGGCCGCACCCGCACGTCGCTCAGCACCGCCGCACCGTACATCGATGCCTCTCGATGCTTGCACACATCGACGCCTGTCGATACCTTGTCGTCGTCGACCTTCCATCGACATCCATCTATCTCCATCGGAGGCACCCGTGCCCGCTCCCACCCGGACCCTGCCGCTCGTCGTCGTCGGCGCCGGCCCCATCGGCCTGGCGGCCGCGGCCCACGCCCGGTCCCGCGGACTGCCGACCGTGGTGCTCGAGGCCGGGCCCACCGCCGCCGCCGCCGTGCGGGCCTGGGGGCACGTGCGGCTCTTCTCCTCCTGGGCCGAGCTCGTGGACCCGGTCGCCGAGGCGCTCCTCGCCCGGTCCGGGTGGAGCCGACCCGACCCGGCGACCTACCCCACCGGGGAGGAGTGGGCGACGGCGTACCTCCTGCCGCTCGCGGCTGCGCTCGAGGCGACGGGCGAGGTCGAGGTGCGCACGGGCCACCGGGTGGTCGGGCTGGCGCGCGAGGGCCGGGACCGCCTGGTCGACGCCGGACGCGAGGACACCCCGTTCGCCGTGCACGTCGCCGGCCCCGACGCCGAGACGGTCCTGCGGGCCGCCGCCGTCGTGGACGCCTCCGGCACCTGGTCGGGCCACGGCCCCCTCGGCGCGGACGGGCTCCCCGCGCGGGGCGAGCGCACCCATGCGGACCGGATCGCCTACGCCGTACCGGACCTGGTCGACCCCGCGGTGCGGAGCAGGTACGCCGGGCGGCACGTCGTCGTGGCCGGCACCGGTGCCTCCGCGCAGAACACCCTGGTCGCGCTCGCCGCGCTGGCCGAGGACGTGCCCTCGACCCGGGTCACCTGGCTGGTGCGACGGGGCGATGCCAGCGCCGCCTTCGGCGGTGGCGACAACGACCAGCTCGTCGCCCGCGGCGCGCTCGGGAGCAGCGCGCGCCGGGCGGTCGAGCAGGGTCCGGTCACCACGGTCACCGGGTTCCGGGCGACGGCCGTCGAGGACGACCCGGCGCATCCCGGCACCCTGGCCGTCACCGGGCTCGACGGCCGCCGGGTCGAGGCGGTCGACGAGCTCGTCGTGGTCACCGGCTTCCGGCCCGACCTCGGCTGGCTCTCCGAGGTGCGGCTGGACCTCGACCCGGTGCTGTCCGCACCACGGCGACTGGCCCCGCTCATCGACCCCAACGTGCACTCCTGCGGCACGGTCTACCCGCACGGCGCCGCCGAGCTCGCCCAGCCCGAGCCCGGGCTCTACCTCGCCGGCATGAAGTCCTACGGCCGCGCGCCGTCGTTCCTCGCCCTCACCGGGTTCGAGCAGGTGCGCAGCGTCGTCGCGGCGATCGCCGGTGACCACGAGGCGGCGAGCCGGGTGGAGCTGGTGCTCCCCGAGACCGGGGTGTGCGGCGGGTCCGGGGCCTTCGACGGCGCGCCGGACACCGAGGAGGCCGGGTGCTGCGCACCCTCACCGACCCTGCTGACCCTGGGGAGCAGCACGTGCTGAGCGCCGCCGACCATCGTTCACCCGATGTTCGCCGAGCGGCAGCCGGGCCGAGACATCGACGGGTGTGAAGATAGACGCATGCCGAAGTCCGCTCCCGCCGTGCTGCCCAGCCCGGCCGAGACCGTCGCCTGCTGCTCGCCCCTGACGGCGCAGCCGCTGGACGCCGCCACGGCCGACCGGATCGCGCCGCTGCTCAAGGCCCTGGCCGACCCCGTGCGCCTGCGCCTGGTCTCGCTCGTCGCCTCGCACGAGGACGGCGAGGCGTGCGTGTGCGACCTCAACGACGCCTTCGAGCTCTCCCAGCCCACCATCAGCCACCACCTCAAGGTGCTGCACCAGGTCGGGCTGCTGGAGCGGTCCAAGCGCGGCGTGTGGGTCTACTACCGGGTCAGCACGACGGCGCTCGCCGACGTCGCGTCGCTGCTGGGCGGCGTCGCCCGGTGACGCAACGTCCGAGCCCGCCGATGGGCGGGGACCTGCTGCTGCGCAAGGTGGCCGCCGAGGTCGTCGGCACCGCCTTCCTCGTCGCCGCGGTCATCGGTTCCGGCATCGCCGCGACCCGCCTCTCCCCCGACGACGTCGGCCTGCAGCTGCTGCAGAACAGCATCGTGACCGGCGCCGTCCTGGTCGCGCTGATCCTCGCGCTGCAGCCGGTCTCGGCCGCGTTCAACCCGCTGGTCACCCTCGCCGAGGTCGTCCTGGGGCTGCTGCACCTGCGCGACGCCGTCCCGCTGGTGCTCGGCCAGGTCGCCGGCGGCGTCGTCGGCGCGGTCGTGGCCAACCTGATGTTCGACCTCGACGCGGTCACGATCTCCACCCGGGAGCGCACGGGCGGCGACCTGTGGCTGGCCGAGGTCGTCGCGACGCTGGGCCTGCTCGTCGTCATCTTCGGGTCGGTGCGCTCCGGACGCACCGACACCATCGCGTACGCCGTGGGCGGCTACATCACCGCGGCCTACTGGTTCACCAGCTCGACCAGCTTCGCCAACCCGGCGGTGACCGTCGCCCGGATGTTCTCCGACACCTTCGCCGGCATCTCGCCGGCCTCGGTCGCGCCGTTCCTGGCCTTCCAGGTCCTCGGGGCTGGGTTGGCCGTGCTGCTCGTGCGACTGCTCTACCCGGCGGCCTCCCTCCACGTCCCCTCGTCCCCGGACCACTCCTCGACCTCCCTAGGAGACCCCTCGTGACCACCACCACCGCCGACCAGACCGGCAAGCCGACCGTGCTCTTCGTCTGCGTCCACAACGCCGGGCGCTCGCAGATGGCCGCGGGCTACCTGCAGCACCTCGCCGGGGACCGGATCGAGGTGCTCTCGGCCGGCTCCCAGCCCGCCGACCAGGTCAACCCGGCGGCCGTCGCCGCGATGGCCGAGGAGGGCATCGACATCGCCGCGGCCCAGCCGAAGATCCTCACCACCGAGGCCGTGCAGGAGTCGGACGTGGTCATCACGATGGGTTGCGGCGACGAGTGCCCGTTCTTCCCCGGCAAGCGCTACGAGGACTGGGTGCTCGAGGACCCGGCCGGGCAGGGGCTCGAAGCCGTGCGTCCGATCCGCGACGAGATCCGCGGTCGGGTCGAGGAGCTCATCGCCTCGCTGACGTGACCGGGCGCCCGGCCGACCACGGCCGGGCACACCGGGATCGGCTCAGCCGAAGAAGACCTCGGCCTCGGCGTACTCCTCGGGGCTGACGGTCTTGAGCACCCCGGTGCCCTCGGCGAGCGGGACCCGCTCGATCCGGGTGCCGCGCAGCGCCATCATCGTGCCGAAGTCGCCGTCGGCGACGGCGTCGACGGCCTGCAGCCCGAAGCGGGTCGCGAGCCAGCGGTCGAAGGCGGTCGGGGTGCCGCCGCGCTGGATGTGGCCGAGCACGACCGCGCGGGCCTCCTTGCCGGTGCGGTGCTCGATCTCGGAGGCGAGCCGGTCGCCGATACCGCCGAGGCGGACGTGGCCGAAGTCGTCCTTCTCGCCGGAGACCAGCGTCATGTCGCCGCCCTCCTTCGGCACGGCGCCCTCGGAGACGACGATGATCGGGGCGTACTCGGACTCGAAGCGCGCCTCCACGTGGCGGCACACGGCCTCGATGTCGAAGGGCTGCTCGGGGATGAGCACGGCGCTGGCACCGCCGGCGATGCCGGAGTGCAGGGCGATCCAGCCGGCGTGCCGCCCCATCACCTCGACGACGAGCACCCGGTGGTGCGACTCGGCGGTCGTGTGCAGCCGGTCGATGGCGTCGGTGGCGATGTTGACCGCGGTGTCGAACCCGAAGGTGAAGTCGGTGCCGGAGAGGTCGTTGTCGATCGTCTTCGGCACGCCGACGACCTTGACGCCGAGGTCCGCGAGCTTGGTGGCCACGCCGAGGGTGTCCTCGCCGCCGATGGCGATGAGCGCGTCCACGCCGTCGCGGGCGAGGTTGTCGGTGATCTGCTGGACGCCGTCCTCGAGCTTGAACGGGTTCGTGCGCGAGGAGCCCAGGATGGTGCCGCCGCGCGGCAGGATGCCGCGGCACTGCTCCACGCCCAGCGGCATCGTCAGGCCCTCGAGCGGCCCCTTCCAGCCGTCGCGGTACCCCAGGAACTCGAACCCGTGCTGCCTCACGCCCTTGCGGACGACGGCGCGGATGACGGCGTTGAGGCCGGGGCAGTCCCCGCCTCCGGTCAGGACTCCCACTCGCATGTACCGACCCTAGCGACACATGACCCGGGTCACACCCCACCCGGGGTGGCCGGATGTCCTAGGGTCCCGCGCATGACCTTCTCGATCGTGGCCAGGTCCGGACACCCCGACCCCGAGGAAGCCGAGTGGGGGGTGGCGGTCGCGTCGAAGTTCCTGGCGGTCGGCAGCGCCGTACCTGCCGCGGTCGCGCAGGTCGGGGCGATCGCCACGCAGGCCGACGCCAACGTCGCCTACAAGGGCCTGGCGCTGGCGCACCTCGACGAGGGCGCGAACGCCTCGATCGCCCTGCAGCGGCTGCTCGAGGAGGACCCCGGCCGCGACCACCGGCAGGTGGGCATCGTCGACGTCGAGGGCGGCGCAGCCACCCACACCGGCAGCGCCTGCCTGGACTGGGCCGGCGGGGTGACCGGCGACGGCTACGCGATCCAGGGCAACATCCTCACCGGCGAGGACGTCGTGCTCGCCATGGAGGCAGCGTTCCTGGCCACCGACGACTCGATGCCCCTGGCCCACCGGCTGCTCGCCGCGCTGGCGGCCGGCGACGAGGCGGGCGGCGACAGCCGGGGCCGCCAGTCGGCGGCCCTGCTGGTCGTGCGCGAGGGGGCGGGGTACTCCGGCGGTGACGACATCGCCTGCGACCTGCGCGTCGACGACCACGCCGCGCCCGTGCAGGAGCTGGCGCGGCTGCTCGACCTCAACGACCTCTACCTCACCGCCTCCACCGAGGAGGAGAAGGTGCCGGTGACGCCGGAGCTGCGCGAGGAGCTCGAGGCGATGGCCCGCGCGGGCGGCCACCGCGACCTGCACGCATGGGTCGGCACCGAGAACTACGAGATGCGCGTGGCCGACGACCTGTCGTGGATCGACCGACGGGTGCTCGCCATCGCCCGCGGCGAGGACGGCGGGTCCGCGTCGTGAGCGTCCTGGCGATCGACGCCGGCACGACGGGGGTCACCGCGGTCGTCGTCTCGCCGCAGGGCGACATCGTGGCCAAGGGCTACCAGGAGTTCGCCCAGCACTTCCCGAGGCCGGGCTGGGTCGAGCACGCGCCGGAGGAGATCTGGCAGTCGACCCTGGAGGCCACGAGGGCGGCGCTGGCGCGGTTCGACGCCTCGCAGCTGCGCGCCATCGGCATCACCAACCAGCGCGAGACCGTGCTGCTCTGGGACCGCGAGACCCTCGGCTCGCCACGTCGCGCGATCGTCTGGCAGGACCGTCGCACCGCCGACATCTGCACCCGGCTCCGCGAGGAGGACCACGAGGACCGGGTCCGCGAGCTCACCGGGCTGCGCCTGGACCCCTACTTCTCCGGCACCAAGCTGCGCTGGCTGGCAGAGGAGGAGCCGCGCACCTGGGCCCTGGTCGAGGAGGGCAGGTACGCCGTCGGCACGGTCGACTCCTACCTCATCGCCCGGATGACGCGCGGGCTGCACCACGTCACCGACGTCTCCAACGCCAGCCGCACGCTGCTCTTCGACCTCGCCGCCGGCGACTGGTCCGAGGAGCTGTGCGAGATCTTCGGCGTGCCCCGCGACGCCCTGCCGGACCTCGTGCCCTCCTGGGGCGAGGTCGCGCTGTCCGACCCGAGGTCGTTCCTCGACCTCGAGCTGCCGATCGCGGGCATCGCCGGCGACCAGCAGTCGGCGCTCTTCGGGCAGACGTGCTTCGACGAGGGGGACGCCAAGTGCACCTACGGCACCGGCTCCTTCATCCTCACCAACACCGGTTCGGAGCCGGTGCGCTCCGACGACGGGCTCCTGACCACCGCGGCCTGGCGCTCGCCGTCCGGTGAGCTGACCTACGCCCTCGAGGGCGCGATCTTCGTGACCGGGGCGGCCGTGCAGTGGCTGCGCGACGGGCTGCAGATCGTCGGCTCGGCAGCCGAGACCGAGGCGATCGCGGCCACGGTCGACTCCTCCGACGGCGTCGTCTTCGTCCCCGCCCTCACCGGGCTCGGCGCCCCGCACTGGGACCCGCACGCCCGCGGCACCATCCTCGGCATCACCCGGGGCACGACCCGTTCCCACCTCGTGCGCGCCACCCTCGAGGCGATCACCTTCGAGGTGCGCGACGTGCTCGAGACGATGCCGGCGCGGACGTCGCTGGCCGTCGACGGCGGGGCGTGCGCCAACGACCTGCTCTGCCAGCTGCAGGCCGACCAGCTCGGGCTCAGCGTCGAGCGACCGCGCCTCACGGAGACCACCGCGCTCGGTGCGGCCTTCCTCGCCGGCCTGGGCGTCGGCGTCTGGGGGTCCACCGACGAGCTGCGCGAGACCTGGCAGCTGGACCGCTCCTTCACCCCCTCGGCCGACCGCGGTGCCGCCGACGCCGCCCACCGGCGCTGGACCGAGGCGGTCGAGCGGTCGAAGGGCTGGGCGCTGCTCTGAGCGGGCTCGACCGACCGGAGATCGTCTGCCTCTGCGGGTCGGCGCGGTTCCTGGCGGAGATGCGCGCGGTGGAGCGCGACCTCACGCTGGCAGGTGTCATCGTCCTCGCGCCCTGCGAGGCCGACTCGTCCCCGTCGCCGGAGCAGAAGCGCGTCCTCGACGAGCTGCACCTGCGCAAGATCGACCTCGCGGACCGCGTGCTGGTCGTCGACCCCGGCGGCTACGTGGGTGGGTCGACGGCCAGGGAGATCGCCTACGCGCGGGCGGCCGGCAAGGTCGTGGGGTTCACCCACGGCGGGTGACCAGCCGACAGCCCGCCACCGGGCCGGCCGACCAGGTCTGCGCGCGGCAGCGCGGCGCCAGCAGGCACGGGGGGCAGGTCACGGAACCACCACGGCGACGGCGACGTCAGAGCCTCATGACCAGGAAGCCGGTCGGTGGGAATCTGCTGCTGGCAGCCGCGCTGCTGCTGTCGGCCTGCTCGACCGACGAGGGACCGACGAGCGAGTCCGCGACCGCAAGCGACTGCACGACGCAGATACGGGTGGGGTCCGCGGTCTACTCGTCGTACGGCACCACCCAGCGACCGGCGAGCCGACACGCGGAGGCGGAGAGGGCCGTCTGCGAGGACGTGGGCCGTGACGCCAGAGGCTCCGTCTTCCCGGCACAGCCGGAGCACGTGGCTGCGTGGAGGTTCCCGGGGTACCCACCCTCGAAGGTCCTCGCAGTCAGGTACGACACAGACTCGTTCCACGTCTTCACTGCGGACTCGCTGCCCGACGCCGAGCGCGACCGGATCCTCGAGGACCTGCAACAGCGACCCGGGTGACTCCCGCACGCACACGGCACACCTGCCCACGTCTGCTGCTCGGCACGTGCCGGCGGCACCGTCGTCATGGAGTGTCGTGGACAGCGGCACCCCCGTGCCACACATCTGTCCGCCGGAGCCGCCACGGCAGCGGCGCCGGAGCCCCTCGGGGAGCAGGGCTACGCCCACCCCTCCAGCGCCCGCGCGGCCTCGTCCCGAGTCGCACGGGCCTCGTCCCGGCCCGCCCGCGCCTCGTCGCGAGCGGCCTCGGCCTCCTCGAGCGCGTCGTCGACGTCGTCGGCGTCGGACTCCAGCTCGGCCAACCGGCGCTTGAGCTCGTCGATCTCGGCCTGCAGCTCGAGGGCACGGGCCTCCAGCTCGCCGACCTCGGACTGCGCCTCGGCCAGGGCCTCCTCGGCATCGGCCAGCCCCGCGTCGGCCTCGGCGAGCGCCTCCTCGGCCGCCCGACGCGCCTTGGCGTCCGCCTCGGGGTCGGGTACGACGCTGAGCGCGGGCCGCCCGGGCGCCTGCTCCGTGCGGGGAGCGTCCGGCACGGCCGTCGCCTCGAACCCGAGCGCCTCCGGCAGGGCCACCGCCGCTGCGACGTCGACCTCGTCCACGCCCGTGCTGGCCAGCGGCGCGACGAGCAGCCCGCTGCGGATCGCCGCCGCGCAGCCGGCGTCGACCATGGCGGCCGTGAGCGTGGCCTCGACCTGGTCGGCGACCGCCTGGGTCACCTTCAACCCGTGCGAGCGCGCCAGTCCCCTGGCCGTCGTCGTGACGGCGGCTGTCAGCTGGCGGCGCTGCTTGGTCAGCGCACGCAGGTCGTCGGCCGACATCGAGTCCTGGGCCGACCGCAGCGCCGCGCCCACGGCCAGCACCTGCTCGACCTGCTCGGTCTCGTGCCGCACCAGCAGGTCGACGACCCAGGCGGCGGTCGCGGGCTTGCGCAGCGCCTTCAACCGCGCCGCCAGCGGCGTCCCCTTGTGCCGCTTGACCAGCTCGTCGCGGGAGGGGGTGAAGTCCGGCAGCGGGAGCCCGTAGAGCCGCTCGGCGAGGGCGAGGAGCTGGTCGATCTCCTCGGCGGAGCCGTCCCCGGCGGGGCCCGGGCTCACTCCTCCAGCCCCTGCTCGATCGCCCAACGGGTCAGCTCGACCCGATTGTGGAGCTGGAGCTTGCGGAGCGTGTTCTGCACGTGGTTCTGCACCGTGCGGTGGGAGAGCACCAGCCGCTCGGCGATCTGCTTGTAGGACATGCCGGTGGCGACCATCCGCAGCACCTCGGTCTCGCGCTCGGTCAGCTGCGGGACCTCCGGGCCGGAGGGGGTGGGGTCGGAGAGCCGGCGGTACTCCCCCAGCACCAGCCCGGCCAGCCCCGGGGTGAAGACGGGGTCCCCGGCGGCGGTGCGGCGCACGGCGTCGATCAGCTCCTCGCGGGAGGCCGACTTCACGAGGTACCCGGTCGCTCCCGCCTTGACCGCGGCGAGCACGTCGTCCTGCTCCCCGCTGGCCGAGAGGACCAGCACCCGCGCCGAGGGGTCGTGGCGCAGCACCCGCTCGGCCACCTCGACACCGCTGGGACCGGGGATCTGCAGGTCGAGCACGACGACCTGCGGGCGGGCCGCGGGGAACCGGGCGATCGCCTGGTCCCCGTCGGCGGCGACCGCCACCACGTCGAAGCCGGCACCGGCGAGGTCGCGCTCGACCGCGTCGCGCCACATCGGGTGGTCGTCGACCACCATGACCCGCAGCGGCTGCTCGCTCACGCGTCGGACCCTAGGCCATGCCCCAGCGACAGCCACCGGCCCCGGCGGTGGCCCAGCGCCCTGCTCGGCGGGTCGTCGGCGACCTCGACGTGGGCGATGCGGCAGGTCACCTGTGCGGACCACCCCAGCTCGCGCTCGTCCACCAGCTCGGCCCCCAGCCAGGTGCCGGCAGTGGCGAGCCGCGGCCCCCAGGGCGTGTCCTCCCACTCCACGGCGCGGAAGGGCCCACCGGGCAGCGGCGCCTGGCCGGCGAACACCTCGGCCAGCGAGCGGTCGGCCCAGGAGAGCACCTGGACGACCACGCACCCGGTGTCGCGCAGCGCCTCGGTGAGGTCGGCGTCCGGGTCGAGCAGCCCGACCACGTGGGCCGGTCGCCCCAGGGCGACCACGAGCGAGGCGACGGTCAGGCCGGCGCGGTCCGCCCCGGAACCCGCGGTCCACACCGTGACGGCACCGCCGAGCCGGCCGCGGAAGCGGCGTACGGGATCGGGGTCGGGATCGGTGAAGGGGTGCTCGGTGTGGATGGTCACGGGGTGGGACCTCCTGCAGGGGGGACGGCCGGGGCGACGGGCAGCGTGAGGGTCCACTCGGTGCCCCACGACCCTGTGGCGAGGTCGGCGCGGCCGCCGAGGTCGCGCAGCCGGCCCTCGATGGACCCGGTCACGCCGAGCCGTCCCTCCGCGCTGGCCCGGGCGAGACGGCCCTCGGGGATGCCGGGACCGTCGTCGCGCACCGAGACCGTCACGGCCCCGGGCAGCGACTCGAGCAGCACCCAGGCGCGCGCCTCGGGACCGGCGTGCCGCTCGACGTTGTCCAGGCACGCCGCGACCGCGGCCCGCACCTCGGCGACCTGCGCCTCGGGCAGCGGGACGGTCCCGCCGGGCAGGGACACGACGACCCGCGGCGACTCCAGGGTGGCGAGCGCGGCGGCCAGGTCGGCCACGGCGGCACCGCCGCCAGCAGCCGGTGGCACCACCCGGTCCTGGGCCCGGATCAGCGCGCGCAGCGCCTCCTCCTGCTCCCCGGCGAGCCGGCCCAGCTCGGCCAGCCGCGGGTCGGTCGCCGCCGTCTCGCCGCCGCGGCGCTGCACCAGCGCCAGCACCTGCAGCACCCCGTCGTGGACGGCCCGCGCCAGCCGCGCGCGCTCGGCCGCGGCGGCCGCCTCGCGCTCGGCCCGGTCGCGCTGGACGGCCGAGCGCTGCAGGGACTCCACGAGGTAGCCCACGACAGGTCCACCGATGGCGAGCAGGAAGACGTTGCCGTAGGTGACCTGGGTCAGCTCGTCGCGGATGAGCAGGTCGGCGGCACCGACGGACAGCCCGGCGGCGAGCCCGCCCCGCCAGCCCCAGCGCGCAGCCCACGCGAACATCGGCGACATGACCCAGTAGCCCGCGAGCGTCGCGTCGAAGCCGTCGGCCTTGACCAGCGGCGTCGCGAGCAGGGCCGCCAGGGCGACGGCCAGGTCGGCGGCCAGCAGCAGTGGCGTGCGGCGGGCCGCGTCGGCGTACGCCGCGGTGACGGCCACCGACCACAGCACGATCGCGCTGATCGCCAGCGCGCCGACCCACGGCCGGTCGAGCTCGTCAGCGGTCCACACCCCGACCCCGACGGTGTTGAGCACCAGGACCGCCCGCAGGACGGCGAGCGCCCGGAAGATCCGGTCCTCGACGACGAGGGCGGCGGGCTCGCCGCCCCCGCGGGTCTCCTGGTGGGGCGTCAGGACGCCTTCCGCTCCCCAGCGGGACCGGTGGAGCCCGCCGCGGCGGCCTCGGCCGCCTCGGTCTTGGAGAGCTCCTTGGCGCGGGTGGCGTACATGTCGACGTACTCCTGGCCGGAGAGCCGCATGATCTCGTACATGATCTCGTCGGTGATCGAGCGCAGGATGTAGCGGTCGTTCTCCAGGCCCTCGTAGCGCGAGAAGTCCAGCGGCGGGCCGAAGCGTACGACGGGTCGGGTGAAGGAGCCGAACTTCTTGCCCGGGGGCGCCACGACGTCGGTGCCGACGACGGCGACCGGGATGACCGGCACACCGGTCTCGAGCGCGAGCCGGGCGACGCCGGTCTTGCCGCGGTAGAGCTTGCCGTCGTGGGAGCGGGTGCCCTCGGGGTAGATCCCGAACAGACCGCCCTCGCCGAGGACGCGCTTGGCCGAGAGCAGCGCGCCGGCGGCGGCGTCGGCACCGGCGCGGTCGATCGGCACCTGGCCGGAGCCGGAGAAGAACGTGCGCTGCAGCCAGCCCTTGACGCCCTTGCCGGTGAAGTACTCCGCCTTGGCCACGAACGTGACGCGGCGGTTCAGCGTGAGCGGCATGAACAGCCAGTCGGCGTACGACAGGTGGTTGCTCGCCAGGATCGCCGGCCCCTCCTCGGGGACGTGCTCGGCACCTTCGGTCTGGGGACGGAAGACCACGCGCAGCAGCGGCCCGATGGCGACCCACTTGAGGAACCAGTAGAACACCCGGCCACCCTAGGGCAGATCCGGCCGATCGAGATACGCGGAGGTTGCCGGGTCGCGCCACGCCGACCCCCGGCGTGCGGCAGGATCGCGCCATGACCGCGCTGCCGCTGCACCCCCTCGCCGAGCCCCTCGCCACCGACGCCGACCCCGCCGCCACCGGCGGGCGCCGGATCGGGGTGCTGCTGTGCCACGGGTTCACCGGCCAGCCGGCCTCGATGAAGCCGTGGGCCGAGGCGCTGGCCGCGCAGGGGTACGCCGTCGAGGTGCCGCGCCTGCCCGGGCACGGCACCACGTGGGAGGAGCTCAACACCAAGCGGTGGTCGGACTGGTACGCCGAGCTCCGGGCCGCCCACGGCCGGCTCGCCGCCCGCACCGACGTGGTGGTCGCCGCCGGGCTGTCGATGGGCGGTGCCCTCGTGCTGCGGCTGGCCGCCGACGAGCCGTCGATCGCCGGCGTCGTCGTGGTCAACCCCGCCGTCGCCACGAAGCGGCTCGACGTGAAGCTGCTGCCCGTGCTCAAGCACGTGGTCCCCTCGTTCCCCGGCATCGCCAACGACATCAAGAAGCCGGGGGTCGAGGAGCACGGCTACACCCGCACCCCGCTCCGGGCGGTGCACTCGATGATGCAGGCCTGGGGCCCGCTGGTCGCCGACCTGCCGAAGGTGCGGGTGCCGGTGCTCTACCTGCGCTCGACCGTCGACCACGTCGTCGACGACTCCTCCGAGCCACTCATCACCTCAGGGGTCTCCGGGGAGGTCCGTGTCGTGCGGCTGCCCGAGAGCTACCACGTCGCGACGCTCGACCACGACCTCGACACCATCGTCGAGGAGTCCGCGGCCTTCGCCCGGCGGGTGGCCGGCGTCGAGGGCTCGGCGTAGGTCGGTTGGCCGTCCCTCGTTAGGCTGGCCGGGTGCAGCGCGAGGGAGAAGACGACGCCTGGCGCGCGATCGTGGAGAACTTCGGCGAGCGCGCCGAGCTCGACGACGACCCGGCCGTGCCTCCTACCGTCCCTCCCCCGGCAGCCGCCCGCCGCGACGACCCGGCCGCGTGGGTCGAGGCGGAGCCGGACGAGCCGCCGCCGGCGTACGCCGAGGACGCCGACTCTTACGTGCCGCCGCCCCCGCCGCCGCTGCCCATCCCCGAGCCGGACCGCGGCATCGCCTGGATGGGCGTCATCGGCTCCCCGATCCTCCTGCTGGTCTCGCTCGTGCTGGGCCTCGACCTGCCGGACTGGGTGGGCTACCTGATGATCGCCTGGTTCGTGGGTGGGTTCTGCTACCTCGTCGCCCGGATGCCCAATGAACCGCGGGACCCCTGGGACGACGGCTCCCGGGTGTAGCGCGCCCGCGCCAGCGGGCGCGGTCGCGGTGGCCGCGCGACCGAGGAACGAAGCCGCGACCGGCGTGTTGAGACCCAGTCGCTGCCGGCGACTGTTCCTAGCGCCGACGGCGGGAGCGCCGGGCCCGCCGTGGGCGCAGGCCCCGACCGAGCGCGTCGCGGACCATGCTGGCCGCGCCGACGGCACCGGCTTCCGGGCCGTGGGCGGCGCGCAGCACCGGCGGGACGACGCGGTCCTCGGCGCCGACGAGCGAGGCGACCAGGGCGCGGCGCGCGGGCTCGAGGAGCAGGTCGTCGGCGGCCGAGACGCCACCGCCGACCACGACGACCTCGGGGTCGAGGGCCGCGACCAGGTTGGCCAGGCCGGTGCCGAGCCAGCCGCCGACGCTCGCGAAGGCCGCCAGCGCCACGGGGTCACCGGCCCGGGCGGCCTCGGTGACCATGGGGCCGTCGACGAGGGCGGGGTCGCCCTCGGCGAGGTCGAGCAGCGGACCCGCGGCTCCCGGCTCGGCCAGGCCCGCCCGGGCATGGCGGACCAGGGCGTTGCCGGAGGAGTACTGCTCCCAGCAGCCCCGTCCCCCGCACTCGCACCCACGCCCGTCGGGCACGACCTGCATGTGCCCGAACTCCCCGGCCATGCCGTTGCGTCCGCGGTGCAGCTCGCCGTCGAGGACGACCGCGCCGCCGATGCCCGTGCCGAGGGTGACGACGAGCGCGTCACGCGCACCGACCGCAGCGCCGTACGCCGCCTCGGCCCGGGCCGCGCAGTTGGCGTCGTTGTCGAGCAGGACCGGCACCTGCCAGCGCTCGGCCAGCCGTGCCCGCACCTGCTGGCCCCGCC
Source organism: Nocardioides ginkgobilobae (assembly GCF_054781275.1). Classification (NCBI taxonomy): domain Bacteria; kingdom Bacillati; phylum Actinomycetota; class Actinomycetes; order Propionibacteriales; family Nocardioidaceae; genus Nocardioides; species Nocardioides ginkgobilobae. The sequence goes on along the minus strand of NZ_BAAGUS010000002.1, from coordinate 299,744 downwards.
AGGGCAGGTGCGGGGCGAACATGACCCGCTCCCCCGCGGCGTCGACGAACCCGGCTGCGGCCAGGCCGACGCCGGCGAGGCGACGACCCGCGGCGACCTCGCGGACGGCCTCGGTCAGCGCGTCCTCGAGCAGCGCGACGTCGACCCGGCGACCGGGCGTGGCGCGGTGAGCGACCCGCAGGACGGTGCCGTCGGGTCCGACCTCGGCGGCCATCACCTTGGTCCCGCCCACGTCCACCCCGACGACCGGGGCGCCGCCGACGGGCACGCGGAGGGCCGCCCCGGCGGCCTGGACCAGCGACACCGTCGGGCCGCTCAGCGCCGGGCCAGGTCGGCGGCGCCGATCAGGCCGGCGCGGTTGCCCAGGCGGGCCTTGCGGATCTCGAGGTTGGGGCGGTGGCCGCGCCCGGTGAGCTGGCCGGCGAAGGCCTGGCGGATCGGCTGGAGCAGCAGGTCGCCGGCCTCGCTGACGCCCCCGCCGATGACGCAGACGGCGGGGTCCAGGACCGCCGTGAGCGAGGCGATGCCCTCGCCGAGCCAGCGGCCGAGGGTGGCCAGCTGCTCGGTCGAGAACGGGTCGCCGCCGCGGGCGGCCTCGGTGATGAGCGGCCCGGTGATCCGGTCGGCGTCGCCGCCGGCCAGGTCGAGCAGGTGCCGGGCCAGCAGCGACCCGCCCCGGGCCTCGGAGCGGGCCTCGCGGACCATCGCCGAGCCGGAGGCGTACTGCTCCCAGCACCCGTGGTTGCCGCAGCCGCACAGGATGCCGCCGGGCACCACGCGCATGTGGCCGATCTCCGCGCCGACGCCGAAGGCCCCACGGTAGAGCGAGCCGTCGAGCACGAGGCCGCCGCCCACGCCCGTGCCGACGGTGACCAGCAGCAGGTCGTCGACGTCGGCGCCCGCGCCGAAGCGGAACTCGCCCCAGGCCGCGACGTTGGCGTCGTTCTCCACCACGACCGGCAGGCCGAGGTCGCGCTCGAGCTCGGCACGCAGCGGCACGTCACGCCACGCGATGTTGGGCGCGAACATCACCGTGGAGCGGGCCTTGTCGACGTAGCCGGCGGCGCCGACGCCGACCGCCTCCACCGCGTGGTCGGCCGAGAGCCGGCGCACGAGGTCGCAGACGGCGCGCTCGATCGCCTCCTCGTCGCTGGCCGGGGACTCCACCCGGAGCTCGGCGAGGATCGCGCCGTCCTCGTCGACGACGCCGCCGAGGATCTTGGTGCCGCCGATGTCGATGCCGCAGGTCAGGCTCACGCGTGGGTCTCCGGGTCGGGGTCGCTCGGGTCGGTCTGGTCGTGCTGCTCGCTCTGGGACCCCGGGTCCGCCGGGTCGTCGGACCCGTCGTCGTCGAGATCGATGTGCTCGACGCCCGAGCGCCCGGGCTGAGCGCCCGTCGAGCCGGAGGGCACCTGGGTGGCCATGGCGCCGGCGGCCGCCTGCAGCAGCGAGGTCGCCGCGGTCGTGAGGTGCGCCTTGACCTCCGGGCTCATCTGGCGCACCGCGTGGATGGTCCGGCACACCGGGCAGTAGCGGCACTCCTCGCTGCCATTGGCGAGGTTGTCGTCGAGGTGGTCGCGCACCTGGCGGGCGGTCGTGGCGGCGTGGTCGGCGAGCCCGGCGGCACCCTGAGCCCAGTCGGTGCCCTGGTCGCGCGCCCAGTCGCCGAGGGCGCCGAGCAGCTTGGCGGCCTCCTCGGCCACGGTGCCGAGGTCCTCGGGCTCGCCCGGTCCCCCGGGAGGGGTGGGGCCTCCGGGTCCGGTGGGCGGCGGCTGGCTCATCGGCGGGCCGTCTGACGACGTACGGCGGGTGCCGCTGCGGCCCGCGAGGGGGCCGTCGCCGCGGGGTCGGTGAAGCGGACCTGCAGACGACCGTCCTCGACCCGCGCGCCCGCGACCCGCAGCCGGGAGAGCCCGGAGGGCAGGGTCAGCAGCCGGCGGTAGGACCCGACGGTGACGACCAGCTCGTCGCCGTTGCGGGCCAGGTCGACCTCGGCGCGCGTCACGAAGGGCAGCGCGAGGCTCAGCACGGCGCCGGCGTCCGTGCGGGTGACCTGGAAGGGCCCCTCGCCGCGCGGCGGGGCGAGCGGGTCGGAGCCGGCGTACACCTCGGCGGCGAGGGTGCGCAGCGCGTCGACCCCGACCGGCTCGACGGATCGGTACTCGGAGCGCCAGACCGGCAGACCGGCGAAGGACTGCGCCACCTGGCCGAGCACGGCGTCCTGGGCCGCGACCCAGCCCTCGCGCCAGGCGTCGCCACCGGCGGGGAAGACCCGGTTGGCCACGACGCCGTCGACGCGGTAGCCGAAGAGCGAGAGGTTGGTGTAGCTGCGGCGCGCCTCGGCCAGCACGACGGTCTCCGGGGTCAGGACGAGCCGCACGGAGGCATCGGGCCCGGAGAGCAGCGCGTGCACCTCGTCGAGCTCGGCGTGGAGGCGCTCGATCGCGTCGAAGACGTCGTCGCCGGGCATGGGGACGCCGGCGGCCCGCTGCAGGACCGGCTTGAGCGCCTTGACGATGCGCCGCTCGGCGGGCAGGACGCGCTGCATGTACCACCCCAGCGCCTCGGGCAGTGCGAGCAGCCGCAGGGTCTCGGCGGTCGGGGCGCAGTCGACGACGACGACGTCCCAGGCGCCCGAGAGCACCTGCAGGCGCAGCTCCAGCAGTGCGAGGACCTCCTCGGCACCGGGGATGACGGTGAGCTCCTCGGCGGCCACGGGGTCGACGCCGGCCACGTCGAGGACCGAGAGGAGGTAGCGCTGGATGTCGGCCCAGGACTGCTGGAACCGCAGCTGGGCGTCGACCTGCTGGACGAACAGCCGGGGCGCCACCTCGGTCGGCTCCGGCCCGACCGGCGCCCCGAAGGCGTCGGCCAGCGAGTGGGCCGCGTCGGTCGAGAGCACCAGCGTGCGGTGGCCGTCGGCAGCGGCGAGCGCGGCCGTGCCGGAGGCCACGGTGGACTTGCCGACACCGCCCTTGCCGGTGAAGAGGAGGATGCGCACCAGCGGGCTCAGCCCAGCTGCTCGACGCGCTTCTTGAGCCCCTTGAGCGCGGTGTCGATGAGGATCTTCTCGCCCTTGCGCTTGAGCATCCCGATCAGCGGGATCGAGACGTCCAGGGCCAGGCGGTAGGTGACCTCGGTCGAGCCGCCCTTGTCGCGCAGGACGTAGGCGCCGTCGAGGGCGCGCAGCATCTTGCCCTCCACCAGGGTCCAGGTGACCTCGCGGTCGCCGTCCCAGGTGTAGGCGAGGGTGTACTCGTCCTTGATCGGGGAGACGTCGAGGGCGAAGAAGACCTGCTCGGCTCGACCGTCGGGGCCGGTGGCCCGCACGTCGGCGACGGTGACGCCCTTCGCCCAGGCGGGGTACGCCGGGAAGTCGGCGATCACGGCCATCACGTCCGCCGGTGCGGCGTCGATCACGATCGACGACGTGGTCTGCTCAGCCACTGCGACTCCCTCGTTCGGCTCGTCGAGCCCTCGTCCAGCCTCGTCCCGGACCGTGACCGTGGCCACAGCGATGCGGCCGGAACGGACCCGGTCCGGCTGCGCGAGCGTACCGGATGAGGCGGACGACGCCGACGGCGGTAACGTGCCCGGGCACGTCCACCAGACCAGGAACGAGGAGCCCGCTGTGCGCGAGTACTCGACGCCCATGACCGTCGAGGTCCCCACCACCGGCAACCTCACCGACGCCGTCGTCCGCAACGAGGCCGAGGCTCCGGACGCCGTCGTGATGAGCCGCCCCGACGGCAGCGGGGGCTGGAGCGACGTCACGGCCGCCCAGTTCGCCGCCGAGGTGCGCGCCGTCGCCAAGGGGCTGGTGGCCGCTGGCGTGGAGGCCGGCGACCGGGTCGCCCTCATGTCCAAGACCCGCTACGAGTGGACGCTGCTCGACTACGCCATCTGGTGGGCCGGCGCGGTGACCGTGCCCGTCTACGAGACCTCCTCCGAGGAGCAGGTCGCGTGGATCCTCGCCGACTCCGCGGCGGTCGCGGTCGTCACCGAGGGCCCCGACCACACCGCGCGGGTCTCCGCCGCCCGCACCGGGCTGGAGGACCTGCGGCACGTGTGGTCCTTCGCCGACAACGGCGTGCACGTGCTGCGCCGCCTGGGCGAGGACGTGACCGACGAGGTGCTCGAGCAGCGGCGCACCGCCACCACCCCGCTGGACCTGGCCACGATCATCTACACCTCCGGCACGACCGGACGGCCCAAGGGCTGCATGCTCACGCACGGCAACTTCCTCTTCGAGCTGGGCGTCGCCACCGAGGAGCTGGACTCGCTCTTCGACACCGAGGGCGCCTCGACGCTGCTCTTCCTGCCGCTCGCCCACGTCTTCGCCCGGATCATCCAGGTGGGCAGCGTGATGTCGCGCACTCGCCTGGGCCACAGCCCGGACGTCAAGAACCTGCTCCCGGACCTGCAGTCCTTCCAGCCGACGTTCATCCTCGCCGTTCCGCGGGTCTTCGAGAAGGTCTTCAACACCGCCTCGCAGAAGGCCGCTGCCGAGGGGCGCGGGAAGGTCTTCGACCGCGCTGCCGAGACCGCGATCGCCTGGTCGCGGGCCCAGGACAAGGGCCGGGTCCCCGTGCGGGTGCGCGCCGAGCACGCGCTCTTCCAGCGGCTGGTCTACGGCAAGCTGCTCGCCGCCCTCGGGGGCAGCTGCACCTTCGCCGTCTCCGGCGGCGCTCCGCTGGGCGAGCGCCTGGGCCACTTCTACCGCGGCGTGGGGCTGACCGTCCTCGAGGGCTACGGGCTCACCGAGACCACGGCCGCCCTGACCGTCAACCTGCCCGGGGCCCACCGCATCGGGACCGTCGGACGCCCGCTGCCGGGCACCGCGGTCCGGGTGGCCGAGGACGGCGAGCTGCTCTTCCGCGGCGGCCAGGTCTTCGCCGGCTACTGGGGCAACGAGGAGGCCACGGCCGAGGCCCTGGAGCGCGACGGCTGGTTCCACACCGGCGACGTGGGCGAGGTCGACGACGAGGGCTTCGTGCGGATCACCGGTCGCAAGAAGGAGATCCTGGTGACCGCCGGCGGCAAGAACGTGGCCCCCGCGGTGCTCGAGGACCGGGTCCGCGCCCACCCGCTGGTCGACCAGTGCCTGGTGGTCGGTGACGGCCAGCCCTTCATCGGCGCCCTGGTCACCATCGACCGGGAGGCCCTGGCGGTCTGGGCGCAGACCCACGGCCTGTCCGGCTCCCCGGAGAAGCTGCTCGACGGCCCCGAGGTGCGGGCGGCGGTGGAGGAGGCCGTCGAGGAGGCCAACAAGGCGGTGTCCAAGGCCGAGTCGATCCGCAAGTTCACGGTCCTGGCCGAGGAGTGGACCGAGGAGGGCGGGCAGCTCACGCCCAGCCTGAAGCTGCGCCGCTCGGTCGTCGTGCGGGAGTCCCGGGCGCACGTCGACGCGCTCTACGACTGAACCTGCGTCGTCCCCCTCCACCCCCGTCCGGCGTGCCCGGACCGGTGCCGTCGGCAATTGGGTGAAAATGCCTCTCGCCAGGGTCGTTGGTCCCTAGCATGATCCGTGGAGGGGGACGCCTCGGTGTCCCTGCATGGCACGGGTACATGGGGGTGGGGATCCCTCGTCCCCACGAACGAGAGGCTCACCGATGGACCGACGCAGGGTTCTCCTGGTCGCGGCCGCCGTGGTCGCCGCACTGGGGACGGTGCTGGTCTTCCTGTACGTCCGAGGGGCCGACAACCGCGCCGAGGAGCGGTTCGAGACGACCGAGGTCCTCGTGGCCACCGCCCAGATCGAGCGCGGCGAGCGCATCGCCGACGCCGCGGCCGCGGGCAAGCTGGCGCTGCAGGCCGTGCCGCGCGGCCAGGTGCTGCCAGGTGCGCTGGTCACCACCGGGGACGTCGCCGAGCAGATCGCGCTGACGGTGATCTACCCCGGCGAGCAGGTCGTGCCCCAGAAGCTCGGTGACACCGCGGTCGAGGAGACCCGCCTCAACATCCCCGAGGAAGGGGACATGGCGATGTCGATCAACCTCACCGACCCCGCCCGCGTCGCCGGCTTCGTCAACCCCGGCTCCGAGGTCGCGATCTTCCTCACCGGCGCGGACCCGACCACGGGAGCGCCCTTCTCCAGCGTGCTGTTGACCCGCGTGACGGTCATCGCGGTCGGCTCCACCACCCCGGTCACGACGACCACGACCACCACCGAGGGCCAGGGCCAGGAGGGCGGGCAGCAGGTCGTCGAGTCGCTCCCCCGCACCCTCATCACGCTCTCGGTCAGCCAGGCCCAGATGCAGCGCGTGCTGCTGGCCCAGCAGCAGGGCGAGCTGTCCTTCGCGCTCCTCACCGAGGACTCCAAGGTCACCCTCGCCCCGGCCACCACCGTCGACAACCTGCTGCAGAACTAGAGCCCATGCCTGTCGCCGTCGACTCCGAGACCAGCGCGGTCACCGCGTTGCTGTCCAGCCTGCCCCCGGGGAGCCAGGGCGTCGACTCCCTCGACCGCATGCGCGCCTGGCTGGACCAGCACCCCGACGAGTTCGTGGCGGTGCTGGGCCCGCACCTGGACCTCGACGACTGCCTCAAGGTCTGCGAGGACCTGCGCACGTCGCGTCCGACCGTGAGCGTCGTGCTGGTGCGCGACAAGCTCGACACCACCGTGCTGGCCAACGCGATGAAGGCCGGGGCCCGCGACGTCGTCGACGTCGAGGACGCCACGTCGCTGAGGAGCGCGGTCGAGCGCGCTCGGGAGCTGTGGACCGCCCTGCGCGGGCCCAGCGGGGCGCAGCAGCTCGGCCGGGTCGTCACCGTCTTCTCCCCCAAGGGTGGCGTCGGCAAGACCACCGTGGCGGTCAACCTCGCGCTGGCCCTGACCGAGCGCGGTGCGCGACGGGTCTGCCTGGTCGACCTGGACCTGGCCTTCGGCGACGTGGCGATCACCATGCAGCTCTTCCCGACCCACTCGATCGAGCACGCGATCGGGTCCGAGGAGACCCTCGACGCCGCGCAGCTCGACACCCTGCTGACCCGGCACGCCGACTCCATGATGGTCCTGGCCGCACCGGCCCATCCCGACGTCCGGGAGAGGGTCTCCCCCGCCCTCGTGGGCAAGGTGCTGCGCACCCTGCGCGAGAGCTTCGACTTCGTCGTCGTCGACACGGCCCCGTCCTTCGACGAGCAGGTGCTCACTGCGCTGGACGAGACCGACGAGTGCGTCATCGTCGCCACCCTCGACGTGCCGACGCTGAAGAACGTCAAGGTCGCCCTGGAGACGCTCGACATGCTCGACATCGCCCGGGGCCACCGGCACCTGCTGCTCAACCGCGCCGACGACGCGGTGGGCATCACCCCCGACAAGGTCGAGGGCATCCTCGGCATGCCGGTCGCGGCCGCGGTGTCCTCCTCGGTCGACGTCGCCGCTGCCACCAACTCCGGCAACCCGATCGTCGTGGCCACTCCCGGACACCAGAGCAGCCAGGCCGTCCGCGCCCTCGCCTCCGAGATCGCCGGGGTGCCGCTCGCCGGGCTCGGCGAGCCGGAGGCCCCCGCACCCACCGACGCCGCGGGTGACGAGGCAGCCCGCGGCCGCACCCGCTTCCGGCTCAGGAGGTAGCACCCATGAGCAGTCTCGCCGACCGCCTCGCCGCCGCGCGTCAGGGCTCCGGGGACGCCGCCACCGACCCCGCCGGCCCGGGGACCGCCGACGGCGCCGTCCCCACCGCGGGCGAACCCGGCACGCCCGCCCCGGGTGCCAGCAGTGCCGCGGCCGTCGCCGCCAACCGTCGTACCCCTGCGGCGGAGCCGAAGCGCCGGCTCTCCGCCCAGGCGGGCGACCGGATCGAGGAGCTGAAGAGCAGCGTCCACAGCGAGCTGCTCAAGCAGCTCGGCCCGCACCTGTACGACGCGGACATGGACTCCGACGAGCTCGACCAGCGGGTCCGCGCGGTGCTCGCCGACGTGCTCAGCGCGCAGGACCGGCCGCTGTCGAGCAGCGACCGGCAGCGGGTGACCCAGGAGATCAGCGACGACATCCTGGGCTACGGGCCGATCGAGCCGTTCCTGCGCGACCCCGACGTCTCCGAGGTGATGGTCAACGGCCACAAGGACATCTGGCTGGAGCGCGGGGGCAAGCTCGTGCCCGCCGACGCGCACTTCGCCGACGAGGCCCACCTGCGCCGCACGATCGACAAGATCGTCTCCCGCATCGGCCGTCGCGTCGACGAGTCCTCCCCCATGGTCGACGCCCGCCTGCCCGACGGCTCGCGCGTCAATGCGGTCGTGCCCCCGCTGGCGGTCGACGGCTCGGCGCTGACGATCCGCAAGTTCGCAGCGGACCCGCTGACCGCACTCGACCTGATCTCGTTCGGCTCGCTGACGCCGCAGACCTGCGACTTCCTCGAGGCCTGCGTGCGGGGGCGGCTCAACGTGATCGTCTCCGGCGGCACCGGAGCCGGCAAGACCACGACGCTCAACGTGCTGTCGTCCTTCATCCCCGGCGACGAGCGGATCGTCACCATCGAGGACGCCGCCGAGCTGCAGCTCAAGCAGGACCACGTGGTGCGTCTGGAGTCGCGCCCGGCCAACATCGAGGGCAAGGGCGCGGTCACGATCCGCGACCTGGTCAAGAACAGCCTGCGCATGCGGCCCGACCGCGTCATCGTCGGCGAGGTCCGCGACGCCTCCGCGCTCGACATGCTCCAGGCGATGAACACCGGCCACGACGGCTCGATCTGCACCCTGCACTCCAACGGCCCGCGCGACACGCTCTCGCGCATGGAGACGATGGTGCTGATGGCCGGCATGGACCTGCCGGTGCGCGCCATCCGCGAGCAGGTCGCCAGCGCGGTGGACCTGATCGTGCACCAGTCGCGGCTCAAGGACGGCTCACGACGCATCACCCACATCACCGAGGTGGAGCGGATGGAGGGCGACGTCATCACGCTGCAGGACATCTTCGTCTACGACAACTCCCTCGGCTTCGACGCCAACGGCCGCTCGCTGGGCCGGCTGCGCCCGACCGGCTTGCGGCCGAAGTTCCTGGAGAAGATGGCCCACTCCAACGTCACCGTGGACCCGATGATCTTCGCGACGGACCGGATGTGATGCGGAAGGTCGCCCTCCTCCTCGCCGCGCTGCTGGGGCTGCTGCTGCCCACCGCCGCGTGGGGCGCAAGCACGTCCGGGGGCGCCGGTGAGGGGGCGGCGATCTCCTACGTCGAGCCCACCGACGACGGCCGGGTCCAGCTGGTCGTCTCGCTCCCGCCCTCGGCCGATCCCGACCTCGACTCCGTGGGTGTGAGCGTCGGCGGCACCGACGTGGAGGCCACCGCCGAGCCGGCCGGCACCTCGGGCGCCGTGCAGCGCACCGCCGTGCTGGTCATGGACACCAGCAACTCCATGGAGGGCGAGCGCTTCGCCGCCGCCCAGTCCGCTGCCCTCGCCTACGTCGACGGTCTGCCCGCCGACGTCTCGCTGGGCATCGTCACCTTCGCCCGGGAGGTCGCCCAGCCCCTGGCACCGACCACCGACCGCGACGCCGCCCGCGCCGTCATCGGCGAGCTCACGCTGTCGGGCCAGACCGCGCTGTACGACGGCGTGCTGAGCGCCGTCGACATGGCCGGCACCGAGGGGCAGCGCACCCTCGTCGTGCTGTCCGACGGCGCAGACACCACAGAGACGACCCTGGAGTCGGTGACGGCCGCGGTCTCCGCCGCCGAGGTGACCCTCGACGTCGTCTCCCTCGAGCAGAGTCCCGGCGGCGACCTCACCACCCTGGCCGAGGCCGGCGGCGGCCAGGTCATCCCCGCCACGAGCGAGGCGCTGAGCGGGACGTTCGCCGCCGAGGCCGACGCCCTGACCCGGCAGGTGCTGGTGACGGCGGAGGTGCCGGCCGACCTGCAGAGCGTGGAGCAGCAGGTCGCGGTGACGCTCACGACCAGCGCCGGCGACCTGCGCGCGGAGGCCTTCGCCACGGTCGCGCAGTCGATCGCCGGCGGCACCGGCGTCGACGACCAGCTCGTCCGCAGCAGCGGCTGGGCCCTCCCCTCCTGGGCGATGTACGCCGGGATCGCCCTGCTCGGGGTCGGGCTGGTCGTGCTGCTGGTGCTGCTGGTGCCCACCCCGGCACCCGCGCCCACGGCGGCCGACCGCGTGGTGTCCTACACCGCGAAGGCAGGAGGGGCGACCGAGCCCGAGGGGCCGCGGATCGACACCGAGCAGGCGATCGCCCAGGCCAAGGACGCCGCGGCCAACGTGCTGAAGCGCAACAAGGGGCTCGAGGCGAAGATCGCTGCCCGACTCGACGGCGCCGGTAGCGAGCTCAAGCCGGCGGAGTGGCTGCTGGTCCACACCGGCGTCGTGGTCGTCGCCGGCGTGCTCGGCCTGCTGCTGGGCGCCGGGAACATCCTGCTCGGGCTGCTCTTCATCGGTCTCGGGGTCGTGGGGCCCTGGGTCTACCTCGGCATCCGGCAGTCGCGGCGGCGCAAGGCGTTCAACGCGGGGCTGCCCGACACGCTGCAGCTCATCAGCGGGTCGCTGTCGGCCGGGCTCTCGCTCGCGCAGTCGGTCGACACCGTCGTACGCGAGGGGCCGGAGCCGATCTCCACCGAGTTCCGGCGAGTGCTGGTCGAGACCCGGCTGGGCGTCACCATCGAGGACGCGCTCGAGGGCCTGGCCGAGCGGTTCGAGAGCAAGGACTTCGAGTGGGTGGTCATGGCCATCCGGATCCAGCGTCAGGTGGGCGGCAATCTCGCCGAGCTGCTCGACACCGTCGCCGGCACGATGCGGGAGCGGGAGTACGTCCGGCGCCAGGTCGCCGCACTGGCAGCCGAGGGCAAGCTCTCTGCGTGGGTCCTGGGCCTGCTGCCGCCGCTGTTCATGGTGTACCTGCTGCTGACGAACTACGACTACGTGAGCGTGATGTTCACCGAGCCGCTCGGACTCGTCATGATGATCGGTGCCACGGCGTGGCTGGGTGTGGGAGTGTTCTGGATGAGCCGCCTGGTGAAGGTGGAGGTGTGAGATGACCCTGCTGCTCGTGCTCGGTGTCCTGCTCGTCGTCGTCTCGATCGTGCTCGTCGCCTCGGCCACCACCTCCGATGCCGAGGCCTCCGGTGTCGGCAAGTCGCTTGCGGTCCTCCAGGCGATGACGGCCGCACCGAAGGCGCTGACCGACGAGGTGGACCGTCCGTTCACCGAGCGGGTCTGGGAGCCCCTGCAGGCGCGCACGCTCGGCCTGGGCCGTCGCCTGTCGGGCGCCGACTCCGCGGACCGGATCCGGCGCAAGCTCGACCTCGCCGGCAACCCGGACGGCTGGACCGTTGACCGGGTCACCTCGGGCAAGATCGTCGGGGCCGTGGCGGGCTTGCTGATCGCGCTGCTCTTCAGCCTGATGCTGGGCGCCGGCACCCCGGTGCGGATTGTCGTCGTGGTCTCGGGGCTGGTCATCGGTTTCTTCGCGCCGAACCTCTACCTCTACCAGAAGGCCTACGACCGGTCGGCGCAGATCCAGCGGGACCTCCCCGACGCGATCGACCTCATGACCATCAGCGTCGAGTCCGGGCTCGGTTTCGACGCCGCGGTTCAACAGGTCTCCCGCAACACCGAGGGCCCCCTCGCAGACGAGTTCTCCCGGGTGCTGCGCGAGATGCAGATCGGTCAGGGTCGGGCCGCGGCGCTGCGCGCCATGTCCGATCGCACCAACGTCGCCGACCTCAAGAGCTTCGTCAGCTCGATGGTCCAGGCGGACTCCTTCGGCGTCCCGATCGGTCAGGTGCTGCGCATCCAGTCCAGCGAGATGCGGGTCAAGCGCCGCCAGCGGGCCGAGGAGAAGGCCCAACAGGTGCCGGTCAAGATCACGGTCCCGTTGATCTTCTGCATCCTGCCGACCCTGTTCGTCGCCGTGATGGGCCCGGCGGTCATCAGCATCATGGACAGCTTCTGAGCCGGCCCTGACCACCATGCGGATCACCCCGGACCTGCGGATCTCGGCGGCGGCGCGCGGCTTCGTGCTGCTGGCGCTCGGCGGGCCGATCCTGTGGGACCGGGACGTGACCTCGGTGGTCGCCCTCGTGGTTCTGGCGTCCGGGTGGCTGGCGTCCGTCGTGCTCGAGCTCCGGCTGCCCCGTGCCCGGGGGCTGGTCGGCGTGCTGGACGCCGGCCTCGTCGGCGTGGTCGTGGCGCTGACCATCGACTCGTTGGCCGTGCTCGGCGCGCTGGCCGTGCCGCCGTTCGCGGCCGGCCTGTGGCGCGGGTTCCGCGGCGTGCTGCTCGCCCTGTCCGCCCAGCTCATCACGGTCGTGCTGCTGACGGTCCTGCTCGAGGGCTCGCTGACCAGCGACCAGTCCCTCGGCATCTTCACGTGGGCGACCATGGGCCTGGCTCTGGGCATGGTCGCCACCTTCGTCCGCGGCGCCCTGCGCGACGACGACCCGTTGGCGCCTTACCGGCACGCCACCGACCTGCTGCGCGAGCTGAACGACCTCAGCATCGGGCTCTCCGCCGGGCTCGACCCGCGCAGCCTCGGAGGACTGATCCTCGACTCGGTCCTGGACGAGGTGCCCGCGTCGGTGGTTGCTATCGCCGTGCCCCAGGACGATCACCTCACGACCCTGGCCGCCAAGACCTTCGCCGACGCTGATCCCGACCGCTGTGCCGAGATCGCCGCCCGGAGCTGGGCGAGGGGACAAGTGATCGTCCACCACGGCTGCTTCGGCTTCCCGCTCGAAGGACACCGGGGCACCGTCGCCGTCGTCAGCGGCACGCTTGCCGACCACAGCGCCTTGGACGACGCACAGCTCCGGCGTCGGGTAGTCCGGCTGCAGGAGGTGCTGGTCGAGCGGTCCGTGCCGCTCCAGACGGGGCTGCTCTTCGAAGGCTTCCGCGACATCGCCACCGCCGACGAGCGCCAGCGGCTCTCCCGGGAGATGCACGACGGCGTGGCGCAGGACATCGCCTCGCTGGGGTACGTCGTCGACGCCCTCGCCGCAGCCGCCCCGACCCCCGAGCTCGAGGCGCAGCTGATGATGCTGCGCGAGCGGGTCACGGCCATCGTCGCGGAGGTACGGCGCTCGGTCACGACCCTGCGCACCACCGTAGGCACCAGCGAGTCACTGGGCACCGCGATCATCGGGGTCACTCGCAACCTCAGCCAGACCTCCGGGGTCCCGATCGAGGTCACCCTCGACGAGCAGCCTCAGCGGTTGCGCCCCGAGGTCGAGGCCGAGCTCTTCCGGATCGCCCAGGAGGCGCTCAACAACGCGGTCAAGCACGCACACGCGCACGTGATCCGGGTCCACTGCCAGGTCGCGGCGCCGTACGCCGCCATCTCGGTGCGCGACGACGGCCGCGGCTTGGGCGAGGCGCGGACAGACTCCTACGGGATGGGCATCATGAGGGAGCGCGCACGTCTCATCGACGCCGAGCTCAGCATCACCGAGCCCCCCGACGGCGGTCTGGACGTGACGGTCCGGCTCTCCCCCGAGCCGGTCGGCGACACCGCTCCCTCCACCCCCCGAACGAAGCAGGTGACCTCTCCTCGATGAGCGAGTCCATCTCCGTCATGCTGGTCGACGACCACGAGCTGATCCGCGCCGGTCTGGCCGGCGTCTTCGACCTCCAGCCCGATATGCACGTCGTCGGTCAGGCCGGCTCGGTCCGTGAGGCGCTCGCGCGCTTCGCGGAGCTCCGGCCCGACGTCGTCGTGACCGACCTCCAGCTCGGCGACGGCACCGGCCTCGACATCGTGCGGTCGCTGCGTCGCGACCACGACGACGTCGGTCTCATCGTGCTGACCATGCACTCCGGCGACGACCAGATCTTCGCTGCCATGGAGGCAGGGGCGTCGGGCTTCGTCGGCAAGGACGCCCCGTCCACCGAGGTGGTCAAGGCGGCTCGGCACGCCCACGTCTCCCCGCGCTCGTTCATCTGCAGCGGGCTGGTCGGGGCGATGATGCGGCGCGGCGCGACGGAGTCGACCCGGTTGACCGACCGCGAGCACGAGGTGCTGGTGCTGCTGGCCGACGGCCTGGGTGCCGCCCAGATCGGGGCGCAGCTCTACATGAGCGAGTCCACCGCCAAGTCGCACATCGCCCGGATCTACCAGAAGCTGGGCGCCGCCAACCGGGCCCAGGCGCTGGTCACGGCCATGCGGATCGGGCTGCTCTCGAGCGTCAACCCCGGGCCCAACGCCTCCTGACGACGTGCCCTGCGTCCAGCTGGGGGCGCGGCCAGGTGGGCGGTCTAGTCCGAACTGACTACCCGGCCTCGCACCTCCAGCCGATGATCCGGACCGGGTCGGGCCGTCAGGATGGTGCCCATGAGGTCCCCCGTCGGGGGCCACGACCACCAGGGAGACACACCATGCTCGAGTTCCTGCGCATCATGCTGGACGCCCGCTTCGACCCCCGCGACGAGCGCGGCGCCTCGGCCGTGGAGTACGGCCTGCTGATCGCCGGCATCGCGGCGCTGATCGTCGTCGTCGTCTTCGCCTTCGGAGGGACGATCGAAGGCATCTTCTCCGACACCAAGACCTGTATTTCGAACGAGGGCTCCGGTACCTGCTGATCACGTTGTCGACACACAACGACAGAGGAGCATCGGCCGTTGAGTACGGCCTCCTCATCGCCGGGATCGCAACGTTGATCGTCTTCGCAGTCTTCGCCTTCGGCGGTGGGGTCCGGGGACTGTTCGAGGACACCTGCACCTCGGTGGCCTCGCAGACGGCGACCGACTGCGACTGACCGGCACCCAGCTCGACCCGTGTGGCCCTCCCCCCGTCCGTCAGGACCGGGCGAGGGCCACACGCACGAGCACGGTGGGGTGCGAGCCGAACGCCCAGTGCCACAGCGCCGGGGGCGTGGGGTCCGCCAACGAGCGCAGCGCCAGCCGCCGCTGCAGCGCGACGAAGCCGTCCGGGTCACCGGTGTAGCGCAGCGACTCGACGTCGGCCCGCAGCTCGATCCGGCGGCTGATGCCGCTCTGCACCGGCGCCGTGACGAGCGTCCCGGCGGCCAGCAGCACCAGCAGCACCGGCACGACCCGCGGGTCCCCCAGCCGCCGTCGTCCGAGCGCGACGCCCAGGAGGCCGACCGCCGTCGCGGCGCCCAGCGCCCCGAGCGCGGTGCCCACTAGCACGTCGTCGTTGCGCGCATGGGCGAGCTCGTGCGCCACCACGGTCAGCGCCTCCCGGGTCGGCACGTCCTCGACGAGGTTGTCGTAGAGCACCACCCGTCGCGTCCCGCCGAAGCCGGAGACGTAGGCGTTGAGCGTCGTCGTACGACGCGACGCGTCCGAGACCAGCACCTCGTCCACCGGGACGCC
Organism: Nocardioides ginkgobilobae; assembly: GCF_054781275.1. Taxonomy (NCBI): domain Bacteria; kingdom Bacillati; phylum Actinomycetota; class Actinomycetes; order Propionibacteriales; family Nocardioidaceae; genus Nocardioides; species Nocardioides ginkgobilobae. The sequence continues at coordinate 284,463 of NZ_BAAGUS010000002.1, read as the reverse complement.
CTCGGCCTCGGCGAGGGCGAGCACGCCGCTGCGCAGCTCGCCGTCCGGGAGCGGGGTGAAGCGGTTGAAGAGCGGCTCGACGACCACCGGGTAGGCGAAGCTCCCCAGCGCGACGAGGACGGCCACGGTGACCCCGACCACGGCCGGCCACGCTGTGCGCCACCGCCGGGCGACCCCGACCAGCACCACGACCAGCAGTCCCGTGACCGCCACGTCGACCGCCTCCGAGACCGCCGCGTCCCGGGCGAAACCGGCCCAGGACTGGTCCGAGAGGCCGGCGTCGAGGACGTGGCGCCGCTGCAGCACCGAGAACGTGAGCGTCGCGAGCCGCGAGACCACCTCGACGACCAGCACCGCCAGGAGCGCCTGGGCCCACCACGGTCCCGGCAGCCGCGACACGGCGGCACGCACCCGCGCGGACGCGGCCAGCAGGGCGAGCACCGCCAGGTTCACGAGCATCGACAGGGCCGACCAGGTCCACAGCGTGCCCGTGAAGTCCTCGGCCCGCGCCACCTCCGTCGCCGTGAAGACGTCCTCCACCGGCACCGGCGACGGGGTGCCGCCCGGCACCGGGGACCACGGCACGAGCACCGCGGACAGGACCACGAAGGCGCCGCCGGCCACCAGCAGCACCCCGAGCGACACGCGGCGAGCTCTCACGCCGGCTCCGCGGCATCCAGCAGCAGCGTGCGCCACCGGTCGGTCAGGGTCGCGAGGTCCACGCCTGCCTGCTGCCGCAGGGCCGTCTCCACGTCGGTGCCCTCGCTCGCGGTGGCATAGACGTCGAGCAGCGCCTGCTCGCCCGCCAGCTGGACCAGGGCGCGGCAGGCCAGCCAGGCGGCTTCGTACGCCGCACCCAGGTGCGGAGCCGTCACGTCGAACTCCGCCTCCCCCGGAAGCCGGTTGGGCGCACCCTCGCGACGCACCTGCTCCAGCACCTGGGCGGCGGTCGTCGCGAGGGGCAGGTCCACGTCACGCAACGCCACGTAGTCGGCGAAGCCCTCGACGAGCCACACCGGGGCCCGGCTCGTGGGTGCGCCCGTCAGCGCGTGGACGGCCTCGTGGGTCATCACCACCTGGGCGCCGGTCCGCCGCAACCGTCCGAGCTCCTCGGGGTTGACGAACACGTGGACCGGAGCGGACCCGACGGTGCGGCCGTCGACCGAGGCCGTCACCGCCGCCACGCCGCGGTAGGTCCCCTCGGGCACCCCCAGGACCGCGTCGAGCTCCGCGCTGCTGCCGGGAACCTCGACGACCAGACCGCCCACCAGGTCGGGCAGCACGCGGCGCACCTGCGGGAGCGCCCGCGTCGCCAGAGCGGTGTACGGCGTAGGGTCCTGCCCCGCGGTGACCACGAGCGTGTCCCCGGCCCGCTCGACCCGGGCCGGTCCGCGCAGCCACAGCGGCACGCGCCCTCCCGTGAACCCGGTGACCTCGACGCTGTCCCCGCTCTGGCGCAGCCCCACCTCGACCTCCGTGCGCGCGGGGCCCGCAGGCTGCCCACGCAGCACCCAGGTCAGGTCGGCCCGGGCTGTCCAGGTCCCGCCCGGCCCCAGGACACCGACCTGGTCGACAAAGCGCAGCCCGACCTCGCCGACCCGCAGTCGGGACGCGTTGTCGGCCAGCGCGGCCAGCAGGTCCTGCGCGGCAGCGTCCCCGCTCGGTGCGAGGGCGGCACTGGCCTCCGCATCACCTCGCGAGAGGGCCTGAGCCAGCTCGGCCAGGACGGCTGCGGCACCGCCCGCGTCGACACCGACGACCGCCGGTGGTGGGGTGGGTGCGACGTACCGGTCCTCGCTCAGCAGCACGACAGCCGTGACCACCGCGACGGTGGCCACCAGCAGCGTGGCCAGCACCCGTCGCCACGAGCGGCGGGGCGGCGCGTCGGGCTCAGCCAGGGCGGACGGCCCCGACGTAGGGCATGGAGTGCAGCGGGGCGACCCGCACACCCGAGCTCGGGTTGGCCGCGTCGACGATCATCCCGTTGCCGAGGTAGATGCCGACGTGGCTGATCGGGCTGTAGTAGAAGACCAGGTCACCGGGCTGCAGGGCGCTCTCGGCGATCCGCGTCCCCGAGGAGTACTGGGCGCTCGAGGAGTGCGGCAGGCTGATCCCGGCCGCCCGGTAGGCCATCATCGTCAGCCCGGAGCAGTCGAAGGCGCTCGGGCCTGCGGCGCCGTACACGTAGGCCTTGCCGACCTGGGCCATGGCGTACTGGATCGCTGCTCCGGCTCGGCCGGACGCGGGCACGTCGGTGGGGAGCCGCTCGCTGTCGCGCGAGACGATCTCCTCGCGCTCCTCGGCCTCCAGACGCGCCAGCAGACCCTCGGCCTCCTCCAGCTTCTCCTCGATGGTCGCCTTCTCCTCGGCGAGCCGCTCCTCGAGCTGCGCGACCTCGGCGGCGCGCTGCGAGGTGGCCTGGAGGCGGATCCCGAGCGCCTTCACCTCGCCGGCGTAGGTGTCGAAGAGCTGGTCGGTGAGGTCGTCGTAGGCCGTCATCGTGGACAGCTGCGAGAGGAAGTCCGACGGGTCGCCGGACAGGGCGACCTGACCCACGGCGGAGAGCGTGTGGCCCTCGTAGGTGCGGATCACCGCGTCGCGGACCTGCTCGCGGACCGAGCGCAGCCGGCGGTCCTGGCGCTCCTGGTCGGAGCTCACCGCGGCGAGGTCGCGCTCGAGCTCCTCGAGCTCCAGCCGGGCGTCGTTGTAGCGCTCCGAGGCCTGCTCAGCCTCGTGGTAGAGCCGGTCGACCCGGGCCTCGACGTCGGCGATGTCGGGCTCGGCCTGCGCCGGGGTCGAGGGGACGAGCCCCACTAGACCGGCCAGCAGGGCGCCCAAGAGCAGGGTGGTGATCCGCGTTCGACGCTGCTGCACGAGCGAAGGCACTCCTCGAAAGTCACGGCACCCGCGCGGACCCGTCCCCGGTCCGCTCCCACGAGCACCCCGCGCGACGGTAGTCGTTCGTCTCGCGGCCGGCCAAGTTCCACCGCACGTCCAGCGATGATTTCACCGCGTTCCGCGTCCCGCCACGCGCACACTGGTCACACGCGTCACTCAGGCACCACCCGTCACGACCTCCAGACCGTGCCAGCTGGTCACGCGGTCGCTGCGCCCGGGTGCTGCTCCTCGGCCTCGCTCGGGCCCTCCGCCGCGGTCACCAGTCGCAGCGGCGGCACCAGCCCACCGGCGGCGAGCGCGCCGAGCAGCTCTCGGTCCTCCTCGTCGAAGGACAGCTCGGGCGGCGGCCCGAGCAGCACGGTGACCACGCAGTCGTGGCACGCCAGTCCGCGCACCACGCAGGTGTCGCAGTCGATCCTCGTCGTCATGTCCGTGACGGTGACAGGAGCCACCGACAATGATGACGGCTCGTCACGAAGGAGCCTGTTCACGGCACATGCCAGTCAGAACGTGACACCGTGACCCCGTGTTTCGGGACAGGTGGGCGTCTTCGCGTCGACGAGAGGGTCTTGCTTGGAGCGTGTGGGCGCTTCTCGTCACCAGCATCTACGCGTCGACGGCCTCGGTCGCCAACCTCTCCAACGACGTCCTGTCGGCCAGCTTGGCAGCGTGGCGGATCGCCACGGCGGGAACTCCCTGGTTCGACGGGTTCCCCCTTGATCTGGTCCCCACGAAGGAGGGCCAGTCGCTCTGGACCGGAGAAGCGGAGAACGGGCACCTCGCCGTGTTTCGGTCGCCGGGCGCGATTGCGGTGGGAGTGCCTGCCTACTTCCTGCGTGGCGGCGGGACGGCGGTCGAGGACTTCTCGCTCGTGCCCGCTGCCGCGACCGCTGTTGCCCTGACCCTCGGGTCATTGCTGCTGTTCGCTTCGACGCTCCGGCCTCTCCTGGGGCCGGCCCGGACCATGGTGGCGGTCACGGCGCTAGGACTCGCCACCCCGGTGTGGACCGTGAACGCCGAGAGCCTGTGGCCACACTCGTTGACGACCTTCGCCATCGCAGGGATGGCCTGGGCGTCGTCTCGCGACAAGTGGTGGCTGGCCGGCCTCTTCGGTGGCATCGGCCTGTGGGGCCGGTTGCACGTCTCGGCCATCGCAGCGGCAGTCGGTGTTGGAAACGCACTACGCCGCCGGTCACTGTTCGTGGTGCTGGCTGTGGGTATGCCCAGCGCGACCTTCATGGTCATGGCTGCAATCTGGAGCAGATGGATGTACGGCGAGTGGGACCCGGCCGGGGGGTACGCGACCGTTGCCACGTACGCCTCGAATGCTTCTGAGGAGAGCCGGGCCAACCAAATCCTGAACTTTGCGGGTCTGTGGATCTCACCGGGTCGCGGGCTGCTCGTCCTGACCCCGTGCGTGCTGCTGCTGCTACCCGCGCTCGTGCGCAGCTGGCGAGATCTGCCTGGGTGGTCGAGGACGCTCCTGGTCTCGGGACTGCTCTACGCCGTCATCCAGGGGCTGCTCAACTTCTTCGCCGGCGGTGCGGGCTTCTTCGGCTACCGGCTGACGCTAGAGACTCTCGCCTGCATGTTCCCGGCTCTCGCCCTGAGCGTCGAACGAGCCGGCAGGACAGCTCGCGCTGCGCTGCCCCCGCTACTGGCAGTGCAGGTCGGCGTGTACGCCTTCGCCGCCGCGCGAAACGCCTACTCGATCAGCCCTGATGACGCCTGGCGCATCAATCCCGTGCTGGTCGCCGTCGGAGACGTTCCGGCGCTCGGCGTCATGCTGCTGCTTCTTGCCGGCGTGGCGGCCCTTGCTTGCCGCATGACCCCCGATTCTTGGAGCTGGCCGACACCGAGGCGCCCTGGCTCAGCCCCGCAGCAGGCCCACCAGCGCGGCTGACGGCACCGCCCGGGCCCCGGCCCGCTGGGCCCGCGCCTGGACCTCTCGGTCGTCGCTGACCACGAGGACGACGCGTCCGCGAGGCTCGGCCTCGACCAGCTCGCCGATGACCTGGTCGGCGATGACGCCCTGGGGGCTGAAGAGCACCTTGACGCCGCGGGGCGCGGCGGTGGGCGGACGGGTCTCGGCGTCGGCGCCGTCGAAGACGACGGTGGTCTCGGCCCCGGTGCGGGCGACGAGGGGTGCCATCGCGCCGAGCAGCCGCGTCCGCTGGGCCTCCAGCGAGGAGGAGGACCAGGTGCTCATCGAGACGTTGTAGCCGTCGACCACGAGCCGGGCGCGTGGCAGCGCGAGGTACTGCTCGAGCAGCGCCGGACCCACCTCGGGCACCGAGCGGGCCCCGACGGCCGCGGGCGTGGCGGCCAGGGTCTCCTCGACCCGCTCCCCGGGTGTGGACGTGCTCGGGGGCAGGGCCAGCTCGCGGCGCAGCCCGGCGGTGGCCTCCAGGATCGTGTCGAGCAGGACCCGGGTCCGGGCGGTCGCGTGCTCGCGTTCGCTGCGCGTCCCGCGACGCCCCTCCTGTGCCTCGGCCTCCAGCCGCTCGACCTCGGCCCGCAGCCTGCGCACCTCCTTCTCTCGCGCTGCCAGGGCGACCTCGGCGGCGGCCCGCGCCTCCTCCGCCTCCCGGGCGGCGCGCACGGCCTCCTGGTCCACGTCGCGACCCTTGGCCCGCGCCTCACCCAGCTTGCGCCGCAGCTGGGCGACCTCGGACTTGTACCCCTCCACCTGCTGCTTGTACGACGCCCGCACCTCTCGCAGCTCCGCCTCGGCCTGCTCCGCGCGCTGCTGCCACCGCTCGTCCCGGGCGGCCGCGACGACCTGGGCCTGCTGGGCGGCCTGCTGGGCCACGACGGTGACCGAGTCGTCGAGCCGGCGGGTCCACCCCTGGGGCCGGACCAGCCAGTCCAGGGCAGCGGCCTCGAGCGCGTCGTGCATCGTGCCGTCGCGCAGGGCGCGGAGCTCGTCCTGGCGGCGTACCGACACCTGGTGGGCGATCCGGTCCCGCAGCCCGGCGTCGTCGAGCCCCGCGGTGATCGCGGCAGCCCCCAGCCGAGCCCGGCGGGCGGGGGCGAAGCCGGCGACCTTCCGCAGCGGCGCCGGCAGCTGGGCGACGTCGGGGAGGACGTCCGCGACCAGGGTGAGGACCCGGGTCCGGACCGCGACCGGCAGCTCCTCGAGCCGGATCGTGCCCTCCTCCACCGCAGCCTCCTCCCGCACCCCAGCGTCCTGCGTGCGCCGCGGCGCCCGGCCGGCACGCACCCGGCGTCGGCAGGTCCCAGCCTAGTGCCGCGGGCACGTGCTCCGGGCCCGGACCGCGCGCCGCCGCACCGTTGTCGGTGCCCGGACCTAGCGTCGTCGACGTGAGCAGTCGTGCCGGGGCCGGGACCCTCTGGGAGAGCCAGCGGAGCTTCGACGAGCTCGGCCGCCCGCTGCGCGACCTCACGTTCTGCGTGGTCGACCTGGAGACCACCGGCGGCTCGCCGACCTCGGGCTCGATGATCACCGAGATCGGCGCGGTCAAGGTGCGTGGCGGCGAGGTGCTCGGCGAGTTCCAGACGCTGGTCGACCCGGGCACCGAGATCCCGCCGTTCATCGCGGTGCTGACCGGCATCACCAACGCGATGGTGGCGGGCGCCCCCACGATCGACAGCGCGCTCCCGGCCTTCCTGGAGTTCGCGACCGGCACGGTGCTGGTCGCCCACAACGCCCCGTTCGACGTGGGTTTCCTGCAGCACTTCGCCGCGCAGCAGCAGCGCCCCTGGCCGCGCTTCGAGGTGGTCGACACGGCTCGCCTGGCGCGCCGGGTGATCACTCGCGACGACGCCCCCAACTGCAAGCTCTCCTCCCTGGCCCGCCTGTTCGGTGCGACCACGACGCCCAACCACCGTGCGCTGTCCGACGCGCGCGCCACCGTCGACGTGCTCCACGGTCTGATGGAGCGGCTCGGCGGCCTGGGGGTGCACACGCTGGAGGAGCTGCAGACCTTCACCTCGCGGGTCACCACGGCCCAGCGCAAGAAGCGCCACCTCGCCGAGGGCCTGCCGCACTCCCCCGGCGTCTACCTCTTCCGCGATCAGACCGAGCGGGTGCTCTACGTCGGCACCAGCAAGGACCTCCGCACCCGCGTCCGGTCCTACTTCACCGCCTCCGAGACCCGCTCGCGCATGGGCGAGATGGTCGGCCTGGCGTCCTCGGTGACCGCGATCGAGTGCGCCACGCCCCTGGAGGCGGCCGTGCGGGAGCTGCGGCTGATCGCCGAGCACAAGCCGCGCTACAACCGACGCTCCCGGCACCCGGAGAAGACGCACTTCGTCAAGCTGACGCGCGAGCCCTGGCCACGCCTGTCCCTCGTGCCGCGGGTGCTCGACGACGGTGCCGACTACCTCGGCCCCTTCGGCTCCCGCAAGGCTGCCCAGGCCTGCCTCGAAGCGCTCCACGAGACCTTCCCGGTGCGCCAGTGCGCCGACCGCATCGGGCCGCGCACCACCCGCACCCCCTGCGTCCTCGCCGAGATGGGCCGTTGCCTCTCCCCCTGCGACGGCACGGCCGACGAGGCGACGTACGCCGCTGTGGTCCGCCAGCTCCGCGACACCCTGCTGCGCCGGCCCGACTTGGTGGTCGAGCAGATCAACCACCGGATGGCCGGGCTCGCGCAGGACGAGCGCTTCGAGGAGGCCGGCGTGCACCGCGACCGGCTGGCGGCATTCGTGCGCGCCGCCGCCCGCACCCAGCGCGTCGGCGCGCTCAGCGGCTGCCACGAGGTGGTCGCCGCCCGCCGCGAGGACGACGGTCGCTGGTCGGTCCACGTCGTCCGCTTCGGCCGGCTCGCCGCCGCCGGCGTCATCCCCTCGGGCGCCGACGCCGTGACCTACGTCGAGCAGCTGCGGGCCGGCGCCGAGACCGTCCGCACCGCTCCCGGTCCGGTGCCCGCGGCGACGGTCGAGGAGACCGAGAAGATCCTCGCCTGGCTCGAGCAGCCCGGCATCCGGCTGGTCGACGTGACCGGCGAGTGGGTGTGCCCGGTCGCCGGCGCCGTCCGCGAGCTGGGCGTGCACGACCGGGTGCGCGACTCCCGGCGCGCGCTGGCCGACCCCACGGAGCGGCGCGGCCTGCGACCCGCCCACCGTCCCGTGCGATGACGCCGTGCCCGCCGACCGGCGCCGGTACGGTGAGCCGGTGATCACCGCCATCGTCTTCGTCAAGGCCGACGTCGCCCGGATCCCCGAGGTCGCCGAGGCGATCGCCGCCATCGACGGGGTCTCCGAGGTCTACTCGGTGACCGGCCAGATCGACCTCATCGCCCTGGTCCGGGTGCGGCACCACGACGACGTGGCCGCGGTCGTGGCCGACCGGCTCAACAAGGTGCCGGGAGTGACCGACACCGAGACCCACATCGCCTTCCGGGCCTACTCCCGCCACGACCTGGAGTCGGCCTTCTCCCTCGGTCTGGACTGAGCCGGCCGGCGTGGTCTCGCGGCTCGCGCGCACCTGGCTGCCCGCACTCCTGCTGCTCGGCGTCCTCGTGGCCGTCGCGCGCCGGGCGGCGCGACCCCTGACCAACCCCGACACCTTCTTCCACCTGCGATTCGGCAGCGAGTTCCTCTCGGGCTGGTCGTTGACCGACCCCGGCAGCGTCACCCCGCTGGCGACCCGCGACTGGGTGCCCACCCAGTGGCTCCCCCAGGTCGTCATGGCGTGGGCCGAGGACCTCGCCGGACTCCCCGGCGTCGCCTGGTTCGCGGGCCTGCAGCTGGTGCTGCTCCTGCTCGCCCTCGCCTGGACCTGCCGCCGCCACGCCGACCTCCTCGTGGTCGCGGTGGTGGTCGCGGTGACCGTCACCGCCTGCGCCCCCGCGCTCTCCGCCCGCCCCCAGGTCCTCAGCTACGCCTTCATGGCGCTGACCGTCCACGCCTGGCGCGAGGCCGCGACCACCGGAGCCCGCCCCTGGCTGCTCGTGCCGCTCACCTGGTTCTGGGCGATGTGGCACGGCATGTGGCCCTTCGCCCTCGTCGTCGGCGCCGTCGGTGTCCTGGCCGCCGTGCTGCACCGCCGTCCCCCCGCCCGGGAGGTACGCCGCCAGCTGGCCGTCCTGGGGTCGTGCGCGCTCGCGGCGGCCGTGACCCCGGTCGGGCCGGCGCTGTACCCGGCGGTCCTGACCGTGGCCGGTCGCGGCCGGTTCTTCGCCGAGTGGGCTGCCCCGGACTTCACCAGCGCCAACGGGGCGGCCCTCATGCTGCTGGCCGTCCCCGCCTTGCTGGTGTGGCTGCGCCGCGGCGCGGACTGGCCGAGGGTGCTGTTTCTCGGCCTGGGCCTGGGCCTGGCCCTCTACTCCAACCGCACCATGCCGCTGGCGGCTGTGACCCTCGCGCCCCTCGCCGCAGCGGCACTCCAGTCGCTCGTGCCCCAGCCGCGGCGGCCCACCTCCCGTCGCGAGCTCCCGCTCGCCCTCGGCGCGGCGGCCGGCACGCTCGTCGTCCTGGCCCTGGTGGTGCCGCACACCGCGGACGAGCCGCCGACGCAGCCTTCCTGGGTCGACCGCGAGCTCGGGGCGCTGCCGGCGGGCACGGTCGTCCTCAACGACTGGGGCGACGGGGGCCTGGTGATGTGGGCCTACCCGCAGCTGCACCTGGTGATGCACGGCTACGGCGACACCTTCACCACCGCGGAGCTCGAGCGCAACGTCGACATCCTGGACCTGGAGCGCGACTGGCAGGACCTCGTGCGTGGGACCGGCGCGGAGGTCGCCTTCCTGCGCACCGACCATCCGCTGACCGCGGCCCTCGAGGACGCCGGCTGGACCATCGAGGAGACCTCCGAGGAGGTCGAGCTCCTCACCGCCCCCAGCGGGTGGGACGAGGGCTGATCCACCGAGCAGGGGCCGACGGCGCCGCGCGTCAGGAGGCGGTGGCCGCCACCCACCGCTCGAGCAGCGCTGCGGCCGCACCCGAGTCGATCGCCTCGCGCGCCCGGGCGATGCCGGCGTCCAGCGCCGCCCCGACCTCTGCGCCCGGGTCACCGTGGACCGCGAGCGCCGCGCCGGCGTTGAGCAGCACCGCCTCGCGGACCGGCCCCTGCTCGCCGGCCAGCACCCGCCGCACGACCTCGGCGTTGTGGGCGGCGTCGCCGCCGCGGAGGTCCTCGGGCGTCACGAGCGCGAGCCCGTGGTCGCGCGGGTCGACCCGGCCCGGGGTGACCACGCCGTCGTGGACCCGCCACACCGAGGAGGTGGTGGTGGTCGTGAGCTCGTCCAGCCCGTCGTCGCCGCGGAAGACCCACGCGTCGACGCCGCGGCGGGCGAAGACGCCGGCCATCAGCTCGGTCTTGCCCTCGTAGGCGCAGCCGATCGCCTGCGCCGCCGGCCGCGACGGGTTCGCCAGCGGCCCGAGCAGGTTGAAGGTGGTGCCGATCCCGAGGTCGCGCCGAGCCGCGGCCGCGTGCCGCAGCGCCGGGTGGAAGGCCGCGGCGAAGCAGAAGGTGATCCCCGCCTCCTCGGCGACCTCGGCCACGCGCGCCACCGGCAGGTCCAGCCGCACCCCGAGCTGCTCCAGGACGTCGGCCGTGCCCGCCTTGGAGGAGGCGGAGCGGTTGCCGTGCTTGACCACGCGCGCACCCGCGCCCGCGGCCACGATGGCCGACATCGTGGAGATGTTCACCGACATGGAGCGGTCACCACCCGTGCCGACGACGTCGAGGGTGCGGCCGGCGACCGGGAGCGGCGTGGCGACGGCGTACATCGCGGCGACCAGCCCCTCGACCTCGGCGACCGTCTCGCCCTTGGCCCGCAGCGCCACCGCGAGGCCGGCGACCTGGGCGTCCGTGGCCTGGCCAGCGAGCACCTCGCCCATCGCCCAGGCGGTCTGCGCCTCGGTGAGGTCCTTCCCGGCGACGAGGTCGCCGAGGACCTCCGCCCAGCTGCTCACACGCAGCTCAGGAGGTGGGCGCCGGGACCCGCGAGCGCAGCAGCGCCACGACGGTCTCGGCGAGCCGGATCGGGTCCAGCGGGTGCGGCAGTGCCGCCTCGGCCCGCGACCAGGTGGCCAGCCAGGCGTCCTGCGGGCGCCCGGTCAGCACCAGCACCGGCGGGCACTGGAAGATCTCGTCCTTGAGCTGCTTGGCGATGCCCATGCCCCCGGCGGGGACGGCCTCGCCGTCGAGGATCGCGAGGTCGATGTGGCCCGCGTCCATGTTCTGGATCACCACCGGCTCCGTGGCGACCTCGACGTACTCCACCTCCGGCAGGTCCGGGTGCGGCCGCCGACCCAGGGCCAGGATGACCTGCTGGCGGGTGTTGACGTCGTCGCTGTAGACGAGCACCTTCAACGGCTTGCGGGAGGCAGTGGTGTCGCTCACGGGGCCATCGTAGGGGTCTGTCGCAGCGCGCAGGATCACTGGTCGGCGGGGACCCTCGCCCCGCGCGCCGCCTCGCGGGCCTCGATGCGGTCCAGCCGACGGTCCTCCCGCTTGGCCTCGGCCATCGACGAGCGCACCCACTGGACGAACAGCACGCCGAAGAAGACCAGGCCGATCAGGTCGCCGGAGCCCCACAGGATGCCGCCGGCGAGGTGCTGGTCGTCGAGGGCGTCGGGCAGCCAGGCACCCATCGGCCCCTCCCGCAGTGCGAGGTAGTGCTCCTCGGCGATGAGCGTCTCCTGCCCCATGATCGTGACCCCGAGGAAGGCGTGGAAGGGCAGCGTCAGGACGGTGATGAGCACCCGGAAGGGGTAGCCCACGCGCCCCGGCACCGGGTCGATGCCCATCAGCGGCCAGAAGAACATCGAGCCCACCAGCACCAGGTGCAGGTGCATCGCCTCGTGCCAGTACGTCGACTCCAGCGTGAGCGGGTACCAGTCGGAGTAGTAGAGCGCCCACGGCGAGACGATGTAGAGGGCGAGCACCAGCGGCGGGAAGGTCAGGACCCTCGCCAGCCGTGAGTGCAGCACCACCAGCAGCCAGCGCCGCGGCGCGGCGGGCAGGGTGCGCAGCGCCAGCGTGACCGGGGCACCGAGCGCGAGCGCCAGCGGCACGACCATCGACAGCACCATGTGCTGGACCATGTGCACGCTGAGCAGGGTCGTGTCGTAGGCGCCCAGGCCCGAGCTCGTCGCGAAGACGAAGGATCCCAGCCCCAGCACGACGAAGGAGATCGTCCGCGCGACCGGCCAGGAGTCCCCGCGGGCGCGGAGGGCGCGGACGCCGAGGAGGTAGAGCCCGCCGATCCAGGCGGTCAGGATGATCGGCACCGGCTCGAAGACCCAGGTCGACAGCACGCCCCAGAAGTCCAGGGGCGGGAGGTACGTCGAGGCGGCGGACGCGTCCACCACGGGGGTCCTCAGCACGACTCGAGTCTAGGTCGTGCCAGGGGGCCGGGGACCCCACGCGGCGGGGCGTGCGTCACACCCACCGCCAGCACTGCGCGTGGTGCCGTCCGTGATCGGGGGGTCGGGGTGGCTCTCTAGGCCCGGCCGGACATAATGCTCCCGTGGCGACAGCGGCAACCATCCCAGCATCCCGGCTCCACGGGCACCACGACCGACCCAGCATGGTCAGCGTCGGGACGATCATCTGGCTCGCGAGCGAGCTGATGTTCTTCGCAGCGCTGTTCGCTGCGTACTTCACGATCCGCTCGGTGAGCCCCGAGCTGTGGGCGCAGAACACCGTGCTGCTCGACGTGCCCTTCGCGGCGGTCAACACCACGATCCTGGTGCTGTCCTCGCTGACGTGCCAGCTCGGCGTCTTCGCCGCGGAGCGCGGTCAGGTGGGGCGCAGCGGCTCGGTCTTCCAGATCAAGGGCTGGGGCCTGCGCGAGTGGTTCATCCTCACCTACGTCATGGGCGCCATCTTCATCGGCGGCCAGGCGGTGGAGTACGCCACGCTCGTCCAGGAGGGCGTGACCATCCAGGACTCGGCGTACGGCTCGATGTTCTACCTCACCACGGGGTTCCACGGCATCCACGTCACCGGCGGCCTGATCGCCTTCCTGCTGGTGCTGGGCCGCACCTACCTCGCACGCAAGTTCACCCACGAGCAGGCGGTCAGCGCGATCGTCGTCTCCTACTACTGGCACTTCGTCGACGTCGTGTGGATCGGTCTGTTCGCGACCATCTACCTCGTCCAGTGACGACCAGTACCGCTTTTGAGCGCCTCCTAGACTCACACCGGAACAAGGACTCTCTGACGTGCGCATCCTGAACTCAACTGCCGGCCGCCTGTCACGACACCGTCGCGGGCGACTCGCGGGCGCCCTCATGCTGATGGTCGGCCTGGTCGCCGCCGGCGGTCTGTGGACCGCGGTGATGACCCCCGCCTCGGCCGAGAAGACCCAGGACCTGGCCAGCCAGGTCGAGGAGGGCCGCAAGCTCTACCTCGTGGGCTGCTCGACCTGCCACGGCACCAACGGCGAGGGCATCCTCACCGACCGCGGCAACAACCTCGGTCCGTCGCTGGTCGGCGTCGGCGCCGCTGCCGTCGACTTCCAGGTCGGCACCGGCCGCATGCCGATGGCCCAGCCGGGTGCGCAGGCCCCCCGCAAGGACGTGGCCTACAGCGAGGAGGAGACCGCCGCGCTCGCCGCGTACGTCGCCACCCTCGGCCCCGGTCCCGCGATCCCGGACGAGAGCGACTACAGCATCGAGGGCCTGGACAGCGAGGCCCAGGAGGCCGCCATCGTCCGCGGTGGCCAGCTCTTCCTCACCAACTGCACCGCGTGCCACAACTTCGAGGGTTCCGGCGGCGCCATGCCCAACGGCGGCTACGCCCCCACGGTGCGCGGCGTGGACTCCAAGTACATCTACGAGGCGCTGCTGACCGGCCCGCAGACCATGCCGACCTTCAGCAACGGCAACCTCACCCCGGACCAGAAGCGCGACGTCATCGCCTACATCAACAGCCTCAACGAGTCCGCCGGCGTCGGTGGCTTCGGGATGGGCAGCCTCGGTCCCGTGGCCGAGGGCCTGTTCGCTTGGGTCGTGGGCATCGGCGCCCTCGTCGGCTTCGCTGTGTGGATCGCCGCGCACACCACGCGCTCGAACAAGAAGAAGGTGGAGGCGTGAGCAACGAGCTGACCGGCCCCGGCACGAGCAACCTGCCGGCGGAGGAGCCGATCGCCAACCCGGGTCTTCCCAGCCACACCTGGCGACCCACCGACATCGACGAGGACGCCGCCCGCCGCGCCGAGCGCCAGATCGCCTCGATGTACCTGCTGTCGATGCTCTGCGTCCTCGGCTTCGTCGTCACCTACTTCGTCGCCGATGTCGGCGACAACTGGGAGACGATCCTCGGCCTCGGTGCCTCCACCGTCGGCCTCGGCGTCTTCCTGGGCCTGGCGCTGCTGCTGATCGGCGCAGCCACCATCCAGTGGGCCCGCAAGCTCATGAGCGACGTCGAGATGGTCGAGATGCGCCACCCGGCCCGCTCCTCCGACGAGGACCGCGAGGCCACCCTCCAGGCGCTTTCGTCCGGCGCCGAGGACTCCGGCATCGCCCGGCGTCCCCTCATCCGCAACACGCTGCTCGCCTCGGTCGGCATGCTCGGCGTGCCCGCCGTCGTCCTGCTGCGCGACCTCGGCCCCACCCCGGGCCAGGCCGCCGAAGCCGACTACCCCGGCGCCGGTCTCGAGAAGACCGTGTGGACCCCCGGCATGCGTGTCGTCCGCGACGTCGTGGGCACCCCGATCCGGGCCTCCGACCTCGAGATCGGTGACCTGGTCAACGCCCAGCCCGAGGCGATCTTCCCCTCCGAGGAGAGCGGCCTGCCCGAGCTCCACGGGGCCGAGCTGCTGATCGCCAAGTCCAAGGCTGCCGTCATCGTCGTGCGGATGGAGCCCGAGACCATCATCCCCGGCGAGGGCCGGGACAACTGGTCGGTCGACGGCATCGTCTGCTACTCCAAGATCTGCACCCACGTGGGTTGCCCGATCTCGCTCTACGAGCGGACCACGCACCACCTCCTGTGCCCGTGCCACCAGTCCACCTTCGACCTCTCCGACTCCGGTCGGGTCGTCTTCGGTCCGGCTGGTCGACACCTCCCACAGCTCCCCCTCGCCGTTGACGAGGAGGGGTTCCTCGTGGCCCAGTCCGACTTCACCGAGCCGGTGGGGCCGACGTACTGGGAGCGCGATCACAAGGACATCGGCGACCAGGGAGAGGCTGACCTGTGAGCATCGACACCAGCAAGGTGGCCACGAGCAACAGCTCGGCCGCCACCGCCAAGAAGTCGGGCAAGGCCGGCGCCGTCGCCAACTGGGCCGACGAGCGTCTGGGCCTCGGCACGGCCATGAAGAAGAACCTGCGCAAGGTCTTCCCCGACCACTGGTCCTTCATGCTGGGCGAGATCGCCCTGTGGAGCTTCGTCGTCCTCCTGCTCACCGGCGTCTTCCTGACGCTGTGGTACCACCCCAGCATGGCCGAGGTGGTCTACGAAGGCTCCTACGACCCGCTGCGCGGCGTGCTGATGTCGGACGCCATGGCCTCCACGCTGCACATCTCCTTCGACGTGCGCGGTGGTCTGCTCATGCGGCAGATGCACCACTGGGCGGCGATGATCTTCATCGCCTCGATGATGGTCCACCTGCTGCGCGTGTACTTCACCGGCGCCTACCGCAAGCCCCGTGAGCTCAACTGGGTCATCGGCTGCCTGCTGCTGCTCCTGGGCACGCTGGAGGGCTTCACGGGCTACTCCCTGCCCGACGACCTGCTCTCGGGCACCGGCATCCGCGCGGCGGACGGCTTCATGAAGTCGATCCCCGTCGTGGGCACCTACCTCAGCTTCTTCCTCTTCGGCGGTGAGTTCCCCGGCGAGCAGATCATCCCGCGGCTCTACATGATCCACGTGCTGCTGATCCCGGGCATCCTGCTGGCGCTGATCGCAGCCCACATGCTGCTGCTCGTCTACCACAAGCACACCCAGTGGCCTGGCCCCGGCCGCACCGAGGAGAACGTCGTCGGCTTCCCGATGCTCCCGGTGTACGCCGCCAAGGCCGGTGGCTTCTTCTTCATCGTCTTCGGTGTCACCGCGATCATGGGTGGCCTCCTGGGCATCAACCCGATCTGGAAGTACGGCCCCTACGACCCGACCAAGGTCACGGCCGGCTCCCAGCCCGACTGGTACATGGGCTGGCCCGACGGCGCGCTGCGCATCATGCCCGGCTGGGAGTTCCACCTCGGTGGCTACTCCTTCGCGCTGAACGTCTTCCTGCCGATCATCGTGCTGCCAGGTCTGATGTTCACGATCCTGCTGCTGCTGCCGTTCATCGAGTCCTGGATCACCGGCGACAAGCGTGAGCACCACCTGCTGGAGCGCCCGCGCAACGCCCCGACCCGGACCGCGCTGATGGTCTCGCTCATGACCTTCTACGGCCTCATGTGGGCCGCGGGCGGCAACGACATCATCGCGATCACGCTGAACTCCGACATCAACCAGATCACCTACTTCATGCGGGTGGCCGTGTTCGTCGGACCGGCGATCGCCTTCTGGGTCACGCGTCGCTGGTGCATCTCGCTCCAGCGGCACGACGAGGCCAAGCTGCTGCACGGCTACGAGACGGGCGTCATCATGCGCTCGCCAGAGGGTGGTTACTCCGAGCGGCACCTGCCGATCAGCGAGAACGCCGCCTACACCCTCACCGCTCGCGACCGCGACGTCGTCTGGACCCCGGGGTCCGAGACCGACGAGAGCGGTGTGGCAGCCCCGGGTGGCCGGCTCGACGGTCTGCGCGCCAAGCTCTCGACGCTCTGGTTCGCCGACAACGTGCAGAAGCCCACCGCACAGGAGCTCGAGGAGGCCCGGCACCACGCCGAGCACGAGCACGCGCTCACCGCTGCGCTCGACGGCGTCGCCGCCGACGGGCACCAGTTCGACGGCCACCACGCCGTCGAGGGTGAGTCGCTCCGCGGGTCGTAGACGCGCCAGCGGCTACGACGATGCTGGTCGAGCAAGCGGCACGGCTGAGCCTGCGAAGCCGTGACCCGCGTGTCGAGACCCAGTCGATGAGCTGAGACCCCAGCCCAAGACATCAGCCCCCGGTCCGATCGGACCGGGGGCTGAGTCGTCTGCGCGTCGCTTCGCTCCTACAGGGCCGAACCCTCGCGGTACTCCGCGAACGGCACGTTCCAGTCCCCCCAACCGTTGGTGAGGGTCATGTCCTCCCCCGCCGTCCCGACGGTCTCCACCACGTCACCACGGCGCGTCATCGCGTAGAGCCAACCCGCGTCGGCCGTCGACATGCCGGTGCAACCGTGGGAGACGTTCGCGCTCCCCTGGCTGCCGACCGACCACGGTGCCGCGTGGATGAACTCACCGGAGTGGGTCAGGCGCATCGCCCACTGCACATCGTCGATGTCGTAGGACTCCGCCGAGCCGGCCGGGATGCCCACGGTCTCGGAGTTCATCCGCCGCACGTCGAACTTCTCCATGATGACCTTGGTCCCGTTGCGGGTCTCGAAACCGGGCTTGCCCGTGGTGATGGGGATCGTGCGCAGCAGCCGGCCGTTGGAGAAGACGCGCATCTGGTGGGTCTGGGCATCGACCCGGTAGACGTGGGCGTCCCCGACGGTGAAGGAGATCTCCCGGTCGTGCTGGCCGTAGACACCACCGCCGGCCGAGACCCCGTTGACGTCGAGGTCGACACGCACCTCGCTGCCGGCCTGCCAGTAGCGCCGGGGGCGCCAGTGCGCCTCGGTGTCGCTGATCCAGTGCCAGGTCCCGGGCTGCTGCGGGACCGACTCGACCCGCATCTGGCGCTCCATGGATGCCCGATCGGTCACAGGGACGTCGAAGGAGACCACGACCGGCATGCCCACCCCCACCGTCTCGCCGTCCAGCGGAGCCACGGAGGCGAAGGTCTGCTCGGCGAGCGTGAGGTCCTGCGTGCTGAACCGTGCCACCGAGCGCAGCACCTCGCCCGAGGCGTCGCGTCCCACGGCGCGCACGGTGTACGCCGCCCCCGGCTCCAGCCGCTCGAGGGCCGTCCAGGACGTGCCGTCCTCGGCGAGCTCGCCGGGCACGCCACCGGCGGGCGAGCTGACCCTGACGGTCTCCAGCACGGCGGACCGCGCCTGCACGTCCAGGAGGGTGTCGACGCTGACGTCACGCTCCCCGCGGCGCACGTTGAGCACCAGGCGCGCGGGTTCCTGCTCCGGCCTCCCGGCAGCGCCCTGGTCGGCGCCGCTGGCCGCACCCGGCACCGAGGTGTCCTCGCAGGCGCTCAAACCCGTGGCGACCAGCGCCATGAGGCTGACCGAGGCCAGCAGGGTCCGGGAGCGGCGGTGGGCTGTCATCGTCAGGTTCTCCAGGCAGGGCTTCTGTGGTGGCGGTGACGGTCCGGACGCACGGTGGCGCGGGACCGTCCCAGGGTAGGCACGAGCTGCCTGCAACGACGAACTCCGCGCCGTCCCTGTGCAGGGAGGACGCGGAGTGCGACGGAAAGGTTGCGAGGAGCCTCAGTGGGCGTGCTCACCCCGGTAGTACTCGAAGACCAGGCCGCAGGTGGCCAGGGCACCGAGCACGGAGCCGATGATGAACAGCCACCAGGCGGTCATCGCCAGCGCGAAGACCATGACACCGAGCGTCAGGGCCGCCCACAGGGGCCACCAGGAGTAGGGCGGGAAGAAGCCCAGCTCGCCGGCGCCGTCGGCGATCTCGGCGTCCTGGCGGTCCTCGGGCCGGGGCTCCATCTTCCGGGCGTGGAAGCCGAGGTAGATGGTGACCATCAGGGTCAGCAGCGCCGTCATGGTGAGCGCGGAGGTGCCGGTCCAGTCGGCGCCGGTCTCCCCTGCCCCGGTGATGAACCAGTAGGCCGGGGTCACCAGCACCATGAAGATGGTGGCGATCGCGAAGATCCAGGTCTCGGCCTTCATCAGGACTCATCCCCCTTGGTGTGCTCGCCCCGCACGACGTCCTCGCGGCCCGTCATGTCCGGCGCGTCGGCGAAGCCGCCGTGGGCTGCCGCCTGGTTCTGGTCCAGGTCGAGCGCGGCGATCTCCGGGTGGTGCAGGTCGAAGGCCGGCGACTCCGAGCGGATGCGCGGGATGGTGTGGAAGTTGTGGCGCGGCGGCGGGCACGAGGTGGCCCACTCCAGCGACCTGCCCCAGCCCCACGGGTCGTCGACCTCGACGAGCGGCGCGTTGCGTGAGACGTAGAGGTTGTAGAAGAACGGGATCATCGACAGCGACAGCAGGAACGCACCCACCGTCGAGACCTGGTTGAGGAAGGTGAAGCCGTCCTCGGGCAGGTAGTCGGCGTAGCGGCGCGGCATGCCCTCCACGCCCAGCCAGTGCTGGACCAGGAAGGTCAGGTGGAAGCCGAAGAACAGGATCCAGAAGTGCAGCTTGCCGAGGCGCTCGTCGAGCATCCGACCGGTGAACTTGGGCCACCAGAAGTAGAAGCCGGCGAACATCGCGAAGACCACGGTGCCGAAGACGACGTAGTGGAAGTGCGCCACCACGAAGTAGGAGTCGGAGACGTGGAAGTCCAGCGGCGGGCTGGCCAGGATGACGCCGGTCAGACCACCGAAGAGGAAGGTCGTGAGGAAGCCGATCGACCACAACATCGGGGTGTCGAAGGACAGCGAGCCACCCCACATCGTGCCGATCCAGTTGAAGAACTTCACGCCGGTCGGCACCGCGATGAGGAAGGTCATGCCCGAGAAGAAGGGCAGGTCCACCGCACCGGTCACGAACATGTGGTGGGCCCACACGGCGACCGAGAGGATCGCGATGCCCAGGGTCGCACCGACGAGGCCGACGTAGCCGAAGATCGGCTTGCGGCTGAAGACCGGGAGGATCTCGGTCACGATGCCGAAGAACGGCAGCGCGATGATGTAGACCTCCGGGTGGCCGAAGAACCAGAACAGGTGCTGCCAGAGGATCGCTCCGCCGTGGGCAGTGTCGAAGACGTGCGCACCGAGGATGCGGTCGGCCTCGAGCATGAGCAGCGCACCCGCGAGGATCGGGAAGGCGATGAGCACGAGCAGGCTGGTGATCAGGACGTTCCAGACGAACATCGGCATCCGGAACATGGTCATGCCGGGCGCACGCATGCAGATGATCGTGGTGATGAAGTTGACCGCGCCGAGGATCGAGCCCAGGCCGGCCATCCACAGGCCCATGATCCACAGGTCACCGCCGACGCCCGGCGAGCGGACGGCGTCGGAGAGCGGGGTGTAGGCGAACCAGCCGAAGTCGGCCGCGCCCTGGGGCGTGAGGAAGCCGGAGGCGGCGATGAGGCCGCCGAAGAGGAACAGCCAGTAGCTGAACATGTTCAGGCGCGGGAACGCCACGTCCGGCGAGCCGATCTGGATCGGCATGATCACGTTGGCGAAGCCGAAGAACAGCGGCGTCGCGAAGAGCAGCAGCATGATCGTGCCGTGCATGGTGAAGAGCTGGTTGTAGAGCTCGTCGTTGACGACCTGCGAGCCGGGCGCGAAGAGCTCGGCGCGGATCAGCAGCGCCATCACGCCACCGATCAGGAACCACGCGAAGGACGTGATGAGGTACATCTTGCCGATCAGCTTGTGATCGGTGGTGGTGAGCATCCGGACCGTCAGCTCGCCCAGCGGCTTGCGCGCAGGGCCGCCCGCCTGGGTCGGGGGGGTGGCAGTGGCGGTCATTCGCCCTCTCCCTCGGTCTCGTCGGTGTCCAGACCCGCCTGGGTCCGGGCGTCGTCGCCGCCGATGAGCGGCAGATCAGAGCCGTTGCCGGCCTCGACGAGCCCGGCGACGTAGTCGTCGTACTCCTCGCGGCTGACGACCTTGACCTTGAAGAGCATCCGCGAGTGGTAGACACCGCAGAGCTCGTAGCACTTCCCGAGGTACTCGCCCTCCTCGGTCGGGGTGACCTGGTAGGCGTTCACCCGACCGGGGATGACGTCCATCTTGATGAGGAAGCCCGGCACGCCGAAGTCGTGGATGACGTCGGGCGAGTGGAGGTTGAACCGGGTGGTCTCGTCGACCGGCAGCCACAGCGTGGGGATGTAGGACGCGGTCCCCACCTCGTAGGCGTACTCGTCGAACGGGAACTCCATGTCGGTGTTGTCCTCGTCGGCGGCCGTGTCGATGGCGCCGACGCCGTGGTTGAAGGTCCACGACCACTGCTGGCCGGTGACCTCGACGATGTTGTCAGGCGTGGAGTCGTCGAGGACGATGTTCTGCACGCGCACGGTGTGGACGAAGAAGACGACGACCATCATCACCGGGGCAATGGTGTAGAAGATCTCCAGCGGCAGGTTGTAGCGCGTCTGGACCGGGATCTCGTCGTCGCTGCGACGGCGGTAGCGCACGACGGCGAAGCCGATCAGGCCCCACACGACGGCGCCGGTGACCAGCGCCGCGATCCAGGCGCCCTGCCAGAGGCCCAGCGTGCTGGTGCCCTCCGCGGTGCCCGGCTCCGGCATGGCCAGGCGCTCCCACTCACCACGCGACTCCGCAGAGCAGCCGGCGAGCAGCATGACGATGGCGCTCGTGACGACGGCCAGACCCGCACGCGCGGTCCTGCCGCGCCGACGCGGCGCTCCCCAAGGGTGCTGCAGACTCAACGGTGGAGCCTTCCTCTCAAGCGATCACGAGTACGGCCACACTACCGGCATCCAGGGAGGCCAGGCGGACCAGGGTGGGGGTTCGGACAGCCCGTCATAGGGTCGGGTCGTGGCACCTGACGCCGGTCCTCCCGCGCACGCGCACCTCGACGCCGCGGCAGGCGCTCCCCTGCACCCCGCCGCACGCGCGGTACTCGAGGCGGCTCTCACGCGGGGGTACGCCGATCCGCGGGCGCTGCACGGGCCGGGACGGGACGCGCGGCTGCTCCTCGACAACGCCCGCGAGGTGGTCGCGGAGTGCCTGGGACTGACCCGCGACGAGGTGTGGTTCACCTCACCCTCGGACGCCGTCCAACGAGGCGTGCTGGGGCTGGTCGCGGGCAACCCGCGCGCCGGGGACGACGCCGTGCTGTCGGCCGTCGAGCACGCGGCGGTGCGCCACGCGCTGGGCTGGCACGCACGTCGGCGCGACGTCGTGCCGGTCGAGGTGGGTGTCGACGCGGCCGGCCGGGTCGACGCTGCCGCGTTCCGCGACGCCGCCGGCGCCCCCGGTGTGGCGGTGGCGGCGCTGCAGCTGGCCAACCACGAGGTCGGCACCGTGCAGCCGGTCGCCGGGCTCGACCTGCCTGCCGGCGTACCACTGTTCCTCGACGCCTCCGCCTCCCTCGGCCTGCTCGACCTGCCCGGCAGCGGCTGGGCTGCCGCGGCCGGGCACGCGACCTCGTGGTCGGGACCTCCGGGGGTCGGTCTCCTGCTCGTGCGCCGCGGTGCCCGCTGGGCCAACCCCTTCCCGGGCGACCCCGAGCCGCAGGACGCCGGCGGCGGCCTGCCGGACGTCGCCGGAGCGCTGGCCGCCGCGGCCGCGCTGCAGGCCACGGTGGCCGAGCGGGCCGAGGTCGACGCGCGGCGCCGGCGCCTGGTCGACCGGATCCGTGCCGTCGCGGCGACCCTGCCCGACACCGAGGTGGTCGGCGACCCGGTGGACCGGCTGCCGCACCTGGTGACGTTCTCCTGCCTCTACCTCAGCGGCGAGACCCTCGTGCGCGAGCTGGACCGGCTCGGCTTCGGGGTCGCCAGCGGCTCGGCGTGCACGGCCTCGACCCTCGAGCCCAGCCACGTGCTGGCGGCGATGGGCGCGCTCACGCACGGCAACGTCCGGGTCTCGTTGGGTCGCGACACCACCGAGGAGCAGGTGGAGCGCTTCGTCGCGGCCCTGCCCGACCTCGTCGGGCGGCTCAGGACGGAGGTCGGCCTGTGAGCGGGGACGAGCAGGAGCCGGTCGCCCTGGAGCTGGACTGCCGCGGCATGCTCTGCCCGCTGCCGGTCATCCAGCTGGGCCGACGGCACGTCGAGGTCCCCGTCGGGGCCGTCGTCGCAGTGGTCACCGCGGACCCGGCCGCGCGCACCGACGTCCCGGCGTGGTGCCGGATGCGCGGCCAGGAGTACCTCGGGGAGGACTCCGCCGCCGACGGGGTCGCGCGGTACCTGGTGCGGCGCGTGGGCTGAGCGGTCACTCCGCTGCCGCCCGGACGCCCCGACGGCCGGTGGCTCAGACCAGGAACGGCCGCAGCTCGGAGGCGGCCTCGGCGCCGTACGACGCCTCGAACCGGTCCAGGAACTGCTGGTGGGTGAAGGTGTACTCCTGGGTGCCCACCGTCTCCACGACGTACGCCGCCAGCACGCAGCCCACCTGGGCGGACCGCTCCAGCGAGAGCCCCCAGGCCGTGGCCGCGAGGTAGCCGGCACGGAAGGCGTCCCCGACGCCGGTCGGCTCGACTGCGGCGACGTCCTTGGCGGCCGGCACCACGACGTCCTCGTGCCCGGTGCGGCGGATCCGCACGCCGTCCGCGCCCAGGGTGGTGACCTGGATGCCGACGCGCGAGAGCACCTCCTCGGCGCTCCAGCCGGTCTTCTGCTCGATCATGTGCGACTCGTACTCGTTGGAGAACAGGATCGCCGCGCCCTCGATGAGCTGCCGGATCAGCTCGCCCTCACCGAAGGCGAGCTGCTGGCTGGGGTCGGCGATGAAGGGGTAGCCGCGCTGGCGGCACTCCTCGGTGTGGCGCAGCATCCCGTCGGGGTCGTCGGCGCCGATGAGGACGTACGCCGGGGCGCCGACCCGCTGCACGATCGGGGCGAGCTCGATCAGCCGCGCCTCGCTCATCGCCCCGGGGTAGAAGGAGGCGAACTGCGCCATGGTCGAGTCGGTGGTGCACACGAAGCGCGCGGTGTGCTTGGAGTCGGAGATGTGCACGCTGGCGCAGTCGACGCCGTGGCGCTCCAGCCACGAGCGGTAGTCGGCGAAGTCCTCGCCGGCCGAGCCCACGAGCACCGGGCGCAGACCCAGGGCGGCGAGGCCGAAGCACATGTTGGGGGCCACTCCCCCGCGCCGGATCTCCAGGTCGTCGACGAGGAAGGAGACCGAGAGCTTGTGCAGCTGCTCGACGACGAGGGAGTCCTCGAACCTGCCGGCGAAGCTCATGAGGTGGTCGGTGGCGATGGAGCCGGCGATCAGCAGCGAGCCGGGGGCCTGGTCAGCGGTGGTGGGCACGCCGCGGAACACTACCGATCGGTACGACTGGGAGTACCCCCCAGTAGCCCCTAGCGTCGGGGACATGGCCTCCTACGACGACCTGAGCCCGCTCGCGCAGATGCACGAGGACTGCACCCGCACGCGCGCCACCCTCGAGCGCCACCTGGCCCGTGCCGCCGCCCGCCCGGCGCCCTCGATCCTCTTCGCCGACTACCCGCGCGAGGTCAAGAAGCGCGACATCGAGGTCGGTGAGGCCGCCCAGCGGATCGCCAACGCGCTGTCGCTGCACCTGGACTGATCGGGTCCACCCCCCAAGACGACAGCCCCCGACCGGCACCGGTCGGGGGCTGTGGTGTCTGCGTCAGGCGAGCGTGCGGCTCAGTGGAACGAGTCGCCGCACGCGCAGGAACCCGTGGCGTTCGGGTTGTCGATGGTGAAGCCCTGCTTCTCGATGCTGTCGACGAAGTCGATCATCGCGCCGTTGAGGTAGGGCACGCTCATCCGGTCGACCACGACGGCCACGCCGTCGAAGTCGGTGACGACGTCACCGTCGAGGGTGCGCTCGTCGAAGAACAGCTGGTAGCGCAGACCCGAGCAGCCGCCGGGCTGCACGGAGATCCGCAGCTGGAGGTCGTCGCGACCCTCCTGCTCCAGCAGGCTCTTCACCTTCGCCGCCGCGACGGAGCTGAGGTTGATGCTGTCGGTGCGGCGCTCGGTCTCGACCTGCTCGGTCATTCTGGTGCTCCCAACTAGGTGCGGGTGAAGTCTCGGTGGTACCTGGTCAATGGTAGGCGAGGCCCGCCTATTCCCTCGACCAGGTGCGCGCCACCCGCTCCGCCAGCTCCGCCAGCGCCCCGGCGGGGTCGCCGAGCGCGCGCTCCTCCCCCACCAGCTCCACCAGGGAGTACGCCGCCTCGACGCCGAGCGCGCGCATCTCCCGCGACCCGACCAGCACCTGGCCGGCCAGGGCCACGCAGGGGCGCAGCGCCTCGGCCGCGACCTGCGCCACGCCGTACGGGACCTTGCCGGAGCGGCTGGAGAAGTCGAAGGCACCCTCGCCGGTGAGCACGACGTCGGCGGCGGCGGCCCGTCCGGGCAGGTCGACGGCCTCGCTCACCAGGTCGATGCCTGGGCGGCGCTCGGCACCCAGGAGCATCAGGGCGAAGCCCAGCCCGCCGGCGGCGCCCGCGCCCTTCTCCAGGGACAACCGGCGGTCGGTGGCCACGGCCAGCTGCTCGAGCAGGCCGTCCAGCAGGGCGATCCGCTCCTCGGCCACCCCCTTCTGCGGGCCGAAGGACTTGGTGGCGCCGAAGAGCCCGGTCAGCGGGACGTCGACGTCGCTGGCCGCGACCAGGCGTACGCCGGCGACGCGTTCCCGCGCCGGACCGAGGTCGACGCTGGTGACGTCGGAGAGCCGCAGCGGCCCGGCGTCCAGGCGTCCGTCCGCGGTGGCCCCGAGCGCGTGCAGCAGCCCGGCGCCCCCGTCGTTGGTGCCGCTGCCGCCGAGCCCGACCACGACCGTGCGGGCGCCCGCCTCGACGGCGACCTCGACCAGCCGCCCGACGCCGACGGTCGAGGCGACCTCCACGCCCTCGCCCCCGGTGAGCTCGATCCCGCAGGCATGCGCGCTCTCGACGTAGGCCGTCCCGTCGACCAGCAGCAACGTCGCCGGCGTCGGTTCCCCGTGCGGACCGGGGACGGTGACCACCTCCAGGTCCCCCCCCAGGGCCGTGTGCAGGACCCCCACGAAGCCGGGGCCGCCGTCGGACATCGGGGCGAGGTCGAGCTGGTCGCCGGGCGAGCGGCGCCGCCAGCCCTCGGCCATCGCCTCGGCCGCCTCGACGGCGGTCAGGGTGCCCGCGAACTTGTCGGGGGCGATGAGGACGCGCATGCCCCCATCCTCCTGCACGGGTAGGTTGCCGGACGTGGCGGCAGGCTCGGGTGGGCACAGGGACATCGGCGGCGCCCAGGTCGGCGACCTGGTCGTGCGGCCGATGCGCCCCGAGGACGTCGAGACGGCCGAGCAGATCAGCGCCGAGGCGTTCCTCCAGGTCGACCTGGCGGCCCGTCGGCCCGGCGACCCGGAGCCGTCGCGGCGGCCGGCCACTCGCTCGCAGCGCTGGATCGACCGGACCCGCACGCTGCTCGACACCGACGGCCCCGGCTGCTGGGTCGCCGACGTCGACGGGCGGACGGTGGGCATGGTCACGTCGCTGCGCCGCGAGACGCTGTGGGTGCTGGCCACCTTCGCGGTGCTGCCGGGCCACCAGGGAGGCATCGGCCGGCCGCTGCTCGACGCCGCGCTCCTGCACTCGCGCGGCTGCCTGCGCGGCATGCTCTCCTCCTCCTCCGACCCGCGGGCGGTGCGGCGCTACCTCGCGGCCGGCTTCGACCTGCACCCGCAGATGGTGATGACCGGCCGGGTCGACCGGGCCGCGGCGCCCTCGCTCCGCGGCGTCCGCGAGGCGACCCCCGGCGACCTCGACGAGCTCGACTCGCTGGACCGTCGCGTCCGCGGCGCCGGACGGGGCGACGACCACCTGCTCCTGGCGCAGACGGGCCGGCCGCTGGTGGTCACCGACCGCGCGAGCAGCGGCTACGTCTACGTCGGCGACACCGGCGGTGTCCTCGCCCTGGCCGCGACCGACCGGCGCACGGCGAGCCGGCTGCTGTGGGCGGCGATCACCCATTCCGACGGGGAGGTCGAGGTCCCGCACGTGACGGGTGCCAACCAGTGGGCGCTGCGGGTCGGGCTCGACGCGGGACTGACCGTCCGCACGGAGGGCTACCTCGGGGTGCGCGGGATGAAGCCGCCCGCGCCGTACCTCCACCACGGCGCGCTGCTGTAGGTCGAGAGCATGACCCCGGGTCTCGCGGGGTAGGAACGGCGCGTGCTCCCGCTCCTCTCCCGCCTCCGGCCGGCCCGCCTGCTCACCTCACTCCTCCTGGCACTGACCTCCGTGCCAACCTTCCTGGTGCAGGCCGTCGCGGTGCAGGACCAACCCACGACCACGGCCCCGGAGACCTCGACCATGCTGGTGCTGGACTCCAGCGGCTCGATGGCCGAGCCCGCAGGCGGCGGCGCCACCAAGATCCAAGCGGCGAAGCAGGCGCTCCGCGACGTCGTGGCGGCCCTGCCCGACGACGCGGTGGTCGGGATGCGCGTCTTCGGCGCCGAGGTCTTCGACCGCGACCAGCCGGGCGCCTGCACCGACAGCCAGCAGGTCGTCGCACCCGGCACCGACAACCGGGACGCCCTGCTGCGCGAGGTCGAGCGCTACCGGCCCTACGGGGAGACACCGATCGGCTACGCGCTGCGTCAGGCCGCGCAGGACCTCGACCCCGACACGGCTCGCAGCATCGTCCTCGTCTCCGACGGGGTCGCTACCTGCGAGCCCGACCCGTGCGAGGTGGCCGCGGAGCTCACGGAGCGGGGCATCGACCTGCGCATCGACGTCGTCGGGCTGGCCGTGGACGGGGAGGCCCGGGCCCAGCTGCGCTGCATCGCCGGCGTCGCCGAGGGCCGCTACTACGACGCCTCGTCCGCCGAGGACATCGTGAGCAGTCTCTCGACGGCCGCCGAGCGTGCCCTGCGCCCCTTCGAGATCGACGGGGAACCTGTCGTCGGCGGTGCGAGCCAGGACGAGGCGCTGCCGCTGGTCGCCGGGCGCTACGCGGACCGTCTCGTCGGCCGTGAGCAGGAGCGTTGGTACGTCTACGAGCGCACGGTGCCGGGCTCCACGGTGGTCGCCAGCTCCTACGAGCTCCAGCCCGGCGGGCTCAGCGACCTCCAGGTCGACGTGGTCGAGCCGGACGGCGGCGGCTGCGGCACCAGCACCTTCTCGACGATCGTGCCGCTGTTCACCGGCAAGAGCGACCTGGCTCCCGCCGAGGGCACGTACTCGTGCGGGGACCCCGTGTACGTCCGGGTCACACGGCTCGGGGACGACACGGGCCCGCTGCCCTTCGGCCTCTCGCTCGTCGAGGAGCCGCCGGTCGAGAACCTCGACTCCCTGCCCACCGACGTCGACACCTCCGTCCTCGAGGAGCCGGAGCGGGCCGGAGGGCGAGCCCGCCCCATCGTCGCCGGCACCTCCTTCGAGGACGCGCCGCCGCTCGAGCCCGGCACCACGTACGCCGCCACGGTCGTGCCGGGTGAGGTCAACGCGTTCCGCGTGCAGGTGAGTTGGGGGCAGAGCCTGGCGGTCCGGGTCGACCGCCCGGGCCTGACGCCTGCCCAGGACGAGGTGATCTCCAGCGCCGGCTCGTTCTTCGACCTGCAGCTGATGAGCCCGCTGCGCGCCTCGCTCGGCGACGACCTCGACGCCGACGCGAGCACGAACCGCGTCGACACGCGCAGGACGGTCCAGATGACCGGCATCTCCCCCGTTGCCTGGAGCAACCGGGAGCGGGACGACGCGCACTTCCTCGCCGGGGACTACTACGTCCTCTACGGCGCGGACGTCGACGCCGCGTCGTCGGTGGAGCTGCCCTACACGATCACCGTCGAGGTGCAGGGAGAGGAGTCCGGCCAACCGGTCTATGCGAGCCCCGGGGAGCTCGTCACCAGCGGCGAGTCCCTCACCGCCACCGAGGCCAGCCCGTCCGACGGGGCCGACGCGGGGACGGCACCGGTTCCGGTGGAGACGGCGGAGGAGGCGGCCGCCGGGGACGACGGGTCGTCGAGGGCGCCCGGCTGGCTCGTGCCGACGGCCGCCGGCGCGGGTGTCCTGGTCCTGGTGCTGCTGGGCGCCCTCGCCCTCGTCGTACGCCGCCGACGCACGCCCTGATGGACGACCGCACGCACAGGTGACCCCACCCGCCAGTGCGGGGGACTCGCCCGGGGCGGCCTACGCTGGAGCCATGACCACCGTGGACCTGCCGCTGCTGCCTCTCGGACGCGGGCGCGACCTCTCCGCCGAGCGGGGCGTCGAGTGCCCGGGCGACCTGCCGGCGGCCTCCGACCCCGACCTGGTGAAGCGCGCCGAGGCGGCCAAGGCCGCGCTGGGCGACCGTGTCTTCGTGCTCGGGCACCACTACCAGCGCGACGAGGTCATCCAGTTCGCCGACGTCACCGGCGACTCCTTCAAGCTGGCGCGCGACGCCGCGGCCCGGCCGGACGCGGAGTTCATCGTCTTCTGCGGCGTGCACTTCATGGCCGAGTCCGCCGACATCCTCACCGGTCCCGACCAGCAGGTCGTGCTCCCCGACCTCGCCGCCGGCTGCTCGATGGCCGACATGGCGCGCCTGACCCAGGTGGAGACGGCGTGGGAGGCGATGGCCGCCGCCGGCGTCCAGGCACAGGTCGTCCCGGTCACCTACATGAACTCCAGCGCCGACATCAAGGCTTTCTGCGGCCGCAACGGCGGGGTCGTGTGCACCTCCAGCAACGCCCAGACCGCGCTGGAGTGGGCCTACGAGCAGCACGGGCCGGACACCAAGGTCCTCTTCCTGCCCGACCAGCACCTCGGGCGCAACACCGCGGTCCTGCAGCTGGGCCTCTCCCTCGAGGACTGCGTCGTCTGGGACCCGCACCGCCCGAACGGCGGCCTCACCGAGCAGCAGCTGCGCGACGCCCGGATGATCCTGTGGAAGGGTCACTGCTCGGTGCACGGCCGCTTCTCCGCCGACGTCGTCGACGCGCTGCGCGAGGCCGACCCCGAGATCCAGATCCTGGTGCACCCCGAGTGCTCCCACGACGTGGTCCTCAAGGCCGACCTCGTCGGGTCGACGGAGTTCATCATCAAGACCATCCAGGCCGCGCCGGCCGGTTCGTCGTGGGCCATCGGCACCGAGCTCAACCTGGTGAAGCGGCTCGCCGACTCCCACCCGGACAAGCGGATCGCGTTCCTGGACCGCAACGTCTGCTACTGCTCGACGATGAACCGCATCGACCTGCCGCACCTGGTGTGGGCGCTGGAGTCACTCGTCGACGGCGTGGTGGTCAACCGGATCGAGGTCGACGCCGAGACCGAGCGGTGGGCGCTGGTCGCGCTCGAGCGGATGCTGGCCCTGCCGGGGCGCACCGCCAAGGACTGAGCTCAGCGGGGCAGCTCGACCCACACCGTCGCGCCGCCACCGGGGGTCTCCTCGATCCCGATCCGCCCGCGGTGGGCGTCGATGATGCGCCGCACGGTCGCCAGGCCGATGCCGTGCCCCTCGACGTCGTCGTGGGCCCGGGCCAGGGGCGCGAAGACCCGCTCGCGGTCCTCCTCGGGCACGCCGAGCCCGTGGTCGACCACCTCGATCCGCCACACGTCGCCCTGCCCCGTACCGCGCACCTCGATGCGGGCCTGCTCGCCGGGCGGGGTGAACTTGGCGCTGTTGGCCACGAGGTTCTGCAGCACCGCCCGCAGCTGCACCGGGTCGCCCTCCACGACGGGCAGGTCGCCGACCTGCAGGTCGGCGTCGGCGAGCGGCACGGAGAGGTCCGAGCGGACGTCCTCCATGACGGCGGCGAGGTCGACCCGCTCGCGCTTCATCTGCCCACCGACGCGGGCGTAGGCGAGCAGGTCGTCGATCAGGCTCTGCATCCGCTCGGCACCGCTGTTGGCCCGGGAGGCGACGTAGGCCAGCGTGTCCCCGTCCAGCTCGGGCGAGGCCATCTGGTCCTCGAGGAGCTCCAGCGACATCTTCACCGCCGACAGCGGGTTGCGCAGGTCGTGTGCCACCTGGCCCGCGAAAGCGGTGAGCACCTGGTTGGAGCGCTCCAGCTCGGTCCGGGCCCGCTCGACCTGCTCGACGGCGGTGGTCAGCTCGCGGGTGCGCAGCTCGAGCTCGAGCAGGTCGACGACCCGGTCGGCGAGCTTGACCAGACCCTCCTCCTGCTCGTCGCTGAGCTCTCGAGGCTCCTCGTCGAAGACGCAGAGGGTCCCGATGACCACCCCGCCAGGGGTCCTGAGCTGGTGGGTCGCGTAGAAGCGGACGTTGCCGATCTCACCGGTGACGAACGGGTTGTCCTTGAAGCGCGGGTCCTGGCTGGCGTCGGGCACGATCACCGGCGCCTTCTCGTGCAGCACCAGGTTGCACATCGAGTCCTCGCGCACGCAGATCGACGGCTCGAACCCGGCTGTCGCGATCTGGTGCTGCTCGGTGTCGGTGATCAGGTTGATCGTCGCCAGCGGCACCTGGGCCACCTGTGCCGCGACGTCGACGAGCGCGGTGAGGTCCTTGCGCGGCGGCTCCACCAGCACGCGGTAGCGGTCGATCTCGACGACGCGCTGCGCGTCGGACTCCGTGGTGGACACCACCAGCTCCTCCGTGAGACGTCCCGAATGCCTCGGGCTCGCGCCCATCGTAGGAGCCGCAGGGCCGTTGGTGTCCGGAACCGGTCGACACGTCGTACGACGGCGGTCGACGTGGCAGGCGGCTGTCACCCTCGGGGACGACCGGCGGTCACAGGCCCGGGGCGCCCCAGACGGCCAACCAGCGCGAGCGCTCCGCCTCGACCGGGAGCTCTCCCGCGAGCAGGTCGCGCAGGGTGATCTCCAGCAGCGTGTCGCGCTGCTTGCCGCCCTGCGGCGAGGGGGCGAAGGGGTAGAAGGTCCCCTGCTTGTAGAGGTACAGCAGGCCGACGGTGCGCCCGGCGCCGTCGGTGAAGGGCAGCAGCGAGCAGAGCAGGCCCGGCCCGAAGCCGTGGGTCTCCAGCGTGGTGTTCACCGCGTGCAGGTCGGTGACCAGACCCTCGACGTCCTCGGGGTCGTCGTCGACGACCAGCCAGGTGAAGCCGAACTCGTCGTGCTGCAGGCGCACCTCGGGCGCGTCGGCGGCGCCGCGGAGCAGGTCGAGGATCTCCTGCTCCGCCTGGGCGAAGGCCGCTCCCCCCGCCGGGCGGTAGCAGACCGCACCGAGCCCGGTGGGGCGCAGTCCGGCGCCGGCCTGGAGGCTGATCGCCGCGGCCGGGACGGCGAAGAGCGCGTCGAGGTTGGCCTGCTTGGGCTTGCTGCGGCCCAGGATGGAGTCGAGGAGTCCCACGGTGCCCGCCTCAGCCCGTCGGCCGGCCGAGCTCGGCCTGGATGCGCGCGAGCTGCTCGAGGCGCTGCTCGAGGCTGGGGTGGGTGGAGGTCAGGGTCCGCATCGAGACGCCCTTCACGGCGGGCGCGATGAAGAAGGCGTTCATCGGCTGGCTGGCCCGCAGGTCGCGGTCGGGGATCGCGTTCATCTCCCCGGAGATCTTCTGCAGCGCCGAGGCCAGGGCCTGCGGCTTCATGGTGAGGTAGGCGCCCGCCCGGTCCGCGGAGAGCTCGCGGTAGCGCGAGAGCAGCTTGAGCAGCACGAAGCTGACGGCGTACACCACGATGCTGACCAGCAGCATCATCAGCCAGACCGGCAGGGCGCTGTTGCCGTCGCGGCGGTTGCCGCCGAACATCGCGCCGTACTGCGCACCCTGGGTCACCATGCCGGCGACGATGCCTGCCGACGACGCCACCGTCATGACCAGCACGTCGCGATGGGCGACGTGGGCGAGCTCGTGGGCCAGGACGCCCTCCAGCTCCTCGGCGGTGAGGGTCTTCAGGATGCCCGTCGTGACCACGACCACCGCGCGGTCCGGGGAGCGGCCGGTCGCGAAGGCGTTGGGCATGGCGGTGTCCGCGACGCCCACCCGCGGCTTGGGCATGTCGGCCAGGACGCAGAGCCGGTCGACCATCGCGTGCAGCTCGGGCGCCTGCTCGGGAGTCACCTCCCGGGCCCGCATCGCCTTCATGGCCACCGTGTCGCTGCGCCACCACTGGTAGACGGCGATGCCGATCCCGACGATGCCGATGATCGGGGCGAGCCCGCGACCGCCCACCGCCATCAACGAGACGATGAGGACGACGAAGAGCCCACCGAGCAGGAACATGACGGTGGTCATCCGGGCGGTCAGCCCGGGGTCACCGATGAAGCGCGTGCGAGCCATGGGGCCATCCTCCCTGCCCGAGCCAAGATTCGGCCAAGAGAGCGCCAAGACCCGGCCGAGACAGGCCTGGGACCGCGCCGTCCCCGGACGCACCGAGGCCCCCGCCGGCACGAGCTGGCGGGGGCCTTGGTCAGCGGGTCGGTGGCGCGTCAGGCACGGTCCTCGGGCTGCTCGGCCTTCTCCGGGGAGGCCTCGAGGATCGGGCCGCTGTCGGCGGCCTCGATCGCCTCGGGCGCCGAGGCCCCCTTCATCCTGGCCAGCTCGGCCTCGACGTCGGACTGGCTGCTCATCGCCGCCAGCTCGCGCGCGATGTCGTCGCCGGCGTTGAGCGAGGAGGCGTCGTCGAGCGCGCCGGAGGCGATGAGCTCGTCGATGGCACCCGCACGCGCCTGCATCTGGGCGGTCTTGTCCTCGGCGCGGGCGATCGCGGCGCCCACGTCGCCGAACTCGTCGCCGATGCCGGAGACGGCCTCGTTGATCCGGGTCTGCGCCTCGGCGGCGGTGTAGGTCGCCTTGATCGTCTCCTTGCGCGTGCGGAAGCTCTCGACCTTGGCCTGGAGCTTCTGCTGCGCCAGCACGAGCTTCTCCTCCTCGCCCTGCAGCTGCGAGAGCTGCACCTGGAGGTCGGAGATCTGGCCGGTGAGGGCCGACTTGCGGGTCAACGCCTCGCGGGCGAGGTCCTCGCGGCCCATGTCGATGGCCTTCTGGGCCTGGTCGGTCAGCTTGGCCGCCTGCTGCTCGAGCTGGTTGATCTGCAGCTCCACGCGCTTGCGGCTGGTCGCCACGTCCGCCACGCCGCGGCGGACCTTCGTGAGCAGCTCCAGCTGGCGCTGGTAGCTGTAGTCCAGGGTCTCGCGGGGGTCCTCGGCACGGTCCAGCGCCTTGCTGGCCTTCGACTTGAAGATCAGGGTGAAGCGCTTCCAGAGACTCATGGTGGTGGGGATCCCTCTCGCACGGTGGCAGGTCGGTACCCGCTCACCCTACGGCGCGCAGGCAACGCGTGGGCAGTGGTCCCGGCACCCCCGGTACCCTGACCCCGTCCGCCGGCGTCGCGCCGACGCCCCGCCCCCTCGCGAGAAGGCCCACGTTGTTCCGTCGCAGCAAGTCCGACCAGGCCACCGACCCCGCCGGCACGCTCACCGCCGATGCCGGGGGCAGCTCCACGACGGCGACGCCGGGCAAGAAGGGTCGCCCGACGCCGACCCGCAAGGAGGCCGAGGCCGCCGCCCGCGCTCGCGCCAAGGTGCCGCGGACCCGCAAGGAGCAGGCCGCCGCAGCGCGCGCGGCCCGGGCCGACAACTCCGCGCGCGTGCGCGCGGGCATGAAGTCCGGCGACGAGCGCTTCCTGCTGCCCCGCGACAAGGGCCCGGTCCGCCGGTTCGTGCGCGACTTCGTGGACTCGCGCTTCTCCTTCATCGACGTGATCATCCCGGTGCTGCTGGTCACGATGGTCCTGAGCTACTCCGGCAACCCGACCCTGGCCGGCATCGGCAGCACCGTGCTCCTGCTCACCGTGCTGCTGGTGGTCATCGACATGGTCCAGCTGCGGTTCCGCGTGCGCCGCGAGCTCGGCCGCCGGTTCCCCGACGACAGCACCGCGACCAAGGGCACCACCTGGTACGCCATCAGCCGGGCCATGCAGATGAAGTTCATGCGGATGCCCAAGGCCCAGGTCAAGATCGGCCAGAAGCTCCCCGAGCACTACCGGTGAGCGGCGACCACGCGTCCTCGCAGGGACGCCGCCCCTCCGCCGACGTCTCGGTCCGGGTGGCCTGGGCCGAGGACGCCCCCGCCATCGCCTCCCTGCAGCTGCGCGCCTGGCCGGAGATGTACGCCGGCCTGGTGCCTGCCGAGGCCTTCCCCAGCGGCCCGGACGCGGTCGAGGCCGCCACCGCGGCGTGGCGCGACTCGCTGGCCCGACCGCGCGACGCCCGGAGCCGGGCCCTGGTCGCGCTCGAGCGCAACCGGGTGGTCGGCTTCGCCCTCACCGGCCCCAGCACCGACCCCGACCGCGACCCCGTCGCCGACGGCGAGCTCTCCGAGCTGGTGCTCGACCCCGCCGAGCGACGCCTGGGCCACGGCAGCCGGCTGCTCCAGGCGGCGGCCGACACGCTGCGAGCGGACCGGTTCCAGCGCGCCGTCACCTGGGTGGTGGCCTCCGACGACGCCCTGCGCGGCTTCCTGGACGGGGCCGGGTGGGCGCCCGACGGAGCGCACCGCGAGCTGGACCTGGACGGCACCGGGGCGGTGCGCGTCAAGCAGGTGCGGCTGCACACCGACCTCGGCTGAGCACCGCGTCGACCGAGCACCTCTCTTTACCTTCACCCTCCTGGGCGGTGTGCGGCCCGACCGGCCGGGGCACGAACCAGCCATGCTCGGTCCGCTCCCCCGTCTGCACCGCCTGGTCGTCACCTGGCTCCTCACCTCGATCACGGGGCTCCTCCTGCTCCTCGCCCTCGTCGGCCCGTCGGGCACCCTCGGCGGCTGAGCACCGGCGGCCCCTGGCAGCCCGGAGGCCGCTGGAAGGCGGACGTCACCTAGCCTGGCGCGCGTGAGCGAGCCGGCCCTCTCCCCGGACGAGAGGCGACCGATCGTCCGCGACAGCCTCGGCGTCGGGATCGCCACCGGGCTCTACGGCACCTCCTTCGGCGCCGTATCCGTCGCCTCCGGCCTCGACGTGGCCCAGACCTGCGCCCTGTCCCTGCTGGTGTTCACGGGGGCCTCGCAGTTCGCGCTGGTCGGGGTGCTGGGCGCCGGGGGCTCCGCGGTCTCGGCCGTCCTCACCGCGGCCCTCCTCGGCACCCGCAACACGCTCTACGGCTTGCGGCTCGCACCCCTGCTCGGCTGGCGGGGAGCACGACGCCTGGGCGCGGCCCACTTGGTGATCGACGAGTCCACGGCCATGGCGGTGACCCGCGGCAGCACCGCCGCGGCCCGCACGGGCTTCACCTGGACCGGGGTCAGCGTCTTCGTCCTCTGGAACCTCTTCACCCTCCTCGGGGCGATCGGCGGCACGGTGCTCGGCGACCCGCGCACCTACGGCCTCGACGCGGCCGTCGGCGCCGCCTTCCTCGCCCTGCTCTGGCCGCGCCTGCGCGAGCCGGGGGGCCTGGCGCTCGCCCTCGCCGCTGCCGCGGTGGCGCTGCTGGTCGTGCCGCTCGCGCCCGCCGGCGTACCCGTGCTGGCCGCGGGCGGCACGGCGCTCCTCGCCGGCCTGCTGGCGCGGGGACGGTCGCGACCGGAGCGAGCCGCATGAGCACGTGGTGGGCGGTGCTCGCGGCGGGCCTGGCCTGCTACGCGCTGAAGCTCGCCGGTCTCTCGGTCCCGCACCAGGTGCTGGAGCGGCCGGCCGTCCGGGCCGTCGCCGACCGGCTGCCGGTGGCGCTGCTCGCCGGGCTCGTGGCGGTCCAGGTGCTCGGGAACGACCAGGGCCTGGTCCTCGACGCGCGCGCCGCGGGCCTCGGGGCCGCGGTCGTCCTGCTCGTGCTGCGCGCCCCGTTCCTCGTGGTCGTCGTCGGGGCGGCGCTCACCGCAGCGCTGCTCCGGCTCTGACGCGGCACCGGTCCGACGGACCCGGTGGCCCCGCCCCGGGTCGGGGGCGGGGCCGCGGGCGTCCGCGTTCCCTCCCCCACGGAGGACCACCGACGCCCGGAGGGGTCCGTGCCGTTCCGTCCGGCACGGGCGCGGGCCGCCGTGCGGCCCGGTCGCACGTCCAGCCTGACGCGCGTCCGGGACCAGGGGAACCACCGGGGCACTGCAGGTTCCTGCACTGCGAAAAGGTGCAAGCCCGGGCCGGGGCCACGTGTCCGCGAGGAGGGCCTCAGTCCAGGTCGAGCAGCTGCTCGAGCCCGACGGTCAGGCCGGGACGCCCCTCGATCGCCCGCAGCGCGGCGAGGACACCGGGCGTGAAGGAGGCCCGGTCCATCGAGTCGTGGCGGATGGTGAGGGTCTCCCCCGTGCCGCCGAGCACGACCTCCTGGTGGGCGACCATCCCGCGGATCCGCAACCCGTGGACACGTACGCCGTCGACGTCCGCCCCACGGGCGCCGTCCAGGGACGTGCTCGTCGCGTCGGGCACCGGCCCGAGCCCGGCCTCGCGGCGGGCGGCCGCGACCAGCTCCGCGGTGCGACGGGCCGTGCCACTGGGCGCGTCGGCCTTGTCGGGGTGGTGCAGCTCGATGATCTCGACCGACTCGTAGAACCGTGCGGCCTCCGCGGCGAAGCGCATCATCAGCACCGCCCCGATGGAGAAGTTGGGCGCGATGAGCACTCCGGTACCCGGGGAGTCGGCGAGCCAGCCCCGCAGCGTGTCGAGGCGCGCCTCGTCGAAGCCGGTGGTGCCGACCACCGCGTGGATCCCGTGGCTGATGCAGTGGCGCAGGTTGTCCATCACCACGTCGGGGTGGGTGAAGTCCACGACGGCGGAGACCCCGGCGGGCACCAGCGCGTCGAGGTCGTCGGCGTCCTGGGCCACGTCGACCTGGGCGACCAGCTCGAGGTCCTCGGCCTCCAGGACCGCACGGCAGACCTCGCGGCCCACCTTCCCCCGGGCGCCCAGGACGCCCACCCCCATCCGTCCGTGTCCGTGCCGTGTCTCGCCCACGCGCCCAGCGTTCCACACCCGGGCCCGGGAGGTGACCGGGGTCGCGCGTGGTGGGCGCCACCACCCGCCTGCCGACCAGGACGGTCTGCTTTCTGGCAGTCTTGCCCCCATGGTGCTGCAGACCATCCCGGCCCGGATCCGCTGGTCGGTCGACCTCATGGACGTCCAGCCGGGTGACCACGTGCTCGAGATCGGGTGCGGGCCCGGCTACAGCGCCGAGCTGATCTGCAGCCGCCTGGAGACCGGGAAGCTCTTCGCGATCGACCGCTCGGAGTCGGGGGTGGACCGCACCAAGCGCCGCTGCGCGAAGTACCTCGAGTCCGGCCGGCTGACCGTCCGCCAGATCGACCTGGCCACGCTGCGGGTCCCCGTCAAGCGCCTGCACAAGGTCTACGCCTTCAACGTCAACCTCTTCTGGGTGCGCGACTGCGCCGACGAGGTGGCGCTGCTGCACGAGCGGATCCTGCCCGGCGGTGCGATCTACCTCTTCTTCGAGGTCGCCCGCCCCGACCAGGTCCCGCAGATCGTCGAGGGCGCCTCCAAGGCCCTCGCCGACGCCGGCTTCCGGGTCTCGGTGGTGCAGCGCAAGGTCCCCGCCGTCGTCGGCATCATCGGCAAGCGTTAGGCCATGACCTTCAGGTAGGTCTACATTAGGCCAGGACCTGGAGGAGGTGCGTGATGGCGGTGGCATCACTGGTCGGCCTCGTGCTGACCGTGGACCAGCGCGGCAGCCGGCGGGCCCCCGACCGGGTCGGCGAGCTGTTGGCCGGCCTCGCCGGTGCGCCCACGCGACTGGCCTTCCAGCGCACCGCGGGCGACGAGGTGCAGGCCCTGGTCACCGAGGCCGCGCACCTGCCTGCCCTGCTCGAGCGGGTGCTCCGCAGCGGCGACTGGCGGCTGGGCCTGGGCCTCGGCGCGGTCCAGGCGCCGCTGCCGGAGGATGTGCGGGAGGCCCGCGGTCCCGCGTTCGTCCGCGCCCGTTCGGCCGTCGAGGCGGCCCGCACCTCGCCTGCCGGGCTGCGGGTGCACGCGCCGGAGCAGGCCGAGACGCCCGCACGGGCCCTGGAGAGCGCCCTGTGGCTGTGGGCCTCGCTGCTGGAGCGCCGGACCCGGCGCGGGTGGGAGGTCGTGGACCTCGTCGACACCGGGGCGACCTACGAGCAGGCCGCGCACCGGCTGGGCATCACCCCCAGCGCGGTGAGCCAGCGAGCCGCGGCCGCCGGTCTCGCCGAGGGCAGGCGTGCCCGCGAGCTGGTCGCACACCTGGCCGCCCTGGCCCTGGCCGCCGCCCGGTCCGAGGAGCAGCCGTGACATGGGACGTCGACCCCGCGGGGGCCATGCTGCTGGTGCTCCTGGGTGCGGGCGTGCTGTCGTCCTGCTGGGCCTGGACCCGGGCGGGCGCCCGCACCTGGACCCCGATCTCGCTGCTCCTGCTGCTGGCCTCGCTGGCCTGGGCCGGAGCCGCGGACCTGCAGCTGGCGGGCGATGCTCCCCGCACCCTGCTGGTCGCGCTGGCCGGGGCGTGGGCCGTCGTCGGTGGCGGACCCGTGACCGCGGCCCTCTTCGACGTCGTCGACCAGGGCGACACCGCGGGCGGTGACGAGGACGACTCGCTGGAGCACGCGGGCGAGCTGCTGCGCGGGGGCGCCTGGATCGGCGCCCTG
The DNA here is from genome assembly GCF_054781275.1 of Nocardioides ginkgobilobae. Classification (NCBI taxonomy): domain Bacteria; kingdom Bacillati; phylum Actinomycetota; class Actinomycetes; order Propionibacteriales; family Nocardioidaceae; genus Nocardioides; species Nocardioides ginkgobilobae. The sequence goes on along the minus strand of NZ_BAAGUS010000002.1, from coordinate 245,376 downwards.
GAGCGGGCCGGCGTGGTCGGCGCGCTCGTGGCGGGGTGGCCGGAGGGCACCGCGGTGGTGCTGGCCCTCAAGGGGCTGGGCCGCTACCCCGAGCTGCGCAACGCCGGCACGGGGGCGGTGGCCGAGCGGTTCATCATCGGCACGTTCTCCAGCGTCCTGTGGGCCGCGGGCTGCGCAGCCTGCGTGGTCCTGGCCTAGCGGGTACGCCGGCCGCTGGACCAGGTCAGGCCGGTCCGACGACCGCGAGCACCTCGGGACGTGTGAGGACCTCCGCCGCGACCGCGCGGACCTCCTCCACGCTGACGTCCTGGATGTGCTGGAGCACCTCGTCCATCGTCAGCAGGGTGTCGTGGACCAGCTCGGACTTGCCCAGGCGCGACATCCGCGAGCCGGAGTCCTCCAGGCCGAGCACCAGTCCCCCGCGCAGCTGCCCCTGGCCCCGGGCCAGCTCCTCGGAGGTGATGCCGTCGCGCGCCACCAGCGCCAGCTGCTCGCGGACGACCTGCAGCACCTCCTTGGCCTTGGCGGGCAGGCAGCCGACCGAGACCCCCACCAGCCCGGTGTCGGCGTGGTGGGCGGCGAAGGAGTAGACGGAGTAGGCCAGGCCGCGGTGCTCGCGCACCTCCTGGAAGAGCCGGGAGGACGTGCCGCCGCCCAGCGCGGTGTTGAGGATGGAGAGGGCGAAGCGCCGGGGGTCGTTGCGGCCGATCCCCTCCATGCCCAGCACCAGGTTGACCTGCTCGAAGGGGCGGGTGGCCTGCGCCGTACCCCCGTGGACCGGGACCAGCGTGCCGCTGCCCAGCCGCGAGACGGGGGCCTCGACCCGGTCGAGGAAGCCGTTGCGGGCGAAGGACTCCTCGACCAGCGCTACGACGCGGTCGTGCTCGAGGTTGCCGGCCACGGCCACGACGATGGTGGCGGGTCGGTAGTGGTCGCGGTGGAAGGCCGCGACCTGGTCGCGCGTGAGCGCCGCGATGGAGTCCTCCGTGCCGGCGATCGGCCGCCCCCAGGGGGTGTCGGCGCCGAACGCCTGCGCGGCGAAGAGGTTGTGCACGACGTCCTCGGGGTCGTCGTCGTGCATCGCGATCTCGTCGAGGATCACGTCACGCTCGGCCTCGACGTCCTCGGGCGTGATGAGCGGGTCGGTGATCATGTCGCCGAGCACGTCCACGGCCAGCGGCAGGTCCTGGTCGAGCACCCGCGCGTGGAAGCACGTGTACTCCTTGGCGGTGAAGGCGTTGAACTCCCCGCCCACCGCGTCCAGCGCCACGGAGATGTCCAGGGCGGTGCGGCTGCCGGTGCCCTTGAAGAGCACGTGCTCGAGGAAGTGCGAGCAGCCGTGCAGCGTCTCGTCCTCGTCGGCCGAGCCGACCCCGACCCACACCCCGATGCTGGCCGAGCGGACCCCGGCCATCTGCTCGGTGACCACGCGCAGGCCCGAGGGCAGCACCGTGCGCCGCACGGTGGAGGTGACCAGGCCGTCGTCGTCGGCGGTCTCGGACAGGGTGGTGGTGACGGGCTGGGTGCGGTCGTGCAGCACGGGTGGCCTCCTCGGCGGTGACGTGAGGTGCGGTGCGGCCCGGCGGCCGGGGGTGGTGGCTGCAGGGTGCTGGTGGCGGGCCCGGGGTGACCGGGCCCCTCACGCGGCCGACCCGCCCGAGGTGCTCGGACGGGTCGGCGCGTGGGTGCGTCCCCCGAGGGACGCCGTGGAGCTCGGGAGGAGGGTCACTCCTCGGTGGCGGTCTCCTCGGCAGCGGCGTCGGCCTCGGCGCCGTCCTCCTCGACCACGGGGGCCAGGGAGAGCTTGCCGCGGTCGTCGATCTCCGCGATCTGGACCTGGATCTTCTGGCCGACCGAGACGACGTCCTCGACCGCGTCGACCCGCTTGCCACCGGCCAGCGAGCGGAGCTTGCTGATGTGCAGCAGACCGTCCTTGCCCGGCATGAGCGAGACGAACGCACCGAAGTTGGTCGTCTTGACGACGGTGCCGAGGTAGCGCTCGCCGACCTCGGGCATCGTCGGGTTGGCGATCGCGTTGATCGCCGACCGGGCGGCCTCGGCGGCCGAGCCGACGGTGGCACCGATGTAGATGGTGCCGTCGTCCTCGATGGAGATCGAGGCGCCGGTGTCGTCCTGGATCTGGTTGATGATCTTGCCCTTGGGACCGATCACCTCGCCGATCTTGTCGACCGGGATCTTGATGGTGATGATCCGCGGCGCGGTCTCCGACATCTCGTCCGGGGCGTCGATGGCCTCGGCCATGACGTCGAGGATGGTCAGGCGGGCGTCCCGGGCCTGCTTCAGCGCAGCACCGAGCACCTCGGCGGGGATGCCGTCGAGCTTGGTGTCCAGCTGCAGGGCGGTGACGAACTCGCGGGTGCCGGCGACCTTGAAGTCCATGTCACCGAAGGCGTCCTCGGCGCCGAGGATGTCGGTCAGCGCGACGTACGTCGTCTGGCCGTCGACCTCACCGGAGACCAGGCCCATCGCGATGCCCGCGACGGAGGCCTTGAGCGGCACGCCGGCCTGCAGCAGCGACAGGGTCGAGGCGCAGACCGAGCCCATCGAGGTCGAGCCGTTGGAGCCCATGGCCTCGGAGAGCTGGCGGATGGCGTAGGGGAACTCCTCGCGGTCCGGGAGCACCGGCAGCAGCGCGCGGCGCGCGAGCGCCCCGTGGCCGACCTCGCGGCGCTTGGGCGAGCCCACGCGACCGGTCTCGCCGGTGGAGAACGGCGGGAAGACGTACTTGTGCATGTAGCGGCGGTGCTTCTCCGGGGACAGCGTGTCGAGCTGCTGCTCCATCTTGAGCATGTCGAGGGTGGTGACGCCCAGGATCTGGGTCTCGCCACGCTCGAACAGCGCCGAGCCGTGCACGCGCGGGATCAGGCCGACCTCGGCGTGCAGCGGGCGGATGTCGGCGAGGCCGCGGCCGTCGATGCGGACCTTGTCGCGCAGGATCGACTCGCGCACCAGCGCCTTGTTGAGCGAGCGGAAGGCAGCGCCGAGCTCCTTCTCGCGGCCCTCGAACTGACCCGCGAGACGGTCCAGGAGACCGTCCTTGATCTCGTTGGTGCGCTCCTCGCGCTCCTGCTTGTCGGCGATCTTCATCGCGGCGGCGAGGTCGTCGCGCACGGCGGCCTCGACGGCGGCGTAGGCGTCGTCCTGGTAGTCGAGGAAGACCGGGAAGTCCTGGACCGGCTTGGCCGCGACGGCGGCGAGCTCGGACTGGGCCTCGCAGAGCTGCTTGATGAAGGGCTTGGAGGCGTCGAGGCCCTGGGCCACGACGGTCTCGTCGGGCGCCTGGGCGCCGGAGGCGATCTTGCCGAAGGCCGTCTCGGTGGCCTCGGCCTCGACCATCATGATCGCGACGTCGCCGCTCTCGGTGACGCGACCGGCCACGACCATGTCGAAGACGGCCTCCTCGAGCTGGGAGTGGGTCGGGAAGGCGACCCACTGGCCGTCGATGAGGGCCACGCGCACGCCGCCGACCGGGCCGGAGAACGGCAGGCCGGAGAGCTGGGTGGACATGGACGCGGCGTTGATCGCGAGCACGTCGTAGGGGGTGTCCGGCTCGAGGGCCAGCACGGTGATGACGACCTGGACCTCGTTGCGCAGACCCTTCTTGAAGGTCGGGCGCAGCGGGCGGTCGATGAGGCGGCAGGTGAGGATCGCGTCCTCGCCCGGACGACCCTCGGAACGGAAGAACGAGCCGGGGATCTTGCCCGCGGCGTACATCCGCTCCTCGACGTCGATCGTCAGGGGGAAGAAGTCGAAGTGGTCCTTGGGCTGCTTGCTGGCGGTGGTCGCCGAGAGCAGCATCGTGTCGTCGTCGAGGTAGGCGGTCACGGAGCCGGCCGCCTGGCGGGCCAGCAGCCCGGTCTCGAACTTGACGGTGCGGGTGCCGAACGAGCCGTTGTCGATGACGGTCTCGACGGCGGAGATCACGGGTTCGGTGTGGGTCTCGGTCAAGAGGGGTCCTTCTGGTTGCGGAGCTCTCCGCTGCGTCCCGCGTCAGTGCCGATCTTCGATCGAGGCCCGCAGCGACGTCCCGCCGTGGGCGGGTCACGTTCTGAGAGCCACTACCGAGGACCGGGCCGAGGCGAGCGGGTCGCTCCTGGTGTGTGGATTCTTCGGTGGTGCGGCTCCGAGCCTAGTGCTCGGGGCCGCAAATGCGTCGGAGCGGCCGCCCGGGTCGGGCGACCGCTCCGCCCACTGTCGTGGGTGAGGTCAGCGGCGCAGGCCGAGACGCTCGATGATCGAGCGGTAGCGCTCGATGTCGGACTTGTTGAGGTAGTTCAGCAGCCGGCGGCGCTGACCCACCAGCAGCAGCAGGCCACGACGGCTGTGGTGGTCGTGCTTGTGCTGCTTGAGGTGCTCGGTCAGGTGGGCGATGCGGTGCGAGAGCAGCGCGATCTGCACCTCCGGCGAGCCGGTGTCGCCCTCGGTCGTGGCGTACTCGGCGATGATCTTCTTCTTGGTCTCCGCGTCGGTACCGATCGACATACGGGTTCTCCTCCCGGCCCTGGTCTCCCAGCTGGCCTGTTCGCTGCGCGGCGCGCCGGGGCCTGTTCACCCGGGCACTCTGGATCCGCGGCCGTTGGACGGCAACCGGGAAAGACTAGCCCCGCGCCTCCGAGGACCAGAAATCCTCGGTGGCGCGGGGCCGGGTCGTGATCGTGCAGGGTGCTGCTCACATCTCGGTGCTGCTACGGCGCTCGGTGACCGAACCGTCGGCGTGCGTGGTGGTCTGCACCGAGCTGGCCCCGTTCCTGCGGTTCAGCGTCAACGCGGTCAGCAGCAGCAGCACGACTCCGACGATGGTCATGATCCAGCCGATCATGACGAGGTCGACGCCCTCGACGGCGTCCTGCACCGCCAGCGCCAGGATCAGCCCGACGACGATCAGAAAGCCTCCGGCTCCGTAACCCATGGTGTTCTCCTTCGAGGGTGGCGGACGCGGGTGGCGCGTCCGGGGGCGTGGGGGTGCCCGCTGGAGGTGTGCCCGCTAGGGGCCGCGCTCCTCTCACCCGGTCAGGTGAGAGGGGTGCTGAACCGACCTGCCCCGCCCGTCGCGGAGGAAGTGGCACGATGCGCCCATGGGCCTGCTCGCCGACTCCCCCGTCCCTCCCGGCTTCACCGGCACGCGGGTGGGGGTGTGCAACCTGTGCGAGGCCATCTGCGGGCTCCAGGTGACCTTCACCGCCGGTGAGGTCACCGGCATCCGCGGCAACCCCGAGGACCCGCTCTCCCGCGGCTACGTGTGCCCGAAGGGCACCTCCCTGGCCGACGTCTACTCCGACCCCGACCGGCTGCGCCGCCCCGTGCGCCGGGTCGGCACCGGCGCGGAGGCGACGTGGGAGGAGATGGAGTGGGACGAGGCGCTCGACCTCGTGGCCGACCGCCTCGCCGCGGTGGCCGCCGAGCACGGACGCGACGCGGTGGCGGTCTACCTCGGCAACCCCAACGCGCACTCCCTCGGCTCGGCGACGCACGGCACGGCGCTCGTGCGCAGCCTGCGCACGCGCAACCGGTTCAGCGCCTCCTCGGTCGACCAGTGGCCCCACCAGCTCCTGGCCTGGCAGATGTTCGGCCACCAGCTGCTCATCCCTGTGCCCGACATCGACCGCACCGACCTGTTCCTCGTCGTCGGGGGGAACCCGATGGCCTCGAACGGATCGCTCATGACCGTGCCCGACTTCCCGGCGCGGGCCCGGGCGCTGCGCGAGCGCGGCGGCCGGATGGTCGTCGTGGACCCCCGTCGCACCGAGACCGCGAAGGTCGCCGACGAGCACCTGTTCGTGCGGCCGGGCAGCGACGCGGCGCTGCTGCTGGCGATGGTCCACGTCCTGCTGCGCGAGGGCCTCGCCACCCCGCCGGCGTACGTCGACCACCTCGACGAGCTCGCGGGGCTGGTCGCCGACTTCACGCCGGAGCTGGCCGAGCGCGCGACCGGCGTCGCGGCGAGCGACGTCGAGCGGCTGGCCCGCGAGCTGGCCGCCGCCGACCGGGCCGCGGTCTACGGGCGGCTCGGGGTCTCCACGCACGGCTTCGGCTCGGTCTGCCAGTGGGCGGTCAACGTGCTCAACATCCTCACCGGCAACCTCGACCGCGAGGGCGGGGTGATGTTCCCCGAGCCCGCGATCGACACCGTGGGGCGCCGGATCGTCTCCCCCGGCCACCACGACAAGTGGCGCAGCCGGGTGCGTGGGCTGCCGGAGTTCGCCGGGGAGCTGCCGGTCTCCGCGCTGCAGGAGGAGATCACCACCCCGGGCGAGGGACAGGTGCGCGCGCTGATGACGATCGCGGGCAACCCCGTCCTGTCCACCCCCGACGGGCGCGGGCTGGCCGCGGCCATGGACGGGCTGGACTTCATGGTCTCCATCGACATCTACCTCAACGAGACCACGCGGCACGCCGACGTGGTGCTGCCGGTGACCACGGCGCTCGAGCGCGACCAGTACGACCTGGTCTTCCACGGCCTGGCCGTGCGCAACACCGCCCGCTTCGTGCCGGCGCTGCTGCCGAAGGAGAAGGGCACCAAGCACGACTGGGAGGTCTTCGGCGCCCTCGCGCTGCGGCTGGCGGCCCGCACCGGTGACCGGCTGCCGCTGCGCGCCCGCCTCCAGCAGCGCGCCCGGCTCACCGCCAGCCCGCGGCTGCTGCTGCCGCTGCTGCTGCGCGGCAACCGCTACGGCCTGGGCTGGCGCCGGCTGCGCGGTGCACCCGAGGGCGTGGACCTCGGGCCGCTGCGCCCGTGCCTGCCCGGTCGGCTGCAGACGAAGGACAAGCGGGTCGACCTGACCCCCGCGCTCGTCGTCGCCGACCTGGAGCGGCTGCGGGCCTCGCTCCACGACAGCCCCGCACCCGACCCCGACGAGCTGCTGCTCATCGGGCGCCGGCACAAGCAGGACTGCAACTCCTGGCTGCACAACACCACGCGGCTGACCCGCGGCCGGGCACGGCACCACCTGCTGGTGCACCCCGAAGACCTCGCCGCCCGCGGCCTGCGTGACGGCGACCTGCTCACCGTCACCAGCCGGGTCGGCTCGGTCGAGGTCGAGTGCGCGGCCACCGAGGACGTCATGCGCGGGGTCGTCTCGCTCCCCCACGGCTACGGGCACGCGCTCCCGGGCGTGCGGCTCTCGGTCGCCACGGGCGTGCCGGGGGTCTCGATCAACGACCTCACCGACCCCGAGCGGCTGGACCTGTCGGGCAACGCCGCGCTCAACGGCACCCCGGTCAGGATCGCGGCGGCTCCGGGTGCGGCGGCGGCTGCTGGCTCGGGCGGCGCTGCTCTCGCAACGTGAGGTAGACCGCGCGCACGCCGACCGCGCGCTCCAGCTCGCGCGTCACCAGCCCGAAGAACTGGGCGCGGTACGCCTCGTCGGTCACCGTCGAGACGGTGAGGTACAGCAGCGAGAAGGCGCCCAGGAAGAGCGAGACCTGCACCAGCGGCACCGAGACCTGCCCGAGGTAGGGCAGGGCGTGGATCTCGCCCTCGCGCATGCCGGTCCAGCCCGCCTGGACCTCCTGGCCCATGGTGAGCGCACCGAAGAGCAGGAAGAAGCCGAAGACGGTCGTCGCCAGCAGCACCACCTGGACGAACTGGACGACCACGAGGAAGAGCACCAGGTTGGCGCGCTCGAAGCCGCTCACCGTGGCGTGCGCCGCGGGGTCGGCCCCCGGGTCGGCCAGCACCTCCTCGCAGGCGGCCTCCAGCGGCGTACGACGGCAGGCGCGGCGGAGGAACTCCTCGTCGACCTCGTCGTCGGCCCGGTCGACCTCCTCCGGCAGCCGCGCCAGGAGGAAGGCGACGGCCAGCGCAGCGAAGAGCAGCACCACCAGCCACAGCTGGCCGGTCTCCAGCGAGGCGGCGAGCTCCCAGACCTCGGCGTTGATGAACAGGAAGGTCACGAAGATCAGCAGCAGCGGCAGCGCCCGCGTCATCTGGGGCAGGAGCGAGGGCAGCGCGCTGACCGTGCGACCCAGGGCCCAGGACAGGATCGGACGCACGTGCAGGACGGTGAGGGCGTACCACCCCACCGCCAGCAGCACCAGGGTCAGCACGACCGCGGGCGCTGCCGAGACCTGGCCGGTCACCCAGGCCAGGCCGGCCCCGGCCCCCGCGGCGAGCAGGGCGACCAGCAGGAGCGTGGGCACCGTGCGGCGGGGCGAGAGGGCGGCGCGCGCCTCCCGGCGCCGCTCGGGCACGAAGTAGGACAGCCCGTGGGCGAGGAACCAGGCGTCCGCGGCGGCCACCGGGTCGACCCGCTCACCCGAGCGGTCGGGGCGCCCGTGGTGCGGCACCCCTAGTCCGTCCGCTCGGGCTCGTCGGCCACCGGGTCCTGCCGCTGCTGCGCCAGGAAGGCGCGGGCGCGGTCGACGTCCTCGGCCATCTGCACCAGCAGCTCGTCGACGGAGTCGAAGGTGGTCATCCCGCGCAGCCGCTCGAGGAAGCCGACCTCCACCTCGACGCCGTACAGGTCGAGGTCGGTGCGGTCGATGACGTAGGACTCCACGCGCCGCTCGCGCTCGCCGTGGAAGGTCGGGTTGGTCCCGACGCTGATGGCGGCGGGAAGGGTCTCGCCGGTGTCGAGGCGGGTCAGCGTGCCGGCGTACACGCCGTCGGCGGGGGCGGCCGTGCGGGGGTCCGTGGGCACGTTGGCCGTGGGGTAGCCCAGCTCGCGGCCGCGCTGGTCGCCCTGGACCACGGTGCCGCGGACGACGTAGGGCCGGCCGAGGGCCTGCGCAGCACCGGTGACGTCGCCGGCGGCCAGGCAGGTGCGGACGTAGGTGGACGACCAGACCTGGGGACCGCCGTCGAGCTCGATGCCCTCGGCGCTGAAGCCGAGCCGCTCCCCCGCCTCGGCGAGGGTGGCGACGTCGCCCGCGGCGCGGTGGCCGAAGCGGAAGTTGGCGCCGACCACGACGGCGTCGGCGTGCAGGGAGTCGACGAGCACCCGCTGGATGAACTCCTCCGGGGTCCAGGCGGCCACGTCGCGGTCGAACGGCAGCGCGAGGACCGCGTCGGCCCCGGCGTCGCCCAGCAACGCTGCCCGGGTCTCCAGCGAGGTCAACGAGACCGGGGCGTGCTCCGGACGCAGCACCGCCATCGGGTGCGGGTCGAACGTGACGGCGACCAGCTGCAGGCCACGCTCGTCGGCGACCGCACGGGCGCGTGAGAGCACCCGGCGGTGGCCGAGGTGGACACCGTCGAAGTTGCCGATGACGACCGCGGTGCGGCCGAGGTCGTCCGGGACGTCGTCCCAGGAGCGCCAGATCTGCACGTCAGCACCCTACTGGCGCACCCACGCCCGGCCGGTCGGCAGGTCGGGCGGCAGGTCGGTCGCCGGCGGTCCTAGTCGACCTGGCGGACCTGCGCGGAGACGGCCTCGGCGACCTCCGGGGTGATCTCGGTGACCCCGTGCTCCTGCGCGGCGTGACCGGCCACGGCACTCATGAGCGCGTCGCGGCTGCTCTCGCTGAAGGTGGTGGGGCAGCCGGGCATGACGTCGCCGCAGGCGAGCTGGAACTTCATGGGGTCTCCTCGTCCTGGCCCCCGGGGGCCGGGTCGTCGTGGTGCTGCGGGTGGTCGGTCGGGTCGTGGTCGGTCGGGTGGTCGTGGGGGGCGTCGAGCGGGGGCGGGTCGGGGAAGCGCGCCCACAGGACGGCCTGGGCGTCGTCCTGCTCCATCCCGAGGGTGCCGCCGTGCACGACCACGAGCGCCCGGGCAAGGTAGAGCCCGACGGTGATGCCGGAGTGGGTGCCGTCGGGGGTGTCGAAGGGCTCGAAGAGCGCCCTGGCGGTGCCCGGGTCGATCGGCTCGCCCGCACGGACCACCCGGACCTCCGTCCAGGGCTCGACCCGCTCGACCTCGAGCAGCACCTGGTGCGGGGCCGGTCGGGTCGTGGACGCCGCGCGCCACAGGTCGCGCAGGACGCGGGTGACCAGGTCGGGGTCGACATGCAGGACGGTGTCGGCGCCCGCACCACCGATCTCCTCCGGCAGCACGAGGGACGCGGCCAGCTCGCCGACCGTCACCGGGTGCGGCTCCGGCTCGACCCGCCCGAGCATCGCCGCCGTGAGGAGCTCGACCTCCGCGGTGCGCTCGTCGAGGAGGTCGAGGGCGGACTGGAGGCGGGTCAGCGCCTGGGCCCGTGAGCCCGGGTCACCGGACATGTCACCCAGCAGGCCCACCCACGCCTGGGCGACCGCGAGCGGCGAGCGGAGACCGTGGGTGAAGACCGACAGGAAGCGGTCGCGCTGCCGCGCGAGGTGCGGCGGCGGCCGGTGGGTGACCTGGGCCGTCCCGGCGTCGACGAAGGACCTGGTCCACCGGTGCAGCAGGGCAGGGTCGAGGTCACGGCGCTCGGCGACCGCACCCACGCGCTCACCGGCCAGCACGTCCAGGACGGCAGCCACGCGGGCGTCGGTCTGCTCCGCCAGGCGCCCCCCCGACACGACGCGAGGGCCCCGGAAACGCGTGCGGGTCATCTCGACCCCTCTCTCTGTCCACGCCAGGCTAGTACGCCGCGCCCCCCGACTCCGAGGACCGGATGCGACTTCTGCACGCTCGGCGCGCGGCATGGCCCGTTCGGGCCAGCGAGGGGGGACCGGGCGGACCTGCCACGCTCGCCGGGTCCCGGCAGCCCTGGCGACCGCGCACGCGCCGCACCGTGGCGACGCGTGCTCGGCCTCGATCAGACGAAGACGGCCACGGGCCGGGCGAGACCCTCGCGCGGCTCGTAGAGCGCCAGGAACTCCCCGTCGGGGTCGAAGAGACCGGTCAGACCCTCCAGCGGCACCTCCAGGGGCCGGCCCACGCGCACGCGGCCGGCGTCGGCAGCGTCCAGGTCGAGCGCCGGGAACGCGGCTCGTGCCGCGACGGCCAGGGGCAGCACCGACGGGTCCTCCTCCAGCTCCTCCAGCGTCCGGGCCACGTCGAGCCCGTAGGGGCCGACGGCGGTCCGGCGCAGGGCGGTCAGGTGCCCGCCGACGCCCAGTGCGGCACCGAGGTCACGGGCGACGGCGCGGACGTAGGTGCCGCTGGAGCAGCGCAGGGAGACGTCGACGTCGAGGTGCTCGCCCGGCTGCCCCGAGGGGCGCACGTCGTGGACGTCGAGGGAGTGGATGGTCACCGGTCGGGCTACGAGCGCGACCTCCTCGCCGTCGCGGACCCGCTGGTAGGCCCGCTTGCCGTCGACCTTGATCGCCGAGACGGCCGTCGGGACCTGCTCGATGTCGCCGACGAACCCGGCCAGTGCCGCACGCACGGTCGCCTCGTCCAGGTGCGAGGCGACCGCCGTCGCCGTCACCTCGCCCTCGGCGTCATCGGTCGTGGTGGCCACGCCGAGGCGGATCGTGGCGTCGTACCCCTTCTCGGTCAGCATCAGGTGTCCCAGGAGCCGGGTCGCCCGGTCCACCCCGAGCACCAGCACGCCGGTGGCCATGGGGTCCAAGGTCCCGGCGTGGCCGACCTTGCGGGTGCCGACCAGCCGGCGGACCCGCGCGACGACGCCGTGGGAGGTGATGCCGGCGGGCTTGTCGACGACGACCAGCCCGGGCCGGGTCACGCCTGCTCGTCCGCGTCGTCGAGGTCGTCGAGGTCGTCGAGGTCCAGGTCGTCCTCGTCCGCGGCACGGGGCTTCTTATAGGGGTCCGGGTCGCCGGCGTACTCCTCGCGGCGGATGGCCGCGACCGCCTCGTCCTGGGCCTTCGCGCGGGCCAGGACGTCCTCGAGGTGCCGGGCGGTCTCCGGCAGCGCGTCGGGGACGAACGTCAGCGTCGGCACGTGGCGCATGCCGAGCTGCTTGCCCACCTCCGAGCGCAGCAGGCCCTTGGCCGACTCCAGCGCGGCCGCCGTGGAGGCCAGCTGCGCCTCCTGGTCCTCGGGCGAGCCGAGGACCGTGTAGAAGATCGTGGCCTGCTGGCTGTCGCCGGAGACCCGCACGTCGGTGAGGGTGACGAAGCCGAGGCGCGGGTCCTTGATCCGCCGCTCGAGCATCTCGGCGACGACGACCTGGATCCGGTCGGCGATCTTGCGGACGCGGGGGCTGCTCATGGTGTTCTTCCTACTCCTCCGGCTGGAACCGCACCACGCCGGGCCGGCCCGTGGGCCGACCCGGCGTGGTGCGTCAGGTGCTGCAGGTGGTGATCAGCTGCGCGGGATCTCGCGCATCTCGAAGGCCTCGACGAAGTCGCCTTCCTTGATGTCCTGGAAGTTGCGCAGGACCAGACCGCACTCGAAGCCCTCGCGGACCTCGGAGGCGTCGTCACGCTCGCGCTTGAGCGAGGCGAGGTCGAGGTTGTCGGCCACCACGGCGCCGTCGCGCACGAGGCGCACCTTGGCGTTGCGGCGGATGAGGCCCTCGGTGACCATGCAGCCGGCGATGTTGCCGATCTTGCTGGAGCGGAAGATGGCCCGGATCTCGGCGCGGCCGAGCGAGACCTCCTCGTACTCCGGCTTGAGCATGCCCTTGAGCGCCGCCTCGATCTCCTCGATGGCCTGGTAGATCACCGAGTAGTAGCGGATCTCGACGCCCTCGCGGTCGGCCATCTCGGTCGCCTTGCCCTGCGGGCGGACGTTGAAGCCGATGATGATCGCGTCGGAGGCAGCGGCCAGGTCGACGTTGGTCTCGGTGATCGCACCGACACCGCGGTCGATGACCCGGATGCCGACCTCGTCGCCCACGTCGATGCCCGCCAGGGCGTCCTCGAGGGCCTCGACCGAACCGGACACGTCGCCCTTGAGGATCAGGTTGAGCTCCTGGCTCTCGCCCTTCTCCATGGAGGCCATGAAGTCCTCGAGCGAGCGACGGACGCGACGCTTGGCCTGCATGGCCGCACGCTCGCGCGCCTCGCGCTTCTCGGCGATCTGGCGCGCCATCCGGTCGTCGTCGACCACGATGAAGTTCTGGCCGGCGCCGGGAACGGCGGTCAGGCCCAGGACCATCGCGGGGCGCGACGGGTCGGCCTCGTCGATGTTCTCGCCGTGCTCGTCGAGCATCGCGCGGACACGACCGTAGGCCGGACCGGCGACCAGGGAGTCGCCGACCCGCAGCGTGCCGCGCTGGACCAGCACGGTGGCGACGGGACCGCGGCCACGGTCGAGGTGCGCCTCGACCACGAGACCCTGCGCGTCCTGCGTGGGGTTGGCCCGCAGGTCGAGCGAGGCGTCGGCGGTGAGGACGACGGCCTCGAGCAGCTTGTCGAGGTGCAGCTCGGACTTGGCCGAGACGTCGACGAACATCGTGTCGCCGCCGTACTCCTCGGGCACCAGGCCGTACTCGGCCATCTGGCCGCGGACCTTGGTCGGGTCGGCCTCGGGGAGGTCGATCTTGTTGACCGCGACCACGATCGGCACACCGGCGGCCTTGGCGTGGTTGAGCGCCTCGACCGTCTGCGGCATCACGCCGTCGTTGGCCGCCACCACGAGGATCGCGATGTCGGTGGCCTGCGCACCACGGGCACGCATGGCGGTGAACGCCTCGTGACCCGGGGTGTCGATGAAGGTGATGCGACGCTCGTTGCCGTCGACGTCCGCGGTGACCTGGTAGGCGCCGATGTGCTGGGTGATGCCACCGGCCTCCTTGTCGACGACGTTGGCGTTGCGCAGCGCGTCGAGCAGGCGGGTCTTTCCGTGGTCGACGTGACCCATGACGGTCACGACCGGCGGCCGGACGACCAGGTCGTCCTCGTCGCCCTCGTCGGCACCGAACTCGAGGTCGAAGGTCTCCAGCAGCTCGCGGTCCTCGTCCTCCGGGGAGATGACCTGGACGACGTAGTTGAGCTCCTCACCGAGCAGCTCCAGCGTCTCGTCGTTGACCGACTCGGTCGCGGTCACCATCTCGCCGAGGTGGAACAGCATCTGCACGAGCTGGGCTGCGTCGACGCCGACCTTCTCGGCGAAGTCGGTCAGCGAGGCGCCACGCGCCAGCCGGACGACCTCGCCGTTGCCCTTGCGGACGCGCATGCCGCCCAGGGTCGGGGCCTCCATGGCCTCGAACTCCTGGCGACGTGCCCGCTTGGACTTGCGACCGCGGCGCGACGGGCCGCCGGGGCGACCGAAGGCACCCTGGGTCTGGCCGCGCTGGCCCGGACGACCACCGCCACCGGGGCGACCGGCGAAGCCGCCGCCACCGGGACGACCGGGGGCACCGCCACCGGGGGCGCCGGGACGACCGGGAGCACCGCCGCGACCGGGGGCGCCGGGACGACCGCCGGGACCGGGGCGACCCGGGGCGGGACGGCCGCCGGGACCCTGGCCGAACGCGGCCGGGGACTTGGGCATCATCGCGGGGTTGGGACGCGGCATGCCCGGGCGACCGGGCGCGCCGTCGCGGCCGGCCGGCGGACGCGGCGGACGCTGGTCACCGGCGCCGGCGCCGGCACCGGCACCGGGGGCACCGGGAGCCCCGGGGGCTCCGCCACCGGGCCGGGGCGCGGGGCGCTGGCCCATGCCCTGGCTGGGCGCGAAGGGGTTGTTGCCCGGGCGCGGCGCGCCGGGACGCCCGACCGGACGCGGTGCAGGTGCCTTGGGGGCGGCCGGAGCGGCCGAGGCGGCGGGCGCCTCGGGAGCAGCGGGTGCCGGGGCAGCCGCGGCCGGGGCCTCGGGGGCCTGCGGCTCCGCAGGCGCGGCGGGCGCGGGCTTGGGGCCGGGGCGGGGGCCCGGGGTGGCGGCCGGCTTGGCGGGCGCCGGAGCGGCCGGTGCGGCGGCAGCGGGGGCCTCGGCCGACTCGGCGGCGGGGGCGGCCGGCTTCGCAGCGGCCTTCGTCGCGGGAGCAGGCTTGTCGGCGGGGGCGCCGCCGCCGGCCTGCTCGGCCTTCAGCTTCTCGCCGATCTCCTTGCGGAAACGCATCTCGGCGGGCAGCTCGACGGTCGAGCTCGCCGACTTGACGAACTCACCCATCTCCTTGAACTTCTCGAGAACGAACTTGCTCTCGACTCCGAACTCCTTGGCGAGCTCGTGAACGCGGGTCTTGGCCACAATTCTCCTCTTTGGCCTCGAGACCCGTGTCCGGGTGCTGCTCGAGACCGTCTAGTGGTGGTGCAAACTCATCGGGAAGTACTCATCGAGTGCTCATGAGCTGCTGCTCCAGTTCCTGGTCATGCGTCCGGTTCGGTCCGGTCGCGGTGTGCGGGGACGCGGGCGAGGTGCCGGGCGACCGCGTCGGTCGGGAGTCCCTGCCCGCCTGCTGCTCGCAGGGCTCGGGCGAAGGCCTTCCGCTTGACGGCCAGCTCGTAGCACGCGGTCGTGGGGTGCAGGTGCGCCCCGCGGCCGGCCGCGCTGCCGGTGGGATCGGGGAGGACGACCGGGCGGTCGTCCACCGAACCCACGACGAGGCGCAGCAGCTCGCGTCTGGCGGCCCGCTGCCGACATCCGATGCACGTCCGGACCGGGCCGTCCGAGGACGGGAGGACCGGGCGCGCAGGGGTTGTGTCTTGGTGGGCCACCGCGGAACACCATAGCCCCTCGGCAGCTCCTCGGCCGAACCGGGGAGCTCGCC
The DNA here is from genome assembly GCF_054781275.1 of Nocardioides ginkgobilobae. Taxonomy (NCBI): domain Bacteria; kingdom Bacillati; phylum Actinomycetota; class Actinomycetes; order Propionibacteriales; family Nocardioidaceae; genus Nocardioides; species Nocardioides ginkgobilobae. The sequence continues at coordinate 229,870 of NZ_BAAGUS010000002.1, read as the reverse complement.
CCCGCGGTCGGGCGTGTCCGGCGTCAGGCGGCCCGGCGACACGTCGTACGACGTCGGGCACGGCGCCTGCTCACTCCTGCGGGGCCGGCGCCTCGTCCGAGCGGATGTCGATGCGCCACCCGGTCAGCCTCGCGGCGAGGCGGGCGTTCTGACCCTCCTTGCCGATGGCCAGGGAGAGCTGGAAGTCGGGCACGACCACGCGCGCCGAGCGCGCCGCGGCGTCGACGACCTCGACCGAGGTGACCCGCGCCGGAGAGAGCGCGCTGGCGACCAGGGTGGCCGGGTCGTCGGACCAGTCCACGATGTCGATCTTCTCGCCGTGCAGCTCGGCCATCACGTTGCGCACCCGCTGGCCCATCGGCCCGATGCAGGCGCCCTTGGCGTTGACCCCCTGCGCGCGGGGGGCGACCGCGATCTTGGTGCGGTGCCCGGCCTCGCGGGCGATCCCGGCGATCTCGACGGAACCGTCGGCGATCTCGGGCACCTCCAGGGCGAAGAGCTTCTTGACCAGGTTGGGGTGGGACCGCGACAGCGTCACCTGCGGGCCGCGCATGCCCTTGCGGACCGAGACGACCAGGCACTTGATCCGGGTGCCGTGCTCGTAGCTCTCCCCCGGCACCCGCTCGCTCACCGGGAGCAGCGCCTCGAGCTTGCCGAGGTCGACCATGACGTCGTCGGGGTTGCGGCCCTGCTGGATGACCCCGGAGACGATGTCGCCCTCGCGGCCGGAGAACTCCCCGAACGTGATGTCGTCCTGGGCCTCGCGCAGGCGCTGCAGCATGATCTGCTTCGCCGTCGTCGCGGCGATCCGGCCGAAGCCGGCCGGGGTGTCCTCGAACTCCCCGATCTTCTCGCCGTCGTCGTCCAGCTCGGCAGCCATCACGGTGACGTGACCGGTCTTGCGGTCCAGCTCGACCCGGGCCTGCTCGTAGGCGCCCGGGGTCTTGAGGTAGGCGGTGAGCAGGGCCTGCTCGATCGCCTCGACCAGGACCTCGAAGGAGATTTCCTTCTCGCGCTCCAGCATCCGCAGGATGCTCATGTCGATGTCCATCAGTGGTCCTCCCCGTCCTCGTCGATCTCGGTGTCGTGCTCGTCCAGCGCGTCGGGCGCGTCGTCGCCCTGACCGTCCTCGCCCGGCTCGGTGGCCTGGGGGCGGCGGTTGAACTCGATCTGCACCAGGGCCTTCTTGACGTCGGCGTAGGCGATGCGGCGCACCTCGCCGTCGACGTCGAGCCGCACGCCCCCGCCGTCCGCGTCCTCGTCGCAGTCGATGATCCGGCCGGTGACCTCGCCGGTCAGCGGCGGCTCGAGGGTCACCTTGACCAGGCGGTCGGCGTTGCGGCGCCAGTGCCGCGGCGCGACCAGGGGACGGTCCACGCCACGCGAGGTGACCTCGAGCGTGTAGGGGTGCTCGCCCATGGCGTCACCCTCCTCCAGGACCCGGTCGACCTCGCGGGTGGCCTCGGCGACGTCGTCCAGGGACACCCCGCCGTCCTTGTCGACGGCGACCCGCAGGACCCGTCGCTTGCCGGCGGGGGTGAGCTCGACCGCCTCGACGTCCAGACCGAGGGCTGCGAGCGGGCCGACGAGCGCGGCCTCGACCTTCTCCCTCGTCGCGTCCTGCTTGGCGTTCTCCACGAGGTGGTCCTCTCGATCTTCACTTGGGGCGGTGCTGGGGTGGTGCCGGCTGCCTGCCGGGCGACGGGCGGGCCCGTCGGTCCGCACACCCTAGCCCGATCGCGCATGTCCTAGGGTCGTGCGGTGCCCTCCGTCCGACCCGCTCCGAGCCGCCGGGCGGCGCTGGCCGCGGTGGGCCTGGTGGCCGGGATCACGACCGTGTCGTGCGGACGTGACGAGGGCGACCCCCGTGGGTCGCGCGCCGGGTCGTCGAGCAGGTCGTCGAGGGGCCCGTCCGCCGCCGCGGACGACGAGGCCGTCGTCGCCGGCGCTCGCACCGACCTGCTGGCCCTCGACCTGCTGGTGGCCGCGACCAGACGTCGGCACCGCCCGCTCCGGGGACGCCTCGCCGACCTCCAGCGCACCCACCGGGCACAGCTGGCGGAGCTCGACCCCGACGGGGCCGCTGCGCCACCCGCGCGGCGGCCGCGGGTCGGGGCGGACCCGGCGGCTGCCCTGGCCTCGCTGCTGCGCGACGAGGAGCGGCTGCAGCGCCGGATGGTGACGTGGTGCGTGGCCGCGGACAGCGGTCCCCTGGCGCGGCTGCTCGCGTCGGTCGCCGCCGGGAGCGCCCAGCAGGTGGCCCTGCTCGCCCCGGAGGACGGCGCCGACCGAGCCCGGGTGGAACGGCTGGACGGCACCGGTCGGGCAGCGGGACCGGAGGGTCTCGACGCCCTGCAACGGGTGCTCGCCTCCGAGCACGCTGCCGTCTGGGTCCTGGGGTCCGCGGGAGCGGCGACGTCGATGTCGGCGACGCCCGAGCTGTTCGAGCGCCTGTCCGGCGCACACGAGTCCCACCGCTCCCGCCGCGACCGGCTGGCCGCGGCGCTGCTGGCGCAGGGGGCCGAGCCGGTGCAGAGCGAGGCGGCGTACGCCGTGCCGGAGGACCTGTCCTCGCCGGGGACCGCAGCCGAGGCCGCGGTGCGCGTGGAGCGGTCGAGCGCGACCGCCTGGGCCTTCCTGGTCGCCTCGAGCACGGGGGCGACCCGTCGGTGGGCCGCGCAGGCGCTCACCTCGGTCGCGGTCTCGGCGGTGGGTCTGGGTGGCGACGGCGAGCCGCTGCCCGGCGCGAGCGACCTGTCGCGGTGAGCCGGCGCGACCTGTCGGGCGGACCGGTGACGCACGTGACGCGGACCGGCCCCCCGTGGGAAGTCCCGAGATCTTCCCCGAGGGGCCGGAGCCGCGTGCCGGACGACCTGCGTGCAGGTCGGTGGCCCGCGCCGGATGAGGGACGTCGTCGGGGCGAGCCGGTCGTCATCCTGCCCACAGGCTCCGGTTCCTCACACCTGTCGACTGCCCCACATTTCTGCAATGCAGAAATGTGCAGTCGGACGCCCTCGCCGGCCCTGACGCGCGAGAGGGCACCATGGGCCCCGGCATGAACGTCTCCCCCACGGACCTCCCCGCGACCCCCGACGCCACGGTGTCGGAGGGTCGTCCCGCTGCGTCGACCGGCGGCCGGCGTACGCAGGCCGAGCGCAACGCGACGACCCGCGCCGCCCTCGTCGAGGCCGGCCGTGCGCTGTTCAGCACCAAGGGCTTCGCCGAGGTGGCCAACGACGAGCTGGCCCGGGCTGCGGGGGTGACGCGCGGGGCGCTCTACCACCAGTACGACGGCAAGGCGGGCCTCTTCGCGGCGGTGCTCGAGGCGGTCGAGGCCGAGGTCGTCGACCGCGTGGCGCGGGCGATGGAGGGCGCCGAGGACCCCGCGGCGCGACTCGTGGCCGGGCTGGACGCCTACCTCGACGCCTGCGCCGACCCCACGATCCACCGGATCACCCTGGTCGAGGGTCCGGCGGCGCTCGGCTGGAGCGCGTGGCGCGAGGTCGGGCACCGGCACGGGCTGGGCCTGGTCGAGCAGGCCGTGGCGGCGTACGCGCCCGCGGGGGCCCCGGTCGAGGCGCTGGCGCACGTGCTGATGGGCGCGCTGGGCGAGGCCGCGCTCTTCGTCGCTGCCGCCGCGGACCCGGCCGCGGCCCGCCAGGAGGCGCACCGCGCCGTCATCGGCCTGCTGCAGGGGCTCGGGCGCGAGTCCGGCGGCGAGCCCAGCACGACCGACGGGCGGTCCGGACGGACCTGACCCAGGAGCCGGACCGGCCCCGGACCCACGGGGGGCCGGGGCCGGTGCGCTCCGTGCGGGTGGGTCAGCCGGCGTTGACCAGCCGCACCAGGTGGTCGACGACGTGGTCGGCCGCCATCTCGGCCTTCTCGCCGGTGCGCCGGTCGCGCACCTCGACGGTGCCGGACTCGGCCAGGGACTTGCCCACCACGACGATCGTCGGCACGCCGATCAGCTCGGCGTCCTTGAACTTCACCCCGGGGCTGACCTTGCCGGTGCGGTCGTCGTAGAGCACCTCGACGCCCTGCTCCGCCAGCTCGTGGGCGATCCGGTCCGCCGCGTTGAAGACGGCCTCGTCCTTCCCGGCGGCGACCAGGTGCACGTCGGCCGGCGCCACGTTGCGGGGCCAGCACAGGCCGATCTCGTCGAGGGTGCCCTCGGCGACCGCGGCCACGGCCCGGCTGACGCCCACGCCGTAGGAGCCCATGGTGACCGTGACGAGCTTGCCGTTCTCGTCCAGCACCTGCAGGTCCAGCGCCTCGGCGTACTTGCGACCGAGCTGGAAGACGTGGCCCATCTCGATGCCGCGGGCGGCGTGCAGGGTGCCGTCGTCGCAGCGGGGGCAGTGGTCGCCCTCGCGGACCTCGGCGGCCTCGATGGTGCCGTCGGGGGTGAAGTCGCGGCCCACGACGAGGTCGAGCACGTGGCTGCCCTCGACGTCCGCGCCGGTGACCCACGCCGTGCCCTCCACGACCCGGGGGTCGACGAGGTAGCGGATCCCGGCCGCAGCGATGCCCCCGGGACCGATGTAGCCCTTCACCAGGGCGGGGTGCTCCTTGAGGGCGGCCTCGTCCATCGGCTCGACCTGGATCGGCTCGAGCTGGCCCTCGAGGCGCTTGAGGTCGACCTCGCGGTCGCCGGGCACGCCGATCGCCAGGGGCTCCTTCTCGCCGGTGGGGTGCACCAGCTGCACGAGCACGTTCTTGAGGGTGTCGGCCGCCGTCCACGCACGGTCCTCGCGGGGGAAGGCCTCGTTGAGGTGGGTGACCAGGGTGTCGATCGTGGGGGTGCCGGGGGTGGCTTCGGCGTGCGCGGCCGGCGCGGCGTCGTACGGCATCGCGGCGGGTGCGCGGACCTCGACCGCCTCGACGTTGGCGGCGTAGTCGCAGGTCGAGCAGCTGACGTAGGTGTCCTCGCCGACCTCGGCCTTGGCGAGGAACTCCTCGGAGCGGGAGCCGCCCATGGCGCCCGAGGTGGCCTTGACGACGACGTACTCGAAGCCGAGCCGGTCGAAGATCCGGACGTAGGCGTCGCGGTGCTTCTGGTAGCTCTCCTCCAGGCCCGCGTCGTCGATGTCGAAGGAGTAGGAGTCCTTCATGACGAACTCGCGCCCGCGCAGCAGGCCGGCGCGGGGACGCGCCTCGTCGCGGTACTTCGTCTGGACCTGGTAGATCGAGAGCGGGAGGTCCTTGTAGGAGGAGTAGAGGTCCTTCACCACGAGGGTGAACATCTCCTCGTGCGTGGGGCCGAGGAGGTAGTCGGCGTCCTTGCGGTCCTTGAGCCGGAAGATGCCGTCGCCGTACTCGGTCCAGCGGTTGGTCGCCTCGTAGGGCTCGCGGGGCAGCAGCGCGGGGAAGCTGAGCTCCTGGGCACCGATCGCGTCCATCTCCTCGCGGATGATGCCCTCGATCTTGCGCAGGACCCGCAGGCCCAGCGGCAGCCAGGTGTAGATGCCGGGGGCGGCGCGGCGGATGTACCCCGCACGGACCAGCAGCCTGTGGCTCGGCACCTCGGCGTCGGCGGGGTCCTCTCGCAGCGTGCGCACGAACAGGGACGACATCCGCAGGACGCGGGGGTGACGGGCAGACATGGCGCTCAGGGTACGGCGCCGCGCCGATGACAACCGAACGGGTATCCGCTGCGTCACAGAGGCATGACCACTCCCTCTCGGACCCTCTGCGCCCGGCCCAGCCGGGTCGCCCGCGCCGCTCTCGCGGCCCTCGCCCTCCTCACCGCGGCCACCAGCACCGGTGTCGCGGTGGAGGCCGCCCGTGCCGACGTCGCACGCGCCGACACCGCCCAGGAGCGACCCACCCGCCTCGACCCCGAGCGCCTGGAGCGTGGGACCGACGCGAGCGTCCCCTACCGCGCCGGGCTCGACCGCAGGGACATCGTGGAGGACGGCGTGGTCACCCGGGTGCGCGCCGACTGGTTCCAGCTGCTCGGCACCCGGCCCGACGGTCGCTACGTCGTGCTCGCCGTCCGCGGCGAGGACCACTCGGTGCGCACGATCGCACCGGGAGGCCGCTCGAGCCGGGTGCTGCTGGACGACGTCCGTGGCTCGACGGCCCTGCTGGGCAGCGACGGCACCACCGTGGTGACCGAGCGGTTCCGCGGCCGGCCCAGCCGGCACACCGTGCTCCGCGCGTACGACGCCACCACCGGCGAGCTGCTGGGTCAGCGCAAGCGGCGGGGCTACACCACCGCGCTCGACGCGTCCTCCACGACCGTCGTGCTCGCCGGGGAGAACGGCCCCGTCGTCTCCTGGGACCTCGCCACCGGCGACGGCGCCCGGGTCTCGACGCGGTACGGCTACCGCGCCGACCTGCTCAACGACCGGCTCGCCGTCTTCACGAAGGATCCGTACCAGGGCGGCTGCACGGTGGTGAGCACGCTCAGCGACCCCAGCAGCGAGCTGTGGCGCTCCTGCGAGGAGGCGGTGGTGGAGTTCTCGCCCGACGGCAGCCACCTGCTGACGGTCTTCAAGCTGGCTGACGGACTCGGGCCCAGCGAGGCGCGGGTGCGCACCGTCGAGGGTGAGCAGGTCGGCCGCTACCGCGTCGACGGCTACCTCGGCCAGCTGCTCTTCGAGGACGCCGACACCGCGCTGCTCGAGGTCGCGACCGAGGACTCCTCGGGCCTGGTGCGCTGCGACGGGCCGGACTGCGAGCTGGCCTCGGACCTCGGGAAGGGGTCGCCCTACCTGTGAGCCCGGGCGCACGAGGGGTGCCAGACTCTCGCACCATGCGGATCGGCATCACGCTCCTGACCGACCTCCCCTGGGCCGAGGCGGCGCCGCGCTGGCGAGCCGCGGAGGAGATGGGCTTCGCCCACGCCTGGACCTACGACCACCTGGTCTGGGGCGGGCTGCCCGACTCGCCGTGGCGCTCGGGCATCCCGGTGCTGGCGGCTGCGGCGGCGACGACGTCGCGGATCGGCCTCGGGACGCTCGTCGCCTCCCCCAACCTGCGCCACCCCTACCTGCTGCACCGCGACGCCCAGGCGCTGGAGGACCTCAGCGACGGGCGGTTCATCCTCGGCGTCGGCACCGGCGGTGACCTCGACTCGCGCGTGCTCGGCGAGGCGCCGCTGTCGGTGCGCGAGCGCGTCGACCGGTTCCAGGAGAACGTCGACCTGCTCGTGCGGCTGCGCGAGGACGACCACGTCGACTCCGAGGGCCGGTGGTTCTCGGTCGCCGGGGCGCGCACCCTGCCCGGCCTGGTGCGCACCCCGCTGGTCGTGGCGGGCAACGGGCCGCGCTCGGTGCGCTACGCCGCCCGGGTCGGCGACGGCTGGGTCACCACCGGGCCGGCCACCGACTCCCTGGAGGACTGGTTCGCCGGGCTCGCGGAGTCCAGCCGCGTGCTGGACGAGGCCCTGGAGGGGCGGTCGCTCCCCCGCTACGTCCTGCTCGACTCCGCCGGCACCCTGCACGGGAGCGCGGGTCGCACCGCACTGTCGAGCGCGGCGTTCTTCACCGACCTCGTGGGACGGGTCGCCGAGCTCGGGTTCACCGACGCGGTCACCCACTGGCCGCGGCCGACGGCGCCGTACGCCGCGTCGGAGCGGGTGCTCGAGGAGGTGGCGGGCCTCCTGCCCCGGTTGTGACCGCGCGACCGGGACCGGACCGGTCGGGCGCCCGGCTCAGCTCGGCTCAGGCCTCGCGCCAGGTGCGCCACATGGCGCGGACCATCGGCCACTGCAGGGGCAGCCGGGCGATGCTGACCGCCTGGAGGGCCCGGTTGTCGCCCTTGATCGCGTCGACGGTCATCTGGACGTTGGCGGGGTAGACCCCCAGCAGCAGCCCGACGCCGGCCAGGCCCGCCGCCCGCCGGGTCGGGGGCGCGGCCAGGCCGGCGGCGATCGCCAGCTCGGCGTACCCGCTCCACACGACGACCTCGCGGGGCGCCGGCACCCAGCGCGGCATGATCGGGTCGTAGAGCGACGGCTTGACGACGTGCAGCACGCCGTTGACGGTCAGGACGCCGGCGACGAGACGCGCGGTGCGGGAGAGGGCCACGCGCAGAGCCTGCCAGAGGGGCGGAGCCGACCCCTAGAACATGATGGTCGAGAAGCGCGCGGTCTCCACGAAGCCGACGCGCTCGTAGGCCCGGCGGGCTGCGTGGTTCCACTCGTTGACGTACAGCGAGACCGTCGGGGCGATGTCACGGCGCACGAGGTCGACCACCGCGGCCATCCCCGCCGCAGCCAGGCCCTCGCCACGACGGTCCGGCGGCACCCAGACGCCCTGCACCTGGGCGGCGTACGGCGAGGCGCAGGCGACCTCGGCCTTGAACACCAGCCGGCCCTCGTCGAAGCGGGCGAAGGACCAGCCGCGGCTGACCAGCTGCGTGACGCGCGCGCGGTAGAGGTCGCTGCCGCCGCCGAGCTCCGGGGAGAGCCCGACCTCCTCGGTGTACATCGCGACGCAGGCGGGGTAGAGCTGGTCCATGTCGTCCCGCGTCGTGCGCCGCACCTGGGCGTCGGGGGCCACCAGCGGGTCCGTGGCGATCTCGAGGTGGGGCTGCTCCCAGCGCAGCTCGCGCGGGCTGCCCCACGCGGGCGAGACCGCGTCCCAGAAGGCCCGGACCGCGACGTGGGGCCCGACGATCGTGGAGACGGTCCGACCCCGGGCCAGGGCCCGCTCGGCGAAGGCGCGGGCGTCGTCCTCGTCGGCCTGGACCGGCACGAGGTTCGCGCCGACGTGGCAGGCGGCGCGGAGGCGGCCGTCCTCGAACCGGCCCCACACCTCGCCGCCGAGCCAGCGCGGCTCGAGGCTCGTGGTGCGCGCGCGGTAGTCGGCGAAGACGTTGACCACCGGATCGCGCCCCGCGAGCTCCAGGAAGTCCTGGAGGTCGGCGACCCCGAGGGGCCGCACGCCGTCGCGGGTGGTCAGCACGCGCGCAGCCTATGCCCGTGGCGGGAGCGACGAGGGGTGATCACGCGGGCGTGGCCGGGCGTCGGGGGCCGGACGCTGCGGTGTCAGCCGGCCGTGACCTCGACGCCGGCGCCGTCGACGGCCTCCATGCCCTCGGCGATCCGCATGGCCTCCTCGATGAGGGTCTCCACGATCTTGCTCTCGGGGACGGTCTTGATGACCTCGCCCTTGACGAAGATCTGTCCCTTGCCGTTGCCGGAGGCCACCCCGAGGTCGGCCTCGCGGGCCTCCCCCGGACCGTTGACGACGCAGCCCATGACCGCGACCCGCAGGGGGACCTCGAGACCCTCGAGCCCGGCGGTCACCTCGTCGGCGAGCTTGTAGACGTCGACCTGGGCCCGGCCGCAGCTGGGGCAGGAGACGATCTCGAGCCGGCGGGGGCGCAGGTTGAGGCTCTCCAGGATCTGCAGGCCGACCTTCACCTCCTCCACGGGAGGGGCGGAGAGGCTGACGCGGATGGTGTCGCCGATGCCCTGGGAGAGCAGCGCACCGAACGCCGTGGCGGACTTGATGGTGCCCTGGAAGGCCGGACCGGCCTCGGTCACGCCCAGGTGCAGCGGCCAGTCGCCCTCGGCGGCGAGCATCTCGTAGGCGCGGACCATCACGACCGGGTCGTTGTGCTTGACCGAGATCTTGAAGTCGCGGAAGCCGTGCTCCTCGAAGAGGCTGGCCTCCCACTTGGCGCTCTCGACCAGCGCCTCGGGCGTGGCCTTGCCGTACTTCTCCAGCAGGCGCTTGTCGAGGCTGCCGGCGTTGACGCCGATGCGGATGGAGGTGCCGTGGTCGGCGGCCTCCTTCGCGATCTGCTTGACCTGGTCGTCGAAGGCGCGGATGTTGCCCGGGTTGACCCGGACCGCGGCACAGCCGGCCTCGATGGCGGCGTAGACGTACTTCGGCTGGAAGTGGATGTCGGCGATGACCGGGATCTGCGACTTCTGCGCGATCGCCGGCAGGGCATCGGCGTCGTCCTGGCTGGGGCAGGCGACCCGCACGATGTCGCAGCCGGACGCGGTCAGCTCGGCGATCTGCTGGAGCGTGGCGTTGACGTCGGAGGTCAGCGTGGTGGTCATCGACTGCACCGAGATGGGGTGGTCGGACCCGACCCCCACCTTGCCCACCTGGATCTGCCGGGTCCGGCGGCGCGGGGCCAGGACCGGCGGGGGTGCTGCGGGCATGCCGAGGCTGATCCCTGTCATGCCCCCAAGGCTACTCAGCCCGGGTGGGTGGGACGTCATACGGACGGGAGGTCCAATGCAGGCGGGCGTATGACGCCCCCGGGCAGGGGCCGCCGCCTCGGCGGGACGTCATACGGGCGGGAGGTCCGTCGATGTAGCCCGTATGACGTCCCGCGGGTCGGAGACAGGCCCAGCGGAGGCTCATCACGCTGCGCGGCGGAGGCCTCCAGCCACCATGGCCAGCTCGACCTGGTCGAGGAACGCCTCGCGGTCGAGACGGAAGCCGAGCAGCGGCAGCCGGAGGACCCGGTCGCCCTGCAGTGTCAGTGCGTTCTGACGAAGTGCGTCGCCGACGACGTTCTCGGCCCAGGTGTGGTGGATGCCGTCGATCTCCACCACGAGCCGGAATTGCGGCCAGTAGAGGTCCAGGTAGTACCTGCCACGCCCGTCCCGCCGCAGCACCTGACGCTCGGGCGGCGGCAGGCCGCGCGCCTTGAGGGCTCGGGCGACGTCCAGCTCACCCAAGGATCTGGCACCGTCGAGCAGCTCGTTGACCAGCTCGTGCAACATCGTTCGACGTCGGTCGCGTCGGATGCGTAGCAGCTCGACGCCGAGCTCGGCAGGCTTCACGAGCCGCTGCTGGACGGCCGCCGTGACGACGTACGTCGCCTCGCGGTCGGTGCGTGCCCACAGGGCTGCGCGCACAGCTGCGACGGCAGGCCGGGTTCGGGGTATGCCCGGGCCGTGCATCAGGTCGGCGGCGGACCACCGGCGGGTCTGGCGGACGTCGTACTGCGGTCGGTGGCGGATGCGGGCTCCACGCGGCCCGGGACGTCATGCGCGTGGTGGCGGCGGACGCCCCGTCCGTATGACGTCCCGCGGCGCGAGGCGCCGACCGAGGGTCAGGCGTCGAACTGCACGGGCACCACGAGGTCGCCGATGATCAGGACGACCCCCATGACCAGGAGCGCCGAGGCGACGACGTACGCCACGGGCAGGAGCTTGGCCGCGTCGACGTATCCCGGGTCGGGCCGGCGGCGCAGGCGGGCCCAGCCGCGGCGTACCCACTCCCACGTGGCGGAGGCGATGTGGCCGCCGTCGAGGGGAAGCAGCGGCAGGAAGTTGAACAGGCCGATGAAGAGGTTGAAGCCGGCGACCAGTCCGGCCAGGGAGACCGCCTTCTCCTCCAGCTCGAGGGAGTCCGTGGACGAGACCTCGCCGGCGATCCGGCCGCCGCCGACGATGGAGACCGGGCTGTCGATCGCGCGCTCCTCGACGCCGACGATCGCCTTTGCGACGCCGAACACCTTGGCCGGCAGCTCCCCGAGGGCGATCACGGTGTCCTTGGTCATGACCGCCATCCGCTCGGCGGTGTAGATCGGGCCCCCGGTCTCGGTGACCAGCCGCACGGTCGGGGTGACGCCGAGGAAGCCGACCTGGGTCAGGGTCTCGGCCGCGTCGTCGGTGGGCCGGGCCTGCACCGTGGTCGAGGTCTCCCCCACGAGCTGCTCGCCGTCGCGCTCGTAGCCGATGACCGCGTCGCCGTCGGCGTTGTCGCGGATCAGCTCGCGCAGTTGGTCCCAGCCGGTGACCGGCGTGCCGTTGAAGGAGGTGACGACGTCACCGGGCCGCAGGCCCGCCTCGAAGGCGGGGGCGGGCGGGTCCTGGGCCGTGCAGGCGCGCCCCTCCTCGTCGAAGGGGATGACGCACTCCGAGACGGTGTCGATGACCGGCGGGCCGGCCTCGGCCTCGACGTCGACGACGTTGCCGTAGGTGGCGTAGATGCCCCAGAACAGCACGAAGGCGATCGCGATGTTGACGCTGGGACCGCCCGCCATCACGACGATCTTCTTCCACGACGGCAGCTTGTAGAACAACCGGTCCTCGTCGCCGGGCTGCACGAGCTCCCACTCCGCGGCCCGGGCGTCGGAGACCAGCTGGGTGAACATGCCGGTGTTGGACTTGCGGACCCGCGTGACCTGGTTGCCCTCCTCGTCGACGGTGACCTCGCCGAGCTGCTCGGCACCGGGCGGCAGCATCCCGACGATCTTGACGTAGCCGCCGAGCGGGATCGCCTTGAGGCCGTACTCGGTCTCGCCGACCTGCTTGCTCCACACGGTCGGGCCGAAGCCGATGAAGTACTGCGTCACCTTCCCGCCGAACTTCTTCGCCGGGATCATGTGGCCCAGCTCGTGCAGCCCGATCGAGACCAGGATGGCCAGGACGAACAGCACGACCCCGAGCAGGTAGAGCAGCGCGGTCATGGGTCCCCTCGATGGTCCGGTGTGGGTGGGATGCGGTGGTGCGGCGGGTCTCAGGCGGTGCTGCGCGCGGTGCGGGCGATCAGCCGCGTGGCCTCCTCGCGGGCCCACGTGTCGGCCGCGAGGACGTCCTCGACGCCCAGCTCCCCTGATGACGAGGGTACGTCGTGGGCCGCTAGGACCTCGCCGATCACGTCGACGATCGCGGGGAAGGCCAGACCACCGGCGTGGAAGGCCGCGACGCACGCCTCGTTGGCCGCGTTGTAGACCGCCGGGGCCGTGCCGCCGCGCTCACCCGCCTCGCGGGCCAGCCGGACGGCGGGGAAGGCCTCGTCGTCCAGCGGCTCGAAGCGCCAGTCGGCTGCCCTCGTCCAGTCGATCGGGGTCTCGGCGTCCGGCACCCGGTCGGGCCAGCCCATGCCGAGGGAGATCGGCACCAGCATCGTCGGCAGTCCCAGCTGGGCGACGACCGCACCGTCGACGAACTCCACCATCGAGTGGATCAGCTGCTGGGGGTGGACCACGACGTCGATGGCGTCGAAGGGGACGTCGAAGAGCAGGTGTGCCTCGATCACCTCGAGGCCCTTGTTGACCAGGGTCGCTGAGTTGGTGGTGATGACGGTGCCCATGGCGAAGTTGGGGTGGGCCAGCGCCTCGGCGGGCGTGACCTGCTCGAGCTGGTCGCGGGTCCGGCCGCGGAACGGCCCGCCGCTCGCGGTGAGCACGAGGCGGCGTACCTCGTCGGCGCGGCCGGCTCGCAGCGACTGCGCGATCGCGGAGTGCTCGGAGTCGACGGGGACGATCTGGTCGGGGCGGGCGCGCTCCTTGACCAGGGGGCCGCCGATGATCAGCGACTCCTTGTTGGCCAGCGCCAGCGTCGTCCCGGCCTCCAGCGCCGCGAGCGTGGGGCGCAGGCCCACCGCCCCGGTGATGCCGTTGAGCACCACGTCGCAGGGGTGCCCGGCGGCCTCCACCGAGGCCTCCTCGCCCAGGCCGGACACCGCGGGGGCGAACTCCTCGACCTGCCGGGCGAACAGGTCGGGGTTCGAACCGCCGGCGCTCAGCCCGACGACCCGGAACCGGTCGGGGTGGGCCCGCACGAGGTCGAGGGCCTGGGTGCCGATCGACCCGGTCGAGCCGAGGATGACGACGTCACGACGCTGCACGCGGCGAGTCTCCCAGCCGGTCGGTGGCCGGGCTCAGGCGGTGGCCGCGAACGCCTCCGCGACGACGTCGAAGGCCTCCTCGAGCAGCTCGTCGGAGATCGACAGCGGCGGCAGGAAGCGGAAGACGTTGCCCCAGGTGCCGCACGTCAGCGTGACGACGCCGCTCCGGTGGCAGTACGCCGAGACCGCCGCCGCACGGGCGGCGTCGGGCTCGAGCGTGCCGGGACGGCACAGCTCGATCGCCAGCATCGCCCCGCGCCCGCGGATCTCGGCGATCACCGCGTGGTCGGCGGCGATCTTCTCCAGCCGGCGGCGCACCAGCGCCTCGACCTCGCGAGCGCGACCGAGCAGGTCGTGGGTCTCCATCTCCTCGATGGCCCCGAGCGCCGCGGCGCAGGCGAGCGGGTTGCCGCCGTACGTGCCGCCGAGGCCACCGACGTGGACGGCGTCCATCAGCTCGGCGCGGCCGGTGACCGCGGCGAGCGGCAGGCCGCCGGCGATGCCCTTGGCCGTGGTGACCAGGTCGGGCACGACGCCCTCGTGGTCGCTGGCGAACCAGTCACCGGTGCGGCAGAAGCCGGACTGGATCTCGTCGGCGATGAACACCACGTCGTTGTCCCGGCACCACGTGGCGAGCGCGGGCAGGAAGCCCTCCGCGGGGACGACGAAACCGCCCTCGCCCTGGACCGGCTCGATGACGACGCACGCGAGGTTGGTGGCACCGACCTGCTTGTCGATGACGTCGATGGCGCGCGCGGCGGCCTCCGCGCCGCTCAGGCCGTCGCGCAGCGGGTAGGACATGGGGGCGCGGTAGACCTCGCCCGCGAACGGTCCGAACCCGTGCTTGTAGGGCATGTTCTTGGCCGTCATCGCCATCGTGAGGTTCGTGCGGCCGTGGTAGGCGTGGTCGAAGACGACCACCGCGTCCTTGCCGGTCGCGGCGCGGGCGATCTTGACGGCGTTCTCGACCGCCTCGGCGCCGGAGTTGAACAGCGCCGACTTCTTCGCGTGGTCGCCCGGGGTCAGGTGCGCGAGCTTCTCGGCGACGTCGACGTAGCCGGGGTACGGCGTGACCATGAAGCAGGTGTGGGTGAATGCCTCGAGCTGGGCCGCCACGTTGCGCACGACCGCGGGGGCGCTGTTGCCCACGGTGGTCACCGCGATGCCCGAGCCGAGGTCGATGAGGTGGTTGCCGTCGGCGTCGACGAGCACACCTCCCCCGGCCTCGACGACGAACACGGGCAGGGTGGTCCCGACCCCGTCGGCGACGTAGGACTTCTTGCGATCGAGCATTTCCAGCGAACGAGGTCCTGGAATGTCGGTCACCAACCGGCGGACTTGCTGCGTCATGGGGCCAACTCTCGCACACCCCACGGACTGCCGTACGCCGTGAGGAGGTCCAGGAACGGGTCGGCGTCGAAGGCCTCGGGACCGAGCACGCCGGTGCCCTGCCAGGCACCGGTCGCCAGCAGCTCCAGGGCCACCACGGGGTTGATGGCGGTCTGCCAGACCACGCACTGGTGGCCGTACTCGCGCATCGTCTCCTCGTTGTCGACCACGTGGTAGAGGTACGTCGAGCGCGGCTGCCCCTGCTTGTCCTTGCCGGTGACCCACAGGCCGGCGCAGGTCTTGCCGGTCATGCGGGGACCGATCGTGGCGGGGTCGGGGAGGACCGCGGCGACGACGTCGCGCGGGCTGACCTCGACCCCCTTGACCCGTACCTTCTCGGTGGAGTCCAGGCCGAGCTGGTGCAACACCTTGAGGATGGTGATCATCTCCTCGCCCAGGCCGTACTTGAAGGTCGCGCGGCGGCAGTCGACCCAGCGCGGCATGAGGAGCACCTCCTCGTGCTCGACGTTGACGCACTCGACCGGGCCGATCCCCTCGGGGAAGTCGAAGACCTCCGGCTCGGAGAAGGGGGCGGTGGTGTGCCACCGACCCTCCTCCCAGACCACCGGCGAGTTGAGGCACTCCTCGATCGTGGTCCACATCGAGAACGACGGGGCGAACACCTCGTTGCCCTCCTCGTCGCGGACGACGAGGTTGGCGCCGTCGCGGGTGCCGAGCTCGTCGATCTCGCTGAAGAGGTGGTCGGCGGCGTACCGGGCGAAGACGTCCGAGAGGCCCGGCTCCACACCGATGCCGACCAGCGCCAGCCGCCCGGCCTCCTCCCAGGCGGTCGCTCGGGCGAACTGCTCGTCGCCGAGCTTCACGCCCGGCAGCTCGTGCGGACGCTCGGGGTGCGGGCGCGACAGCGACATCGCCATGTCGAGGTAGTCCGCGCCCGCGGCCAGGGCGCCCTCGAAGACCGGCATGTCGAAGACCGGGTCCACGGCGTTCATGACGTGGGTGATGCGGTGCTCGCGGCACAGGGCCGTGACCGCGTCGGCCGAGGAGGCGTCGACCCGCGCCGCGGTGAAACGCTCGTCCTGGGCGGCGGCCCGCTCGGCGCGCTCGAGGGAGTAGTCGGTGACGACGAGCGCCTCGTAGAAGTCGCGGCGCGCGGCGATGGAGCAGAAGGCCGCTCCCACGCCGCCGGCGCCGACCAGCAGGATCCTCATGTCATTCCTCTCGTCGTCTCCACGCGGCTGAGCGTCGGGAGACCGGTGTGATGCCCAGGCGGAGCCGCGAAGGCGGCCTTCGAGCGAAGCGGGCCTTCGAGCGGCGACAACGCAGGCAGCGCGCCGGTATCGCGCGCTCAGCCGATGTGGCTCATGACGTGCTTGATTCTGGTGTAGTCCTCGAGGCCGTACATGGAGAGGTCCTTGCCGTAGCCGGAGTGCTTGAACCCGCCGTGCGGCATCTCGGAGACGAAGGGGATGTGGGTGTTGATCCACACGGCACCGAAGTCCAGGCGCCGCGAGACCCGCATGGCGCGGGCGTGGTCGGCGGTCCAGACGCTGGAGGCCAGGCCGTACTTGACGCCGTTGGCCCAGCGCAGCGCCTCGGCCTCGTCGGAGAAGCGCTGCACGGTCATCACGGGGCCGAAGATCTCGGTCTGCACCTGCTCGTCGTCCTGGCGCAGGCCGGAGAGGACGGTCGGCTCGTAGAAGTAGCCGCGGTCCCCGTGGCGGGTGCCGCCGGTGACGACCTTGGCGTGGTCGGGGAGGCGGTCGACCATCCCGGAGACGTGGGCGAGCTGGTTGCTGTTGTTGAGCGGGCCGTAGTAGACGCCGTCGGTGTCGGGCATCCCGGTCGGCATGCCCCGCGCGGCCTCCGCGAGCGCCGCGACCAGGTCGTCGTGGATGCCCGGCGCGGCGAGGACACGGGTGGCGGCCGTGCAGTCCTGGCCGGCGTTGAAGAGGGCGGCGCCGGCGATCCCCTCCGCGGCCGCGGACAGGTCCGCGTCGTCGAAGACGATCACCGGCGCCTTGCCCCCCAGCTCGAGGTGCACCTTCTTGAGGTCGGCGGCGGCCGAGCCGGCGACCTCCATGCCCGCACGGACCGAGCCGGTGATGGCGACCATCTGCGGGGTCGGGTGGGAGACCAGCGCGCGGCCGGTGTCACGGTCGCCGCACACGACGTTGAGCACGCCCGGGGGCAGGAACTCCTGTGCGATCTCGGCGAGCAGCGTGGAGCTGGCCGGGGTGGTGTCGCTGGGCTTGAGGACGACGGTGTTGCCGGCCGCCAGCGCCGGGGCGATCTTCCAGATCATCATCAGCAGCGGGTAGTTCCACGGCGTCACCTGGCCCACCACGCCGATCGGCTCGCGGCGTACCCACGAGGTGTGGTCGGCCATGTACTCCCCCGCGGAGCGCCCCTCGAGCACCCGGGAGGCTCCGGCGAAGAACCGGAAGTGGTCGTGGGCGTAGCCCATCTCCTCGTCCATCGTCAGGCCGAACGGCTTGCCCGTGTCGCGGCACTCGACCCGCGCGATCTCCTCGACCCGGTCCTCGATGGCGTCGGCCAGCCTCAGCAGCGCGCGAGCCCGGTCCTGCGGCGTGGTCTCCCAGCCCCAGGCCTCGAAGGCGGCGTCGGCGGCGGCGTACGCCCGGTCGACGTCCTCCGCACCCGACGCGGGTGCCTGCGCGTAGACCTCGCCGGTGGTCGGGTCGATGACGTCGTACGTCGCGCCGGAGGCGGCGTCGACGAGCTCGCCGTTGATGACGTTCTGGAACGTGGTGTCGGCCATGGCGGGAGCGTAGTGAGCCGACGACGGATCCGGTAGGTCGACCGGCTGATTGATGACGGATTTCGTCGCTCTCGGCCTCTCCGCCCGACGATCACGCCTCGTGGACGAACTCACCGTCGATCCAGGTCGCCACCGCCCGCGCGGCACCGATGTCTCCCCGGGGCCCCGTCACCACGTCGCGGTCCAGGAGCACCAGGTCCGCGACCGCACCGGCACGGATCCGGCCGGCGTCGTCACGGCCGTTCACCCACGCGCTGCCCAAGGTGTACGCCGCCAGCGCGGTCTCGACGGCCAGGGACTGCTCCGGCAGGAACGGCTCGTGGCCGGCCGGCCCGTCGGCACCGTGCTCGGTGCGGTTGACGGCCACGTGGACCGCCTGCAGCGGGTCGGCGCTGCTCACGGGCCAGTCGCTGCCGGCGACCAGGCGGGCGCCGGTGCGGTGGAGGTCGCCGAAGGGGTACTGCCAGCGGGCGCGCTCCGGACCCAGGAACGGCAGGGTCAGCTCGGTCATCTGCTCGTCGTGGCAGGCCCAGAGCGCCTGGATGTTGGCCGCGACGCCGAGGGTCGCGAAGCGTGGGACGTCGCGCGGGTCGACCAGCTGCAGGTGCGCGACGTGGTGCCGCAGGGCGCGGCCGGCCTCGTCGAGGCCCTCGAAGGCGTCCAGCGCCTCGCGCACGCCGCGGTCCCCGATGCCGTGCACGTGCACCTGGAACCCCTCGGCGGCCAGCAAGCGCACGGCCTCGCGCAGAAGCGCCGGGTCGACGAAGGAGTGCCCGGCGTTGTCGGTCGGGTGGCCGCAGCGGTCGAGGTAGGGCTCCCCGAGCGCGGCGGTGCCGTTCTCGGCGACGCCGTCCTGCATGACCTTGACGCTCGTGGCGTGGAACCGCCCGTGGGTGAGCTCCGACCGACGTGCCACCAGGTCGGCCACCTGCTCCAGGCCACGGTCGCGGTCCCACCACAACGCCCCCACGACGTGGGAGCGCAGCGTGCCGGCGGCGGCCGCGCGGACGTAGGCCGGTCCGGGGTCCTCCATGCCGGCGTACGACCCGACGATCGCGTCCTGCCAGGCGGTGACGCCCAGGGAGTGCAGGTGCGCCTGCCCGGCGACCAGGGCTCGGTCGAGCTCCTCGGCACTGGTCGGCGGCAGCAGCCGGGCGACGAGGTCCATCGCGCCCTCGTGCAGCGTGCCGGTCGGGGCCCCGGTGGCGTCGCGCTCGATCCGGCCGTCCGGCGGGTCGGGCGTCTCGCGGGTGATGCCGGCCAGCTCCAGGGCGCGGCCGTTGACCCAGGCACCGTGGTGGTCGCGGTTGGGCAGCAGCACCGGGCGGTCGGGCACCACGCGGTCCAGGTCGGCGGCGGTCGGGGTGCCACCGGGGAAGGCGGCCATCGCCCAGCCGCCGCCGAGGATCCACGGACCGTCGTGCCCCGCGGCGTACGTCCTCACCAGCGCGAGGTAGTCCTCGCGCGTCTCCCCGCCGCTCAGGTCGCAGCGGATCCGCTCCAGGCCGCCCTGGACGGTGTGGACGTGGGCGTCGGTGAAGCCCGGGAGCAGCAGCCCCCCGCCCAGGTCGACCGTGGTGGTGCCGGGCGGGACGTCCAGGCGCTCGCCGTCGGTGGCGACCGCGGCGATGCGCCCGTCCCGGAGCAGGACCTCGCCCGGCCCGCGGTGGTGCTCGCCGTCGAAGAGGGTCCCGCCGGTCAGCAGGGTCGTGGAGGTCATGGGCTCTTGCTACCAGGCGCGACGAGCACCCCGCGAGAGGCTCGGACGACGGATTCCGTGACGATATCGCCCTCCCGGCAACGGATTCGCTTGCCTTTCTGCGCCCACGCGCGTGAACATGGGGCCATGGAGCACCTCGACCACGACCACCTGCAGCGGGCCGCCAAGGACCACCTGTGGATGCACTTCACTCGCCACGGGCAGTACGAGCACGCCGACGTGCCGGTGATGGTCCGCGGCGAGGGCGCCTACCTCTACGACTCCCACGGGCGGCGCTACCTCGACGGGCTGGCGGGGCTCTTCGTCTCCCAGCTCGGCCACGGGCGCACGGACCTGGCCGAGACCGCGGCCAAGCAGGCCTCCGAGCTGGCCTTCATGCCGTTGTGGTCCTACGCCCACCCGACCGCGATCGAGCTGGCCGAGAAGGTCGCGTCGTACGCACCGGGTGACCTCAACCGGGTCTTCTTCACCAGCGGTGGCGGTGAGGCCGTGGAGACCGCCTGGAAGCTGGCGAAGAACTACTTCAAGCTCGTCGGCAAGCCGATGAAGCACAAGGTGATCTCCCGGGCGATCGCCTACCACGGCACCACCCAGGGCGCGCTGTCGATCACCGGGCTGCCGCTGCTCAAGCAGCAGTTCGAGCCGCTGGTGCCCTCGACGTTCCGGGTGCCCAACACCAACTACTACCGCGCCGACCAGCACCCCGGGTTCGGCGGCGGCAGCCTGGAGGAGTTCGGCCGCTGGGCCGCGGACCAGGTCGCGGTCGCGATCGAGGACGAGGGCCCCGACACGGTGGCCGCGGTCTTCCTCGAGCCGGTGCAGAACGCCGGCGGCTGCTTCCCGCCCCCGCCGTCGTACTGGCAGCGCGTGCGCGAGATCTGCGACGAGTACGACGTGCTGCTGGTCTCCGACGAGGTCATCTGTGCCTTCGGTCGGCTCGGGCACATGTTCGGGGCGGAGCGCTTCGACTACCAGCCCGACATGATCACCTGCGCCAAGGGCCTGACCTCGGGCTATTCCCCGCTCGGCGCGATGATCGCCAGCGACAAGCTGATGGAGCCGTTCCTGCACGGCACCGGCATGTTCGCCCACGGCTACACCTTCGGCGGCCACCCCGTCTCCACCGCGGTGGGCCTGAAGAACCTGCAGATCTTCGAGGAGGAGAAGGTCCTCGAGCACGTCCGCGCGAACGAGGGCGCCTTCCGCGCCACCCTCGAGCGGCTGCTGGACCTGCCGATCGTGGGCGACGTCCGCGGCGAGGGCTACTTCTTCGGCATCGAGCTGGTGAAGGACAAGACGACGAAGGAGTCCTTCAGCGCCGAGGAGTGCGAGCGGATCCTCTACGGCTTCGTCTCCAAGCAGCTCTTCGCCGAGGGCCTCTACTGCCGCGCCGACGACCGCGGCGACCCGGTGGTCCAGCTCGCCCCTCCGCTCATCTGCGACCAGTCGCACTTCGACGAGATGGAGCAGGTGCTGCGGGTCGTGCTCGACAAGGCCTCGTCGCTGCTCTGAGGCGCGCCGCCGTCGCGTGACCGCTGGTCGGGCGGGCGCCACCGCCGGCCCATCCGCCGGTCGAGCAGGCGAGCGCCACCGCTGGTCGAGCAGCCGAGCGCCACCGCAGGCCCCACCGCCGGCCCCACCGCCGGTCGAGCAGGCGAGCGCTAGCGAGCCGTCTTCGAGACCCCGTCACGACAGCCATTTCCTCGCTGAGCGGTCTACGTCCGGAGCCGGCCCGAGCGCTTCGGGTCGTGGGCCATGGCGTGGTGGGCGGAGCAGTAGAGCCGGCCGTCCGTGACGGTGGTGGGTCCGCCCTGGGACCAGGGGATGACGTGGTGGACGTGACAGCGGCTCGGCGGGGTGTCACACCCGGGCGCGGTGCAGTGCTTGTCGCGCTGGGCGATGGCGAGGCGCTGGGACTTGGTGTGGAAGCGGCGGCGCCTGCCGACGTCGAGGACCTGGGATGGCCCGCCGAGGACCATGGGGATGATCCCGGCTTCGCAGGCCAGCCGTCGCGCTGTGCCGGTGGAGATGACCTCGCCGGTGTCGAGTGAAGCCTTGCCCAGTCCGCCCATCAGTGTCTCGAGGGTCATCGTCACCACGACGGTAGCCCCGACCCCGCCCACGCTGGGCAGGTCCTTCTCGCTGATCCGCTCCAGCAGCTCGGTGAACGCCTGACCGTTGCTCTGCGGGGTCGAGCGGACCTGCCGGATCTGCGCTGGCTCCTGCTTGGCCCAGGTCAACGCTTGCAGGGCCTTGGCGAGCATGGCGCCGTGGAGCTCGGGGACGGAGAACCGGCCGTGGACCATCCCGTGCCCATCACCGCTCATCGTCAACCGCGTCCGCTCGGCGGCGCGGCGCTCCTCGTCCTCCAGCAGCTTCGCCTCGTGCGCCTCCCCGACCTCCGGCGCCACGACGTGCAGCACGTGGCGTCCGAGGATCTTCAGCTGCTTGGCATCGAAGGTGTCCGCGCAGACGATGAGGTGCTTCTCGGCCTGCTCGAGCACCGACGGGTCCAGGTCCTCGGGCCCGCCGTCCTCCAGGTCGGCCAGCGCCCAGGCGATCACCTGGGCCTGCTCGCAGTTGATCCGCCCCGCAGCGAGCGCCTCGGCGAGGGCGGTGTGCCTGCCCAGGGCTGCGGCGAGCGTGACGTCGCGGTGCGCAGCGGCCCGGGTGCGGTGGGTCGCCTGCGCCCACCAGGTCGCGGTCGTCGTCGCGCCGCCGGTCTCCTCGACCCGCACCTCGGCCGCGTGCCGCAGCACCGTCGCGGTCAACGCATCCAACCGCGCATGGATCTGCGCCAGCGCCCGCAGGGCATCGGCCGT
Organism: Nocardioides ginkgobilobae; assembly: GCF_054781275.1. NCBI lineage: Bacteria > Bacillati > Actinomycetota > Actinomycetes > Propionibacteriales > Nocardioidaceae > Nocardioides > Nocardioides ginkgobilobae. The sequence continues at coordinate 207,640 of NZ_BAAGUS010000002.1, read as the reverse complement.
CGCGGCCTGCTCCAGCCCGATCAGCGAGGCAGCGTGACCCTCGTCGAGAGCAGCAGACAGAGCCTCGACCACCTGGTCGAGAGGGTGCTGCTGCCCGAGAACTGCCATACCTCAGTACAGCCGCCGCCACCGACATTCCTGCCCTCAGCCGTCGTCCCTTGGCGCCTCCGGAGAGTCGTTACCTGACTGTGACTTGGTCCACGGGCACGGCGACGACAATCCTTCCGCCGCGACGTGAACGCTCGCGGGCGGAACCTTGTCGCGTGCCGGGTCTGATGGAGGCTCTGGCGTGCTCGAACGACCCGGTCCCATGACGGTCTACCCGTCCCACCTCCCGCAACCCACGCGGTGACAGAGGCGACTGCCGGGAAACAACGCATCGGCGAAGGCTGGCCCGCACAGGAGGGAGCTGGCATACGCGCGCTTGGGTACCGAGCCCGTGTTCGAGGGCGGCGGAGCAACTGGGTCGAGCTCGAGCCTTCCACACTACCGACCCCTCCTCGCACGGTGTGGTGCGTCATTCCGCCGCTTCTCGGCGGGCTCTCCTGAGAAGCCGCGCGACGTCCCAGTGGCCGTGGTCTGTACATCCGGCGAAGAAGGACCGAGAGCCGCAAGGATGCTCGCGTGACGACGAAGGCGGCGTTCGCTCGGCCGGCCAGCATCGCGGCCGGCCTGACTTTCCTGCTCTTGGTGGCCACGGCGAGCAGGTACGGCTACCACCGCGACGAGCTGTACTTCCTCGCCGCGGGACGTCACCTTGACTGGGGCTACCCAGATCAGCCTCCCCTCGTGCCGTTGCTGGCCAGGGGCCTGGACACGGGGTCGCTCACTCTTCTACGCGTTCCCTCGGCCCTCAGCGCGGCCCTGGTCGTCTTCATGGCGGGACTCATGGCCCGGCGCCTGGGAGCGTCCACATTCGCGGAGTGGGTGGCCTCGATCCGGACTGCGCTGAGCGGCCTGGTGCTGGCCACCGGGCACCTGCTGTCCACCTCGACTGTGCTCATCCTCGGCACCACCACCCTGACCTTCCTGGTCGTGCTGTTGAGCCAGGGCGCGAATCCGCGACTCTGGTTGCTGGCAGGACTCGTGGGGGGACTGACCTTCCAGGGACATGTCCTGGTCGGCTTCGTGCTCCTCGCGATCGCCCTCGTGTCCCGCCGACGTCGTGGGCCGGTCGCCGCAGGTTTCATCGCGCTCACCATCGGGGCCTCGTACCTGATCTGGCAGGCCACCCACGGCTGGCCCCAGCTGGAGGTCGCTGCCGACATCGCCGAGGGCGGGAGCGCCACCTCGGTCTCGCGGTCGCTGTTCCTCGTGACGCTGGTGCTCCAGCTGGGCCTGTGGCTGACGCCCGTGTGGGTGCTGGGCCTGTGGCGCTCGATCCGTGACCGGACGCTCCGGCCCCTGCCTGCGGCCTTCCTCCTCCTCGTCGCGCTGTTCCTGGTCATCGGAGGAAAGCCCTACTACGTGGGTGGCTTCCTGCCCTTCCTGATGGCGGCGGGAGCCCAACCCCTCGTCGATGCCGTGGCCCGATGGGTCCCCGCGGCCCTGCTGGCTGCCAGTGCGCCCGCTTTCGTGTTCACGCTGCCGGTGCTACCCGTGGACTCGGTCGGCCCGGTGCTGGCGATCAATCCCGACGCCGGCGAGACCATCGGCTGGCCCTCGTTCGCCGACCAGGTCGAGCACGTCGTCGCCCCCGGGCAGGTCGTCATCACCGCCAACTACGGCCAGGCCGGTGCGCTGCAGCGCTACACGGACCTGGAGGTGTTCAGCGGGCACAACGGCTACGGGCTCTGGGCCGTCCCGCCCGGATCCTCACCCGCGGTCCTGGTCGGGCTCGACCCGGACTTCTGCCGCGCCTCGCGAGACCTGGGCGAGATCGACCTGCGGGTGTCCAACGACGAAGACGGCACCGCCCTGGTGAGGTGCCTGCCGGAGCGCCCTTGGGCGCAGATCTGGCCCGACCTCCGCCACCCGGGCTGAGAGCGGCCTCGGGAGCGCACCACCCCCTCATCCTCATCGACTTCGGGATGTGGAACGCCTTCCCGCTCGCCCACGACCTCACCCAGCTGCTCGTCGGCGACGTCCAGATCGGCATCCGCTCGGCCTGCGACCTCGGCGGACTCGGCTCCCTCAGCGAGCTGCTCCTCGCGGCCTGCGCCGAGGGGCTCGACGCCGAACGCACCACCGTCGACCGGGAAGTGTTGCGCCGAGCCCACGCCGTGCAGCTCTTCCTCTTCGCCGGGCTCTCGAGCCTTCCCTTCGAGCCCCTCGACGGCCCATCGGACGTCCTGGCGGCGATCGTGGAGCACCGCGACGCCGTCACCCGCTTCAGCCTCGAGCTGCTCGCACGAACCTCCTCGACCGGTGCACGCCCTCACTCCGTGACCGCGCCCGAGCGGCTCAGCACACGCCGGCCCACCGCGCAGCCTGGACGACCTCACGCCGGCGCGAGGCGTGCGCTCCGGGCGCACCGCCAGACTGCCGACTGGCGCACGTCCGCCACCCCGCCGCCGACCCGTCCCCGATCCCGGGCTCCACGTAACACGCTCGTTCGTCACGTGAGACTGGCGCGCCACGGCACCCTGCCACCCTGAGGTGTCCGCTCGGCGGGCGGCCTCCCTGTCGCCAGCCGGGCGGACCTCTCGCGCAGCCGGGTGCGGCCAGCCACGACACCTCCCGGCAACCAACCGGCTGCTCCCGAAACCTAGATTTAATTCCATTTGGTAGCAATGTGAAACCGCGGCTCCCTAGCTTCCTCATCGTCGGGACACAACCGCGTGACCCGCCCTTGGCCCCCACGACCGAGAGGTTTGCCGTGTTCACCAACCGAGCCCGCGGACGCGCCCTGGCTGGCGCGACGATCGCTACCCTGACCGTGTTCAGCCTTGCCGCCTGCGGCAACAAGTCCGATGACGGCGGGCCGAGCGCGGCCACCTCCAGCTGTGTCGACACCTCGGGCGACACCATCAAGCTGGGCTTCCTGAACTCCACGTCCGGCGCGATGTCGATCAGCGAGCAGACCGTCCGTGACTCCCTGGGGCTGGCCATGGAGGAGATCAACGCCGACGGCGGCATCCTCGGCAAGCAGATCGAGGCGGTCGAGGAGGACGGTGCCAGTGACCCGGCGATCTTCGCGGAGAAGATGGAGAAGCTGTTGACCGGCGACTGCGTCGCCGCGGTGTTCGGCGGCTGGACCTCCGCCTCCCGCAAGGCCATGCTGCCGGTGGTCGAGGCCAACAACGGCCTGCTGTTCTACCCCGTCCAGTACGAAGGCCTCGAGGCGTCCGAGAACATCTACTACACCGGCGCGACCACCAACCAGCAGATCATCCCGGCCATGGACTTCCTGGCGTCCGAGGGCGTGGAGACGCTCTTCCTGGCCGGGTCGGACTACGTCTTCCCGCGCACCGCCAACAAGATCATCAAGCAGTACGCCGCGGAGCTGGGGATCGAGATCGTCGGCGAGGAGTACGTCCCGCTGGACGACGACGACTGGACCACGCAGGTCGCCAAGATCGTCAAGGCCAAGCCCGACTTCGTCTTCAACACCATCAACGGGTCCTCGAACGTGGGCTTCATCAAGGCCTACTACGAGCAGGGCCTCACCGCCGAGACCACGCCGATCATCTCGGTCTCGATCGCCGAGGAGGAGGCGCCGGCGATGGGGCACAGCGTGACCGGGCAGTACGCCGCCTGGAACTACTTCCAGTCCGTCGACACCCCGGCGAACGCCGCCTTCATCGAGGCGTTCCAGAGCAAGTACGGCGCCAACCGGCCGACCTCGGACCCGATGGAGGCCGCCTACACCTCGCTCTACCTCTACAAGGCGATCGTCGAGAAGGCGGGCTCCTTCGACGTCGACGAGGTCAATGCCGCCTCCGACGGGGTCTCGTTCGAGGCACCCGAGGGAACGGTGACCATCGACGGCGACAACCACCACATCGCCAAGACCGCCCTCATCGGCCAGATCAACGAGGACAACCAGTTCGACGTGGTGTGGTCCTCCGAGACCCCGATCGAGCCGGACCCGTTCCTCGAGGGCTACGCCTGGTGGGACCCGGCGGCCGAGTGATCGCACGGGTCCCGCGACCCGCCTGATCGACCCGGGGTCCCGCGCAGCGGCGCGGGGCCCCGGGTCCGGCCACCCGCCCCACCACAGAACCGGAGACACCGCGGTGGACGCCTTCACCACACCCTTCCTCGCCGGCACCGCCACCGGTGCCCTGCTGCTCATCGCCGCGCTCGGCCTCACCCTGACCTTCGGCCAGATGGGCGTCATCAACATGGCGCACGGTGAGTTCCTCATGGTCGGCGCCTACACCGCCTACGTGACCCAGCAGGTCGTCACCAGCGTCGACCTCTCGATCCTCGTGGCGCTGCCGGTCGCCTTCCTCGTGGCCGGCTCCCTGGGGCTGCTGCTCGAGGCCACGGTCATCTCGTTCATGTACCGCCGGCCGCTGGACACGCTGCTGGTCACCGTCGGGGTGAGCCTGGTGCTGCAGCAGCTGGCCAAGGACGTCTTCGGAGCGCAGGGCGACCCGGTCCAGGCGCCCGGGTGGCTGGTCGGCACGATCCCGGTGTTCGGCTACAACTGGCCCTACCGCCAGATCTTCACCGTCGCCCTCGCCCTGTCCTCGCTCGCATGCCTGGCGGCGCTGCTGAGGTACAGCGCGTTCGGTCGCCGGATCCGCGCCACCGTGCAGAACCGCGACCTCGCCGAGACGCTCGGCATCGCGACCCGGCGAGTCGACCGCTTGACCTTCTTCATCGGCTCGGGCCTCGCCGGCATCGGCGGCGTGGCGGTCTCCCTCATCTCCGGCACCAACCCCGGACTCGGTCGCACCTACATCATCTCGGCCTTCCTCGTGGTGGTCGCGGGCGGCCTGGGGCAGCTCAAGGGCACGGTCATCGCGGCCTTCACGGTCGGCATCGCGACGGCGTTCTTCGCCGACTGGACCAGCGCGAGCATGGCGCAGGTCGCCACCTTCGCCCTCGTGGTCGTCTTCCTCCAGCTGCGACCCCAGGGGCTGTTCACCGTCCGCACGAGGGGGCTCGCATGACCAGCCGCACGAAGGTCCGCGACACCCGCCTCCGCGGCTACGCACCGCTCGTGGCGATCGCCCTGCTGGCCGTCCTCCTCCTCGTCGTCGCCCCCGCGACCCTGAGCCAGTTCCGGCTCAACAGCCTCGGCAAGTACCTCTGCTGGGCCATCGCCGCGGTCGGCATCGGGCTCGCCTGGGGCCGCGGCGGGATGCTCGTCATGGGGCAGGGCGTCTTCTTCGGCCTCGGCGGCTACGCCATGGCCATGCACCTCAAGCTCGAGGCAGCCGGTCCCGGCGGTGTCCCCGACTTCATGGTGCTCTACGGCGACGGCACGATGCCCGCCTTCTGGGAGCCGTTCCGGAGCGGGCCGTTCACCCTCGCCGCGATCGTCCTCCTCCCGGCCGCCGTGGCAACGGCACTGGGCTGGCTGATCTTCAAGCGCAAGGTCAAGGGCGCCTACTTCGCCATCCTCACCCAGGCGATGGCCGTCGTGTTCGCGACCCTGCTGATCGCCACGATCAAGGAGACCGGCGGCTTCAACGGTCTCAACCAGTTCACCACCTTCTTCGGCTACAACCTCTACGACCCCGTCAACAAGCAGATGGTCTACTCGATCGCCGCCGGCGCCCTCATCGGTTGCCTCGTGGTCGCCTGGCAGCTCTACCGCAGCCGCTTCGGCGAGCTCCTCGTCGCCACGCGCGACGCCGAGGAGCGGGTCCGCTTCCTCGGGCACGACCCGGCCAACATCAAGCTCGTCGCATTCGTGGTCGCCGCGGTCATGGCCAGCATCGGCGGCGCCCTGTTCGCCCCGATCGCGGGCATCATCTCGCCCTCCGACGTGGACGCGACCGCTTCGATCTTCCTCATCGCCGGGGTCGCCCTCGGCGGACGGGCCCTGCTCCTCGGCCCGGCGCTCGGTGCCATCACGGTGGGTTTCGGGCGCACCTACCTCTCCGAGCAGTTCCCCACCCAGTGGACCTACTTCCTCGGACTCCTGTTCGTCCTGGTCATCCTGCTGCTGCCCCGCGGTGTCGGCGATCTCCCCCGGGCGCTGCGCGCCGGTCTGCGCGGGCGGTCGGCATGAGCATCCAGCACCACGCCCCCGACGAGCTCGGCCACGACTACCTCGAGATGCGGGGCCTCACCGTCGACTTCGACGGCTTCAAGGCGGTCGACGGCGTCGACCTCACCCTGCTCCAGGGACGGCTGCACTTCCTCATCGGCCCCAACGGTGCGGGCAAGACCACCCTCGTCGACGCGGTCACCGGCCTGGTCGCGGGCACCGGGCTCGCGCGGTACCGCAACCAGGACCTCCTCGGCATGCGATCCCACCGGATCGTGCGCGCCGGGATCGGCCGCACCTTCCAGACCGCGACCGTCTTCGAGGAGCTCACCGTCCTGCAGAACCTCGACATCGCCGGCGGCATCCACCGCCGCGCGTGGGCCATGGCACTCGCGCGGCGCGGTGTGCCGGCGTACGTCGAGCAGGCACTCGAGGCCATCGGGCTGCAGGACCTGCGCGACCGCCCGGCCGGTGTGCTCGCCCACGGGCAGAAGCAGTGGCTGGAGATCGGCATGCTGCTGGTCCAGGACGCCAAGGTGATGCTGCTCGACGAGCCGGTCGCCGGCATGAGCGCCGAGGAGCGCGAGGAGACCGGCGAGCTCCTGCGTCGCATCGGTCACGAGCGGACCATCGTCGTCATCGAGCACGACATGGAGTTCGTCCGCCGCTTCGCCGACGTCGTCACCGTCATGCACGCCGGCACCGTCCTGGCCGAGGGCAGCGTGTCCGAGATCCAGGCCGATCCGCGGGTGCAGGAGGTCTACCTCGGACGCCAGCTCGACGCGGTCGCCGACGACGAGGGGGCCGCCGAGGTCGAGGCCCAGGTCCAGGCCGAGGTGGAGGCCACCGTCGAGGAAGGGGGACGTCGTGCTTGAGCTGCGCGGGGTGACCGCAGGCTACGGCCGGACCAGGGTCCTGGAGGACGTCAGCATCGAGGTCGCCACGGGCGGGGCCGCCACGGTGATGGGGCACAACGGCGCCGGCAAGACCACCCTGCTGCGGGTCGCGGTCGGGCTGCTCCCCGTCATGGCCGGCCAGGTGCTGCTGGACGGCGAGGACGTGACCGGCCTGCGCCCGAGCGACCGGGTCAGGCGCGGTCTCGGCTACGTGCCCCAGGGACAGCTGTCGTTCCCGCAGATGACGACGCTCGAGAACCTGCAGCTGGTGACCACCGACCGGACCGCCACCGACGAGGTGCTCGACACCTTCCCGGCCCTGCGCGGGCTGCTCGGCCGTCGGGCCGGTCTCCTCTCCGGAGGTCAGCGCCAGCAGCTGGCGATCGCCCGGACGCTCCTGACCAGGCCGCGCATGCTGATCCTCGACGAGCCCACCGAGGGCATCCAGCCCAACGTCGTCGCCGAGATCGAGTCCGTCATCACCGACCTCACCCGCCGCGGCGACCTGTCGGTGCTGCTGGTCGAGCAGCACGTCGGATTCGCGCTGCGTGCGACGCAGGGCTACTACGTCCTGGAGTCGGGTCGGGTGACCTCCAGCGGCGAGGGCGGACCCGGTGCGGTGGACGCGGTCCGCGCCGCGATGGCGGTGTAGGCGCGTGCACCTGACGCCCTCGGAGACCGAGAAGCTCCTGCTGGCCGTGGCCGGCATGGTCGCGCGCGACCGCCGCGCCCGTGGCGTGCGCCTGAACTACCCCGAGACCGTGGCCCTGCTCTCGACGTGGGTGCTCGAGGAGGCGCGCGCCGGAGCGACGGTCGCCGAGCTCATGCAGCGCGGCCGCGAGGTGCTCGACCGGGCCGAGGTCATGGAGGGGGTGCCGGAGATGGTGCGCGACGTCCAGGTCGAGGCGACCTTTCCCGACGGCCGGAAGCTCGTCACCCTGCACCACCCCATCCCGTGACCCCCGTGCCCCCAGCAGAGCAGAGAGCGGAGGACGTGCCGTGAGCGGCAGCAGCGACCAGGGACCCGGCGCGATCCGGGTCGCCCCAGGGACGGTCACCCTCAACGGCGACCGGACGAGCGGGGAGCGCCTGACCCTGGTGCTCACCAACACCGGGGACCGGCCCGTGCAGATCGGGTCGCACGTCCACCTCGCCGACGTCAACGACGCCCTCGACCTCGATCGCGACGCCGCCCGCGGCTTCCGACTCGACATCCCCTCCGGCACCTCGCGCCGGTTCGAGCCGGGCGCCTCGCGGCAGGTCGACGCCGTCGCGATGCGCGGTGCCCGGTCGGTGCCCGGCATCCGGATCCGACGCTCGGCGACGAGCGAGGGGGACGGCTGACGTGGTGGACATCCCGCGCGAGCAGTACGCCGCGCTCTACGGCCCGACCGTGGGCGACCAGGTGCGCCTCGGTGACACCGACCTGTGGATCGAGGTCGAGCACGACCTCACCATCGGTGGCGAGGAGGCCGTCTTCGGCGGCGGCAAGTCCATCCGCGAGTCGATGGCCCAGTCGTCGACCACCTCCGCGGACGGGGCCTTGGACACCGTCATCACCAACGCCGTCGTGCTGGACCACACCGGGATCTTCGTGGCCGACGTCGGCATCCGCCGCGGGCGCATCGTCGCCCTCGGTCGCTCCGGCAACCCCGACATCGCCGACGGCGTCCACCCCGACCTCGTCATCGGCCCCGGGACCGACGTCATCTCGGGCGAGCGCCGGATCCTCACCGCGGGGGCGATCGACTCCCACGTCCACCTCATCTCGCGCTCGCAGCTCGTCGAGGCGCTGGCCACCGGGGTCACCACGGTCGTCGGGGGAGGCACCGGGCCGTCCGAGGGGTCGAAGGCCACCACCGTCACCCCCGGCGCCTGGCACCTCGCCACCGTGCACCGGGCCCTCGACGACGTCCCCCTCAACATCCTGCTCTTGGGCAAGGGCAACACCGTGAGCGCGGGCGGCCTGGCCGAGCAGGCGCTCGCCGGGGCCGCCGGCTACAAGGTGCACGAGGACTGGGGCTCGACACCGGCGGCCATCGACGCCGCCCTCCGCGCCGCCGACGAGTTCGGGTTGCAGGTCGCCCTGCACTCCGACAGCCTCAACGAGGTCGGGTACGTCGACTCCACCATCGGCGCCATCGCGGGTCGCTCCATCCACGCCTTCCACACCGAGGGGGCGGGCGGCGGGCACGCCCCCGACATCCTCACCGTGGCCTCCCTGCCGCACGTCATCCCGGGCTCGACGAACCCCACGCTGCCGCACACGGTCAACACCGTCGCAGAGCACCTCGACATGCTGATGGTCTGCCACCACCTCAACCCGGCGGTCCCCGAGGACCTCGCCTTCGCCGAGTCCCGCATCCGGGCCACGACGATCGCCGCCGAGGACCTGTTGCACGACCTGGGGGCACTGAGCATCACCTCGTCCGACGCCCAGGCCATGGGCCGGATCGGCGAGGTGGTGTGCCGCACCTGGCAGGTGGCGCACGTGATGAAGCACCGGTTCGGTCGCCACGGCGACCTGGCCGCCGGGCCCGCGGACAACGCGCGCGCCCTGCGGTACGTCGCCAAGTACACGATCAACCCGGCCATCGCCCACGGCATCGACCACGAGGTCGGGTCCGTCGAGCCGGGCAAGATGGCCGACCTCGTCCTGTGGGACCCGCGGTTCTTCGGCCTCCGCCCCGACGTCGTCATGAAGGCCGGGGCGCTGGTGTGGGGCGCGCTCGGAGATCCCAACGCCTCGATCCCCACGCCGCAGCCGGTGCTGATGCGCCCGACGCTCGTCGCCGACGGCAGCGCGCACGCGGTCACGTTCGTCTCGCCCGCGGCCCTGGAGGACGGGCTCGAGGAGCGGCTCGGCCTGCGCCGTGACCTGCTCGGCCTGCACCCGACGCGCGAGGTGGGCAAGGCGCAGATGATCCACAACAGCGCCCTGCCACGGATCGAGATCGATCCCGAGACCTTCACCATCGACGTGGCCGGCGAGCGGATCGAGCCAGCTCCGGCCACCGAGGTGCCCCTGGCCCAGCTCTACTGCCTGTTCTGAGGCGCCGTGCACCGCGACCTGGTCCTCATGCTCCTCGCCGACGCACGGCTGCCGGTCGCCGGCCACACCCAGTCCGGCACCCTCGAGCCTGCCGTGCGGGACGGGTTGGGCGCCGACGGCGTCCCGGCGTACGCGCGCAGCCGCCTGCGCACCGTCACCACCGTCGAGGCGGCCGCGGCCGTGGTCGCCCGCCACCTGGTCCTCGGGCGCGGGGCCGCGGACCTGGAGGACCTCGAGGAGGCGTGGGAGGCACGCAGCCCCAGCGCACCCCTCCGGGAGGCGTCGCGCCGCCAGGGACGCGCGCTCCTGCGGCTGGCCCGCCGGACCTGGCCAGGTGCCGTCGCGCTCGACGCCCTGCCGCCTGCTCCGCCGCGCGCGCTGGTGCTCGGCGCGGTGGCGGCGTCCCTGGAGCTGGATGCCGCAGGGTTGGCACGACTCGTCGGGTACGACGACGTGCAGACCGTCTGCGCGGCCTCGCTCAAGCTGCTGCCGCTGGACCCGACCGTCGTGACCGGGTGGGTCGCGGCGCTGCTGCCCGACGTCGAGGCGCTGACCGTCTCGGTGTCCCACCTCACCGACGTCGACGACCTCCCCGCCCCGGGGAGCCCGCTCATCGAGGCGTGGGCGCAGGCCCACGCCGTCACCAGCAGGAGGTTGTTCCATGCCTGAGTTCCCGTCCGCCCACGCGCCCCGCCGCGCCCTGCGCCTCGGGGTCTGCGGTCCCGTCGGCACCGGCAAGAGCTCCCTCATCGCGCTGCTGTGCCGAGAGCTGTCCGGCCGGCTCGAGGTCGGGGTGGTGACCAACGACATCTACACCGACGAGGACGCGCGCTTCCTGCGCGCCTCGGGGGTCCTGGAGGTCGACCGGATCCGAGCGGTCGAGACCGGTGCGTGTCCCCACACCGCCATCCGCGACGACATCACTGCCAACACGCTGGCCATCGAGGAGCTCGAGGAGGACTACCGCCACCGGCTCGACCTCGTCCTCATCGAGTCCGGTGGTGACAACCTCACCGCGACCTTCAGCCCCGCGCTCGTCGACGTGCAGGTCTTCGTCCTGGACGTCGCCGGAGGAGGCGACGTCGCCCGCAAGGGCGGCCCCGGCATCGAGCGGGCCGATCTCCTCGTCGTCAACAAGACCGACCTCGGACCGCACGTCGGCGTCGACGTCCCCCGGATGCTGGCCGATGCCCGGCTGGCCCGCGGCGAGCGCCCCGTGATCGGGCTCTCCCGCACCGACCGGGACAGCATCGACCAGCTGCTCACCTGGCTCGAGGGACGTCGCACCAGCTACCTGGCCGGGGACCTCGTGCCCTCCGACCCCGGGCCCATGGCCAGCCACAGCCACGACCACGACCACGACCACAGCCACGAGGACGAGCCGGTCGGTGCCCACCACCACTGAGCGCCTCGGCCGCACCCGACTCAGGGTCTCCCCCGGCGAGGGGGGAGGGCGCTGCGTGGTGCGCTCGTCGGTGATCGGGAGCGACCCGACGGTGCCGACCATCCGACCGGTCATCACCCACCACGACGCCCACCGGGCGCGGGTCTGCCTCCTGCCGGAGGGAGCGCTGCTGCTGGCCGGCGACGCGATCGAGCTCGACCTGACCATCGACCCCGGCGTCACGCTCGAGGTCGTCGAGCCGGGAGGGACGGTGGCCTACGACATGCACGGGGGCCGCGCCTCCTGGGACGTCGCGGTCAGCGTCGGGGCGGGCGCCCGGCTCAGCTGGGCGGGCGAGCCCTTCGTGGTGGCCGAGGGAGCCCAGGTGGACCGGCGCACGCGCATCCGGTACGCCGAGGGCGCGCGGGTCGCGCTGCGCGAGGTCGTCGTGCTCGGCCGGCACGCCGAGCGGCCTGGCCGGGTGCGGCTGCGCGCCGACGTGCGCCGCGACCGCCGGCCGGTGCTGGTCGAGGACCTCGACCTGGGTCCGGCGTCCGCACCCACGCTGCTCGGGCGGCACCGGGTCCTGGCCAGCGTGCTCTCGCTCGGCACCGAGGGGGCGACGGACGGGGTGGACGTGGACCGCTTCGACCTGGCCCGAGCCGGCGCCACCCTGTGGCGCACGTGCGCGCACCAGGCACACCAGACCCGGCTCGAGGACGCGTGGACCCTGGCCAGCCGCGCCGCACTCACCGGGAACGACTAGTGCGCGCGAGCGATCTGGTCGGCCACCTGGAACTCCAGCCCGACCGCGCGGGCGAGGTAGACGTCCTGGTCGACCAGGTTGCCGGCCAGGCGCACCAGCCCGCGGGGGCTCTGCCAGAACTGTCCGGTCTCCATCCCCCGCACCCGGTCGACATCGAGCGACCCACACACGTCCACGACCTGAGCGAGGAACAGGATCGCCTCGTAGCAGGACTCACCCACCGCGTTGAGCGCCGGCGCCCACCGACCCCACCTCGCGTAGTAGGCCCGCGCCAGCTCCGCGCTCTCCGCGGTCGCGAGAGCGTCGAAGTACGCCGCTGCGGCGTACAGGCCCTCGTTGGCCTCCGCCCCGCTGGCCAGCAGGGTGTTCTCCTCGACCGCGGGGCTGAGCCGCGGGAGCGCAGCCGCCAGGCCGGCCCGGGCGAACTGTCGGTTGAAGTGGACGGCGTCTTGGCCCATCAGGAGCATGATCACGCCGTCGACCGGATCGCGCGACAGCAGACCGATGACGTCGCGGAAGTCGGTGGTGCCCAACGGGACGTAGGTCTCGCTGACCACCTCCGACGGCGTGTCCTCCAGGGCCATGCGTGCCGTCGCCCCGGTGACCCGGGGAAAGACGTAGTCGTTCCCGACGATCGCCCACCGACCCACCGACAGCTCCTCGCGCATCCAGTGGGCTGCCGGGAGCAGCTGGTTCAGAGGGCGCTCGCCGAGCATGAACACCCCGGGGGTCTCGTCCCCTCCCTCGTGCATGGCGGCGAAGGCGTAGACGACGCGCCCGCCCACGGCGCGTGTCACGGCTTGCCGGACGGCGGAGATGTGCCAGCCGGCCACCGCCTGCACCCGGCCGCTGTCGACGAGGCGCCGGACGTCCTCGGCCACCACCCACGGATCACGCCCCGCATCCACGACCACGAGCTCCACCTGGCGACCACCGAGCCCCGACCGGGCGTTGAGCTGCTCGGCCGCCAGCTCACCGCACGCGAGGCACGAGGGTCCGTAGATGCCGGTCGGTCCCTGGAGGGGGACGACGAAGGCGACCGAGACGACGTCGGATGGGGTCACGGGGACCTCCGCTCGGGCGACGGGTCGGTGCCCGGCTCACGACGACGGGAGCCGCACGGGACCGACCGGGTGGTACGGCTTGCCTACGATATGACGCGCCTGTCCCGTCTGGCGCCCGCACGTGACCGAGACCACCTCGACAGGGATCGTCATGGACTCCCGTGAGAACGCTCCTCCGTCCTCGACGAGTCTCCTCGTGTCGTTGCGGCAGCAGGAGACGGAGGTGCTCGCGCGCCTGCAGCCCCTGCTGACCGAGCACCAGCTGCTGCCGGAGCACTGGCGGATCCTGGCTGTCCTCGACGAGCACCCGGGAACCAGCATGACCCTGCTCGCCGCCACGGCCGTCGTGCCCGCTGCCAGCCTGACGAGGCACGTGGATCGCCTCGTCGAGCGCGCCCTGGTGGTCCGACGCATCGACCCCGACGACCGTCGCCGCACCGTCCTCGCGCTGTCCCCCCGCGGCTCCGCGGTGGCGCGTGCGCTCTCGTCCGTGGAAGCCGGCACGGGGTCGACGACATCGCGAGACCGGGCGGCCGGAGCACGGCCGCTCACCTAGCGCCCCACGACGCTGCCCCCGCGCGACGCCGGGCTCGTCGGCTCCGACGGACCGCGTCACCTCGCCGCGAACGAGGCGCGCGGCGCCTGGCGTCTCCGGGTGGGCAGCGGGCACCCGACCCTCACCGATGCTGCGGGAACCCCAGGTCGATGCCGGGCCGGGAGGCCGGGTCCGGCCAGCGGGTGGTGATGACCTTGCCGCGGGTGAAGAAGTGGACGCCCTCCATCCCGTGGGCGTGGGTGTCGCCGAAGAGCGAGGCCTTCCAGCCGCCGAAGGAGTAGTAGGCCATCGGCACCGGGATGGGGACGTTGACGCCGACCATGCCGACCTCGACCTCGCGCTGGAACCGCCGGGCCGCACCGCCGTCGCCGGTGAAGATCGCGGTGCCGTTGCCGTAGGGGTTGGCGTTGACCAGCGCCAGCGCCTCGTCGTACGACGCCACGCGCACGACCGAGAGGACCGGCCCGAAGATCTCCTCGTCGTAGACCGGCATGCCGGGCTCGACCCGGTCGAAGAGCGTGGGACCCAGCCAGAAGCCACCGACCTCGCCGTCCGGCACCACCTCGCGGCCGTCCACGACCAGGGTCGCGCCGGCCGCGACCCCGGCGGCGACGTACGACGCGACCTTGTCGCGGTGCTCGCCGGTGACCAGTGGGCCCATGTCGCAGCCGCGGCGCCCGTCGCCCGTGCGCAGGCCGGCCATTCGAGAGGCGATCCGCGGGACGAGGTCGTCACCGACCGGGTCGACCGCGACGACGACCGAGATCGCCATGCACCGCTCCCCCGCCGACCCGAAGCCGGCCGAGACCGCGGCGTCGGCCACCTCGTCGAGGTCGGCGTCGGGCAGGACGACCATGTGGTTCTTGGCGCCGCCGAGGGCCTGGACCCGCTTGCCGTGCCGGGTGCCGGTCTCGTAGACGTAGCGGGCGATCGGCGTGGAGCCGACGAAGGAGACCGCGGCGACCTCCGGGTGCTCCAGCAGCGCGTCGACCGCCTCCTTGTCGCCGTGGACGACGTTGAGGACGCCTGCCGGGAGGCCCGCCTCCGCCCAGCACTCGGCCAGCAGCAGCGAGGCCGACGGGTCCTTCTCGCTCGGCTTGAGCACCACAGCGTTGCCGCACGCGATCGCCACGGGCACGAACCACAGCGGCACCATCGCCGGGAAGTTGAACGGCGAGATGACGGCGACGACCCCCAGCGCCTGGCGCACCGAGTGCACGTCGACCCCGGTGGAGACCCCGTCGGAGAACGAGCCCTTGAGCAGGTGCGGCGCACCGCAGGCGAACTCCGCGACCTCGAGCCCCCGCTGGACCTCCCCCAGCGCGTCGTCGAGGACCTTGCCGTGCTCGGCGGTGATGGCCGCCGCGACCTCCTCGCGCCGCCGGGCGAGGACCTCGCGGAACGCGAACAGCACCGAGGTACGCCGGGTCAGCGACGCCTCCGCCCACTCCCGGCCCGCCGCGCGGGCCTCGCGCACCACCGCGTCGACTTCCGAGGCGGAGGCGAACGACACCTGCGCGGCGACCCGGCCCGTCGCGGGGTCGTGCACGTCGCCGGTGCGGGCCGCGGCGCCGGGCCAGCGCTCGCCGCTGCGCCAGTGCGGGATCAGGGTGCTCACGATGGGGTCCTCTGCTCTGGGATGAATGTGGGGTCGGACGGGGTCAGGAGTCGAAGCCGAGGCCGGCCCGGTCGAGCGTGCGCAGCCACAGGTTGCGGCGGCCGCCGTGCCGGTCGGCGCTGGCAAGCGACCAGCGGGTCAGGTTGATGCCGACCGAGCGCAGCGGCTCGGGCGGGAAGGGCAGCGGCCGCTCGCGCACCATCCGCAGCCGGGTGCGCTCGGTGTCGGCGCCGTCGAGCAGGTCGAGGGTGACCTGGGCGCCGAAGCGGGTGGCCGCGACTCCGAGCCCGGTGTAGCCCAGCGCGTACCCGACGCGGCCGCCCAGCGCCGTACCGAAGAAGGCGGCGAAGCGCGTGCAGGTGTCGATCACCCCGCCCCAGCGGTGCGTGAAGCGGATGCCCTCCAGCTGCGGGAACGTCTCCAGGAAGTGCTCGGCCAGCAGCTCGTGGGTGGCGTCGCGCTGCTCCAGCGAGGCGTCGATCCGGCCGCCGAAGTGGTGCACCGCGTCGTAGCCGCCCCACAGGATCCGGTCGTCGCGGGTCAGGCGGTAGTAGTGGAAGAGGTTGGCCGCGTCGCCCACGCCCTCGCGCCCCTCCCACCCGATCGCCGCCCTCTGCTCCGATGAGAGCGGCTCGGTCATGAGCACGTGGTCGTAGACCGGCACCGTCATCAGCCGCAGCCGCCGCAGCAGCGACGGGAACGCGTTGGTCGCCAGCACCACCTGCGCGGCCCGCACCGAGCCGGGCCCGTCCGGCCCCCGCGTCCCCACCCGTACGCCGCCGGCCGACCGCTCCAGGGAGACCGCCCGGGTCTGCTCGTGGATGACCACGCCGTCCTCGAGGCAGACCCGCCGCAGGCCCCACGCCAGCCGGGCCGGCTCGACGAGCGCGGTGCCGTGGCGGTCCAGCAGCCCCCCGACGTACGACGGCGAGTCGACGCGCGCGCGGACGGCTGCCTCGTCGAGCAGCTCCACCTCCGCGCCGTGGCGCCCCATCTCGGCGGCGAGCTCCGTGAGCTCCTCGACGTGGTGCGGCCGGGTGGCCACCGTGAGCTCGCCGGTGGGTCGCCAGTCGCAGTCGATCCCGCGGGCGGCGACCACCTCCCCGATCGCCGCGAGGTTCTGCGCACCGAGCCGGTCGAGGTCGGCCAGCTCGTCGGGCCAGCGGTCCAGGCCGTGGGCGAACCCGTGGGTCAGCGACGCCGAGGCGAAGCCGCCGTTGCGCCCCGACGCCTGGCCGCCGCACTCCCCGGCCTCGACCAGCACGACCGAGCGGCCGGGGTGCCGCTCACGGGCGAGGAGCGCGGCCCAGAGGCCGGTGTAGCCCCCGCCCACGACCAGCAGGTCCGCCTCGACGTCCCCGACGAGCGGTGGTAGCGGGTCGGGCCGGTCGGGGTCGTCGAGCCAGGCCGTGCGCGGCGCCGCGTCGGCGAGCGCCCGTGCCGCCGCGTCGCTCCGGGTCCGCCTCACACCAGGGCCCGGCGCCGGCGCCGGCTGAGCACCTCGCCGCTGATCACGACGGCGAGCGAGAGCAGGAGCATGAGCGTGCCGATGACGTTGACCTGCATCGGGACACCCACGCGGTAGGCGCCCCAGACGTACATCGGGAAGGTCGTCTCGTTGCCGGAGTTGAGGTTGGTGATGATGAAGTCGTCGAAGGAGAGCGAGAAGCTCAGCAGCGCCGCGCCGAGGATGCCGGGCAGCACCAGCGGGAACGTGACCCGCCAGAAGGTCTGCGCCGGCGTGGCGTAGAGGTCGGCGGCTGCCTGCTCCAGGGTGTCATCGAGCCCGGCCAGCCGCGAGCGCACGGTCACGACCACGAACGATAGGCAGAACATGATGTGCGCGATGAGGATCGTCCAGAAGCCCAGCAGGCCCGAGGCACCGGCGGCCACGAAGAGGGTCAGCAGCGAGGAGCCCAGCACGATCTCGGGCGCAGCCATCGGCAGGAAGATCAGCAGGTTGGCCGAGGAGCGCCCGGCGAAGTCGTGGCGCACCAGGGCGAAGCCCGCGAGGGTGCCCAGCACCGTGGCCACGAGCGTGGCCAGGAAGCCGATCCGCAGCGAGAGGCCGAGGGCCTCGCACATGGCGGCGTCCTCGCAGATGTTGGCCCAGTTGTGCAGCGTGAAGCCGTCGAAGGAGTAGACGTTGCGCGCCGCCGGCTCGTTGAAGCTCATCAGCACCACGACCGCGATCGGCACGAACGTGTAGGCGAGCACGCCCAGGCCCAGGATGAGGACCATCCGCTCGCGCAGCCAGGCGGTCACAGCAGCTCCTCCGTCCCGGCGCGGCGGACGTAGACCAGCACCATCGCGACGATCAGCACCATCAGCAGCACCGACAGCGCCGCGGCCACCGGGGAGTTGTTGGCGTCGATGAACTGGCCCTGGATGACGTTGCCGATGACCCGCTGGTTGGTCGAGCCCAGGAACTCGGCGTTGATGTAGTCGCCCGCGGCCGGGATGAAGGTCAGCAGCGTCCCCGACACCACGCCCGGCAGCGACAGCGGCCAGGTGACCTTCCAGAAGCCGACGAACGGGTGGGCGTACAGGTCGCTGGAGGCCTCCACCAGCCGGGGGTCGATCTTGTCGAGGCTGGCGAAGAGCGGCAGCACCATGAAGGGCAGGAAGTTGTAGGCCAGGCCGGCCACGACCGCCACGGGAGTCGCGAGCAGCCGGTCGTCGGGGCCGAGCACCCGCAGGAACTGCAGGGCGTCCACGACGAACCCCTCGTCGGAGAGGATCAGCTGCCACGACAGCGTGCGCACCAGGAAGCTGGTGAAGAACGGCGCGATGACCAGCACCAGCAGGAGCCACTTCCAGCGCCCCGCCTTGAACGCGATGGCGTAGGCCAGCACGTAGCCGAGCACCAGGCAGATCCCGGTCGCCAGCGCGGCGTACCAGAGCGAGCGCAGGAAGGGCTGCCAGTAGGCCTCGACCACGTCGACGTAGTTGCCCCACGCGTAGGTCATCTCGTAGCCGCGGAAGTCCGACCCGGAGGAGTCGAAGAGGCTGGTGGCCACCAGCGAGTAGAACGGGACGACGAAGAAGAGCAGCAGCCACAGCGTGGCCGGCAACATCAGCAGGTAGCCCGTGCGGCCGCGCCGGCGCCGCGACCCGGACGGCTCCGCCGCGAGCGTGGTGGCCTCGGGGACCGCCTGCGCGGCCTGGGTCACCGGACCTCTCCGTCGTCGACCCCGGCGGCGGCGTCCTGGTTGATGTCGAGGCAGAAGGCATACTCCGGACGCCACGACAGCTCGACCTTCTCCCCCACCGTGAACATCCGGGTGCGGCCGGTGTTCTGGGAGAAGACCTGGAGCTCCTGGCCCCAGGGCATCCGCACGAGGTACTGCGTGGAGACCCCGACGAACGAGACGTCGCTGACCACCCCGCCCGGCACCGTGTTGCCCGGGGCGTCGAGGTCGGCACCCTCCTCGCCGATGAGCACCTTCTCCGGGCGGATGCCGATCCAGCCGCGGTCGCCGTCGGTGTGGGTGCGCGCGGTCGGCACCGAGACGGTGATGCCGTGCATGTCCAGGGTCGTGACGTCGGCCGAGCGCGAGAGCACCCGCCCCTCGATCAGGTTGGACTGGCCGAGGAAGTTGGCCACGAAGGTGGAGCGGGGGTTCTCGTAGAGCTCGGCCGGTGCGCCGAGCTGCTCGATCACGCCGCCGTTCATCACGGCCACGGTGTCGGCCATCGTCATGGCCTCCTCCTGGTCGTGAGTGACGTGCATGAAGGTGAGGCCGACCTCGACCTGGATCCGCTTGATCTCGATCTGCATGGAGCGCCGCAGCTTCAGGTCCAGGGCTCCCAGCGGCTCGTCGAGCAGCAGCACCTCCGGCTCGTTGATCAGCGCACGGGCGAGCGCCACGCGCTGCTGCTGGCCACCGGAGAGCTGGGCCGGGCGCTTGCGGGCCTGGCTGTCGAGCTCGACCAGCTCCAGCATCGCGCGGACCTTCGCCTCCACGTCGCGCACCTTGCGGCGGCGCAGCCCGAAGGCGACGTTCTCGTAGATGTCCAGGTGCGGGAAGAGCGCGTAGTTCTGGAAGACGGTGTTGACCGGGCGCTGGTGGGCGCGCCGGTCGGTGATGTCCTGGCCGGCCAGCGTGATCCGGCCCGAGGTCGGCACCTCCAGGCCGGCGACCATCCGCAACGTCGTGGTCTTGCCGCAGCCCGAGGGACCGAGCAGGGCGATGAAGGAGCCCCGTGGCACGTCCAGGTCCAGGTCGTGCACGGCGGTGAAGCCGTTGGCGTAGCGCTTGGTGAGGCCGCTCAGCCGCAGCCCCCCGTCGCTGCCGCCGGGACCGGCGTCGGGGGCGGCGGGCGCGGGCGCCCCGGTCGCGGCGGTGTCAGCCGACGGTGGCATCGGACCAGTCTCCTTCGTACTGCTGGGACTGCCGGTCGTCGAGCGGCATGAAGTCCCAGGTGTCGGCGAGGAACTCCTCGTCGGGGAAGATCAGGGGGTTGTCGACCAGGGAGGGGTCGACCTGCTCCATCGCCTCGCGGGCGCCCTCGACGGGGCAGATGTAGTTGACCCACGCCGCCAGCCGGGCGGCGACCTCGGGCTCGTAGTAGTAGTCGATCCAGGCCTCGGCGTTGGCCTGGTGCGTGGCGAGGTTGGGCACCATCATGTTGTCGCTCCACAGCGACAACCCCTCCTCGGGCACCACAAACTTGATGTCGGGGTTGTCGTACTGCGCCTGGATGACGTCGCCCGACCACGCCTCGCACGCCACGATGTCGCCGTTGGCCAGCTGCTGGAGGTAGTTGTTGCCGGCGAACTGCCGCAGCTGCCCGTCCGAGACCGCCCGGTTGAGCGCGTCGATGGCGTCGTACCACTCGTCCTCGGTGAAGTCCTCCGGCTCGGCCCCGACGACCTTGAGCATGAACCCCATCGTGTCGCGCATCTCGGTGAGCAGGGTGATCCGGCCCTTGAGGTCCGAGCGCGTGAGCAGCTCGGAGAAGCTGCCGACCTCGTCGACGTACGCCGCGTTGTAGGCGATCCCCGTGAGGCCGGACTGCCACGGCGCGCTGTAGGTGCGGTCGGGGTCCCAGGCCTTGTCACGCAGGGAGTCGATGAGGTTCTCGTGCAGCCGGGGGACCCGCTCGCGCGTCAGCGGCTGGATCCAGCCCAGGCCGATCATCCGGGCGGCCATCCAGTCGGTCAGCACGATCATGTCGCGGTCGATCGGCTCGCAGGAGCCGAGCTGGTTGCGGACCTTCGCGTAGAACTCCGCGTTGTCGTTGACGTCGTCGTTGTACTCGACGGTGATCCCGGTCGTGTCCTGGAAGGTGTTGTAGGTGCCGCGCGGGTTGCGCCGGGGGTCGATGTAGCCCGTCCAGTTGGAGATGACCAACCGTCGCTCGCTCTCGGACAGGTCGGTGGCCCGGCAGGTCGCGGGGTCCTGGGCGGCCCCGGCCACGCTGAAGAACGGCAGCTTCAGCGCCGCCACCGACAGTCCGGCGGCGGCGACCGCGCCACCGCCGCGGAGCAGCCCGCGCCGGGACAGGGTGGAGCGGCGCGCGGGCGCCTGGTCCTCGGGTGCCATGGGCCTCCTCCGGTCAGCGGGTCCTCGGATCGTGCCACTGACGACCGCCGTCGACAAGGGATCCGGTTGATCCGAAACCTGTTGGCAACGAAATCGCTCGTGTGAGCTCGTTGTGGGATCGGCGTCGTGCGGGGTCGACGACCGGTACGGTCCGTCCATGAGCAGGAAGAGCGAGGGGGCGCTCCCCCACCTCGACGAGGTCTCCAAGGCGATCATCGAGCAGCTGCAGCAGGACGGCCGCCGCTCCTACGCCGCCATCGGCAAGGTCGTGGGCCTCTCCGAGGCCGCGGTGCGCCAGCGGGTCCAGCGACTCGTCGAGGCCGGGGTCATGCAGGTCGTGGCCGTCACCGACCCCATGCAGCTCGGCTTCGCCCGCCAGGCCATGGTCGGCATCAGGGCCACCGGTCCGCTGGAGCCGGTCGCCGAC
Source organism: Nocardioides ginkgobilobae (assembly GCF_054781275.1). Classification (NCBI taxonomy): domain Bacteria; kingdom Bacillati; phylum Actinomycetota; class Actinomycetes; order Propionibacteriales; family Nocardioidaceae; genus Nocardioides; species Nocardioides ginkgobilobae. The sequence continues at coordinate 186,219 of NZ_BAAGUS010000002.1, read as the reverse complement.
GCGCTCGCCGCCCTCGACGCCGTCGACTACGTCGTGATCACCGCCGGCTCCTTCGACCTGCTCGTGGAGCTGGTCTGCGAGTCCGACGAGCACCTGCTCGAGCTGCTCTCCAGCCAGATCCGCACCGTGCCCGGCGTGGTGGCCACCGAGACCTTCATGTACCTCCAGCTGCGCAAGCAGACCTACTCCTGGGGTGTGCGGTGAGCGGCTCCCCCTCCGGTGCGCTGTCCGGGGCGCTGGGCTCCGGCCGGAAGCTCGCGCTGGTCCGTCGACCCGGGCCGCGGGTCGCCGAGGGACTCGTCACCCACATCGGGCGCACCGAGGTCGACGCCGACCTGGCGCTGGCGCAGTGGCAGGGCTACGTCGACGCGCTGCACGCCGAGGGTTGGCGCACCGTCGAGGTCGAGCCCGCCGACGACTGCCCCGACGCGGTCTTCGTCGAGGACACCGTGGTGGTGCTCGGTGACGTCGCGGTCATCAGCCGCCCCGGCGCCGACGAGCGCAAGCCGGAGACCGCGGGCACCGAGGCCGCGCTGCGCGACCTGGGCTACCGGGTCGAGCGGATCCAGGCGCCCGACACCCTCGACGGCGGCGACGTGCTCAAGCACGACGGGACCGTCTGGGTCGGCCTCGGCGGACGTACGACGCCCGGTGCCGTCGAGCAGCTCCGCACGCACCTCGCGCCGCTCGGGGCGGTCGTCGTCGGCGTACCCCTGGCGAAGGTGCTGCACCTGAAGTCGGCCGTGACCGCGCTCCCCGACGGCACCGTGATCGGGTGGGACCCCGTCGTCGACGACCCGACGGTGTGGGAGCGCTACGAGCCCGTGCCCGAGGAGCCCGGCTGCCACGTGGTCTGCCTCGACGAGCAGACGGTGCTGATGTCCTCGGCGGCACCGGAGACGATCCGCTCCTTCGAGGCCCGTGGCCTGCGCGTGGTGGCCGTCGACATCTCCGAGCTGGAGAAGCTCGAGGGCTGCGTGACCTGCCTGTCGGTGCGCCTGCGGGGATAAATGGCTCGCGCACCGGCGCGCAGGGCCCCACCATGGTCCGCAGCACCGGGGTCCGCCCGTGCCTGAACGAGAGGAGCGTGACATGTCGACGACTGTCGCTGGCCTGCCCGCAGACCACACCCACCTCTTGCATCGGAGCACCCGCGTTGACCGCACGGCACGACTGGCACGACCGGTCCGAGGAGCAGTACTCCTCTGACCACCTCCTCCACCTCGACACCCGTCGCGAGGTGGACCCCCTGGACGGCATCGACCCGTCCTTCCTCCTCGACTGGCACGCGGTCGAGGACATCGACGACGACACCCAGCGCTGGTCCACCTGGCTCAGCGTGGAGCCGCTCTCGCGCGGCCCGGAGCCACGGCCTGACTGGGTCGTGACCTCCCAGGGCGCGATCGACACCGAGCTCGGCATCCTCAAGACCGGCAAGGAGGCCGACGCCTACCTGCTCGAGCGCGCCGTCCCCGGCTCGGACGCGCTCGGGGAGTCGGTGGTCATGGTGGCCAAGCGCTACCGCTCCACCGAGCACCGCACCTTCCACCGCGCCGCGACCTACACCGAGGGCCGCAGCGTCAAGCGCTCGCGCGACCAGCGCGCCCTCAAGGCCGGCAGCACCTGGGGGAAGATCGTCGCCGCCGGCGAGTGGGCGGTCTCGGAGTGGGAGGCGCTCAAGCGGTGCTGGCTGCTCGGGCTGCCGGTCCCCTACCCCGTGCAGCTCGACGGGCAGGAGATCCTCATGGAGTGGATCACCGTCGAGGGCGAGGACGGGGTCGAGACGGCGCCGCGGCTCGCGCAGACCCGCCCCGGGCCCGCGCTGCTGGCCACCTACTACGACCAGCTGCGCGACGCGCTCGCTACGATGGTGCAGGCGGGGATCGTGCACGGCGACCTGTCGCCGTACAACACCCTCGCCGCGGGCGAGCGGCTCGTGGTCATCGACCTGCCGCAGGTCGTGGACCTGGTCGGCAACGCCAACGGGATGGACTTCCTGCTGCGCGACTGCCGCAACATGTGCCGCTGGTTCCGCGCCCGGGGATTGGAGGTCGACGAGCAGGAGCTCTTCGGGGAGCTCATGGCGCACGCGTTCTAGGGAAGCAGTCGCGTAGGTTCCCCCCGTGAGACGCACCCGGGGCCGCACGGTCGACGTCACCACCCTCGCCGACCTCGAGCGCCGGCTTGACGAGGGGGTGCGGTCGCTGTCGGGGTGGCGGGTGCGCCACCTCGACCTGCGCAGCCGCCCGGACCTGCTGCAGGGCCGCGACGTCGACGGGGCGACCTTCCTCGGCTGCGACTTCGCCGGGGACGACGCCACCCGGGCCGAGGCCGGCGGGGCGATCGTGCTGCCCTCGCTGGCCGACCGGCCGCTGCCGGTCGACCCCGCCCGCACCTCGCTCTACACCGCGCCCGAGCTCTACGACGCCCCGCGCTGGGTCAACTCCCTCGACGGTCGCGCCTACGCCTGGTCGCAGGAGGCCCGCGCCGACGTCGCGCCGGGCGAGGCGGCCCTGGCCCGGGTCCTGCACGACCACGCGATCGACGTCGCCCTCGACGCCTGGCGCCTGGGGCGCAGGGTCGTCGGCGTCATGGGCGGGCACCGGGCCCTGCGGGGTGAGGAGACGTACGCCGACGCAGCACGCCTCGGGCACCTGCTGGGCGACCGGCTGACCGTGGCGACCGGCGGCGGGCCGGGCGCGATGGAGGCCGCCAACCTCGGGGCACGGCTGGCCGGGGAGCCGACCGAGGCGCTGACGGAGGCGCTGTCGCTGCTGGCCGCCGTGCCGACGTACCGACCCTCGGTGGACGCGTGGGTCTCGTCGGCCATGGAGGTCCGCGAGCGCTGGCCCGACGCGCGCGAGAACCTGGCGATCCCGACCTGGCACTACGGCCACGAGCCGCCGGGCGTCTTCGCGACGGCGATCGCGAAGTACTTCCGCAACGCGACCCGCGAGTCGATCCTGCTCGAGGTGTGCGACGCCGGCATCGTCTTCCTGCCGGGCGCGGCCGGCACCGTGCAGGAGGTCTTCCAGGACGCCTGCGAGAACTACTACGCGGACGCCTCGGGCGTGGCCCCTATGGTGCTGGTCGGCGTCGAGCACTGGACCCGCACCCTGCCCGCGTGGCCGCTGCTGGAGGCGCTGGCCCGCGACCGGGCAATGGAGCGGTTCGTGCACCTCGTCGACACCGTCGAGGAAGCGGCCGAGCTGCTGGCCTGACGAGCTCAGCCCAGGGGCACCTGGAACAGCCGCTCCTCGCCGTACGCCGTGAAGCCGGCCCGGCGCAGGATCGGCCCGGACGTGGCGGTGTTGCCCTTGACCAGCGCCATGGTGCACCCGTGGTCGGCGCCCGCACGCAGACGGGCGTCGAGGACGGCGCGGTAGACCCCGCGCCCGCGCGCCTCCTCGAGGGTGCAGCCTCCCCAGAGCCGGGCGACGTCGCCGGCGACGGTGATGCCGCCGCTGCCGACCGCGCGTCCCTGCTCGTAGGCGATCACGCTCCACTGCTCGGGCACCTGGCGCGCCAGGCTCGCGCGCAGCTCCTCCTCCGACGGCATCGAGCCGCCGAAGACCTCGGCGTTGAGCCGGTAGTAGTCGGCGTGGGTGGCGAGGTCGTGGTCGTCACGGCGCAGCTCGAGCCCGGGCCGGGGCCCGAGGTCGGGGCGTGCCGCGGTCAGGTCGAGCGCGAGCACCGCCAGCGTCTCCCCGGGCTTCCCGCCCGCGGCGCGGACGACGTCCTCGAGGGCGACATCGGCGTCGATGGTCACCCAGACCTGGAGGCGGTCGGCGCTCCAGTCGCGGGCCTGGGCGCAGAAGCCGGCCAGGGCCTCGGCGGGGTCACCGACCGGGTGGAACCGCAGGAGGCTGGCCGGGTGCTCGAACCACGACGGCCACCGCACGAGGACCCCGTCAGGGGTGTCGACGCGCTCGGCGTCCTCGGGGACCCACAACCACTCGTCGACGGCGCGGAGGACGTCGTCACGCGTCAGGGGCACCGGGACGACCGGCTCACTCGGTGGCGGCGAGCTGGCCGCAGGCGCCGTCGATGTCGCTGCCGCGGGTGTCTCGGACGGTGGTGGGGATGCCCCGGGCCTCGAGGCGCCGGACGAACTCGCGCTCGTCGGCGGGGTCCGAGGCGGTCCACTTCGACCCGGGCGTCGGGTTGAGCGGGATCAGGTTGACGTGCACCCAGCCCCAGTCGGCGCCGGTCGCGTAGAGGACGTCGGCGAGCAGGTCGGCACGCCAGGCCTGGTCGTTGATGCCGCGCATCATGGCGTACTCGATGGAGACGCGGCGCTTGGTGGTCTCGGCGTACTCGAAGGCGGCCTCGACGGTCTCCGCGACCGAGAAGCGGGTGTTGATGGGGACCAGCTCGTTGCGCAGCTCGTCGTCGGGGGCGTGCAGGCTCAGCGCGAGCGTGACCGGGACGCCCTCGGTGGCCAGCTGCTTGATCCGCGGGACCAGGCCCACGGTCGAGACCGTGACCCCGCGCGCGGACATGCCCAGGCCGTCGGGGGTGGGGTCGGTGAGCCGGCGTACGGCGCCGACGACCGCCTTGTAGTTGGCCAGCGGCTCCCCCATGCCCATGAAGACGACGTTGGAGACCCGGGTCGGGCCGCCGGGGACCTCGCCGCGGGCGAGCGCGCGAGCGCCGGCGAGCACCTGCTCGACGATCTCGGCGGTGCTCATGTTGCGCTGCAGGCCGCCCTGACCGGTCGCACAGAACGGGCAGGCCATGCCGCACCCGGCCTGGCTGGAGACGCACATGGTGGCGCGGTCGGGGTAGCGCATGAGCACCGACTCGACGAGGGCTCCGTCGAAGAGCCGCCACAGCGTCTTGACGGTGGTGCCCTTGTCGGCCTCCATCGTCCGCAGCGGGGTCATCAGCCCGGGGAGCAGCGCCTCCACGAGCTCGGCGCGCTGGCCGGCGGGGAGGTCGGTCATCTGCTCGGGGTCGTCGACCAGCCGGGCGAAGTAGTGCGTCGAGAGCTGCTTGGCCCGGAAGCCGGGCAGCCCCTTCTCCTCCAGCAGCTCCTTGCGCTCGGCAGGGGTCAGGTCGGCGAGGTGCCGCGGCGGCTTCTTGCGGCCGCGCGGCTCCTCCATCACCAGGGGCAGCTGCTTCGGGGTGTCGTGGTCAGGCATCGCGCACCATCCTCCCACCCGGGCCGCGACCCGGCCGAACCGTCGAGCGCGTGACCTCGGCCCCGCGCGCCGGCCGGGCCGTCACAGGCAGACCTGCGAGCGGCTCAGCGGTTGACCAGGAACCAGAGCACCAGCGCCGCGACGCCGCCGACGACCAGGGCCGTGGAGACGATGCCGAGCAGCATGTAGCGACCGAACCGGCGGGTGTGCGGGTGCACCAGCAGCGCGATCGGCACCGCCAGGGCGACCAGGACGAAGGGGAAGAGGTCCTCGGCCGACTCGGTGTCCACCATCGAGGCCAGCAGCGCTGCGTAGGCCCCCGGGACGACGACCACGAAGACCAGGCCGGTGAAGAAGCCCGCGAGTGAGGCGAAGACCGGATGGTCGCGGTGCCACCAGCCGACGGTGGGCTCGCCGGGCTGCTCGCCGGTCTGGGCCGCGGGCTGGGCCGCGGTGGGGTCCGCGCCGTCGACGTCCCGCGGCTCGACGCGAGGCTCGCGGGAGTCGGTGTCGTTCATGGGGCCAGCATGCCCCGTGCGGAGGGTCCGTACGCGGGTACGCGCCGCTCGGGCGTGGCGGGCGGCGCGCCGGGCTCAGACCTCGACGGTCCAGACGTCCGGCATCCGCAGCGTCGCCCACCGGTCCAGGTCTGGCTCGGCGCCGGTGAGCGCCGCGAGCGCGAGCGTCCACGCCGTCCCGTGGCCGACCAGCACGAGGTCCTGCCCCTCGTGCACCTCCACCAGGCGGCGTACGGCGGGGACGACCCGGTCCGCGCAGTGCTGCAGCGGCTCCCAGCCGTCCGTGGCCGCGCGGGCGGGGTCGGCGAAGGCGCGCGCGACCACGTCGGGGAAGTCCTCGGGGGCGAACAACCCGGCGGCGCGCTCGTGCTCGCGCAGCTCCGGCACGACGCCGATCTCGCCATCGGTGAGCAGCTCGGCCGTCGCAAGCGCCTTCGGCTCGGGTGAGCAGGCCCACGCCGCCGCGGCGGGCAGGCGGTCGCGCAACGCCCACACGTCGTCGTACCCCGCGGGGTCCAGCGGCCACTCGCTCGCGGGGCGCGTCGGGTCGGGGAGGGAACGGCCGTGCCGGACGAGGTGGACGGTCACGTCAGGACGCGAAGACGAGGTGGTGGAGCAGCAGCCAGATCGGCGCGATGGTGGCGAGCAGCGAGTCGAGCCGGTCCATCAGGCCGCCGTGGCCGGGGATGACCTGGCTCATGTCCTTGATGCCGAGGTCGCGCTTGATCACCGACTCGCACAGGTCGCCGAGCGTGGCCATCACCACCGCGATGAGACCCAGGGCGACCCCGACCCACCAGTCACCTTCGAGCAGGTAGACCACCAGCGCGATGCCGGCCGCCACCGTGGCGACCAGGGAACCGGCGAAGCCCTCCCAGGACTTCTTCGGCGAGATGACCGGGGCCATGGGGTGCTTGCCGAACAGCACGCCGGCGGCGTACCCGCCGATGTCGGAGGCGATCGTGACCAGGATGAAGGCGATGATGCCCCGGACGCCGTCGTCGTCCAGGCCGCTGCCGTCCAGGCCACCCTCGGCCAGCAGCAGCGCGACGAACGAGCCCAGGAAGGGAACGTAGACGAGGGTGAAGAGCGAGGCGGTGGCGTTCTGGACGTAGCCCTCGATCCCCCGGCGCAGCAGCCACAGCATCGTGACCAGTCCGGTGACCGCCGTGGCGGTGACGAGGGCGTCGGAGCCGAAGAGGTAGGCCACGACCACCATCGAGACCCCGCCCACCATGAGCGGCTCCTCGGGCAGGTCGATGCCCTTCACCGAGAAGCCGCGGCCGAGCTCCCAGACCGCGACGCACACCGCGACGGCCACGATGAGCATGAAGGCGGCCTTGAAGAACAGCAGCGACGCGGCGATCGAGCCGAGCAGGACGACGGCCGAGCCGACCGCGGCCTTGAGGTCGCGACCTGCCCGACCGTGGTCCTTGGTCGGGGTGGGCTGTCCCGTGGGGGTGGGGGCGGCCATCGTGGCGAGCGAGCGGGAGGTCCTCAGACCTCCAGCAGCTCGGCCTCCTTGTTCTTGAGCATCTCGTCGATGGAGTCGGTGTGCTTCTTGGTGATCGAGTCGAGCTTCTTCTCGGCGCCGGTGACGTCGTCCTTGCCGACCTCGCCGTCCTTCTCGAGCTTCTCGAGGTTCTGCTTGGCGGTGCGGCGCAGGTTGCGCACGGCGACCCGGCCGTCCTCGGCCTTGGCCCGGGCGACCTTGATGAACTCCTTGCGACGCTCCTCGGTCAGCTCGGGGAAGACGCAGCGCAGGACCTTGCCGTCGTCGGTCGGGTTGACGCCCAGGTCGGAGTCGCGGATCGCGCGCTCGATGTTCTTGGTCGCGCCCTGGTCGTAGGGCGCGATGATGATGACGCGCGCCTCCGGGGTCGTGAAGGAGGCGAGCTGCTGCAGCGGGGTGGGGCTGCCGTAGTAGTCCACGACGATCTTGTTGAAGACCGAGGGGTTGGCGCGGCCCGCGCGGATGGCGGCGAACTCCTCGCGGGTGGAGTCGACCGACTTGTCCATCTTGCTGTCGGCCTCGTTGAGGATGTCGTTGATCACCGTGGGGCTCCTGGTCTTGTCGTCTCGTCGTCGCTGCGTCGTACGTCGTGGTGCTGGTGTGGCGCGTGGCGGTCGTCGCTCCGGGCTCAGCCGGCCTCGACGAGCGTCCCGATCCTCTCACCCTTGAGCACGCGCGGGATGTTGCCCTCCGGCTCCATGCCGAACACGACCATCGGCAGCTTGTTCTCGGCGCAGAGGGTGAAGGCGGTCTGGTCGACGACGGCCAGGCCCTTGCCGATGGCCTCGTCGAAGGTGATCCGGTCGTACTTCTTCGCGTCCGGGTGCTTGCGGGGGTCGGCGTCGTAGACCCCGTCGACCCCGCTCTTGGCGAAGAAGACCGCGTCGCAGCGGCTCTCCAGCGCCCGCTGGACCGCCACGGTGTCGGTGGAGAAGAAGGGCATGCCCATGCCGGCGCCGAAGATGACGACCCGGCCCTTCTCCATGTGCCGGATGGCGCGGCGCGGGACGTAGGGCTCGGCGACCTGGCCCATGGTGATGGCCGTCTGCACGCGGGTCTCGACGCCGAGCTTCTCCAGGAAGTCCTGCAGCGCCAGGCAGTTCATGACGATGCCGAGCATGCCCATGTAGTCGGCGCGGACGCGGTCCATGCCGCGCTGCTGCAGCTCGGCGCCGCGGAAGAAGTTGCCGCCGCCGGTGACGATCGCGACCTGGACGCCGCTGCGCACCACCTCGGCGACGTCGCGGGCGATGGTGTTGACGACGTCGGGGTCGACGCCGACCCGTCCGCCGCCGAAGACCTCCCCGGAGAGCTTGAGCAGCACACGCTGGTACTGGGTCATGGTGCGTCCTTCCGAGAGGGAGTGGGCGGCCGGACGTGCGAGGAGGCCGGTCCGCTCGACCTGTGGTGGGGATTCAAGCGGACCGGCCTCCTTCGACGTCCACGCGAACCTAGCGGATCGCGAGCGTCATGAGCAGCCCTGGCTGGTCAGGTGGGGCTGGTCGGGTGGTGCAGTGCTGCGGGTGGTGCTTGTCGCCGCTGGTGCAGCGGGTCAGGCGCCGACCTCGAAGCGGGCGAAGCGGGTGACCGTGGTGCCGGCGGCGTCCAGGACCTGCTTGACCGACTTCTTGGCCTCGAAGACCGACTCCTGGTCCAGGAGCACGATCTCCTTGAAGAAGGCGTTGATGCGACCCTCGACGATCTTGGTGACGGCAGCCTCGGGCTTGCCCTCCTCCAGCGTCTTCTTGGTCAGCACGTCCTTCTCGGCCTCCACGACGTCGGCCGGGACCTGGTCGCTGGTGAGGTACTGCGCCTTGAGGGCGGCAGCCTGCTGCGCGGCCTGGCGGGCGGCGGCCTCGTCGCCCTCGTACTCGACGAGCACGCCGAGGGTCGGGGGCAGGTCGGAGGCCTTCTTGTGCAGGTAGACCGTGGTCGTGCCCTCGAAGTAGGCGACCTCGCCGAGCTCGATCTTCTCGCCGATGGTGCGGGCGAGCTCCTCGACGGTCTCGCCGACGGTGGAGTCACCGAGGGAGACGGCCTTGAGGGCCTCCGCGTCGCCGACCTTGTGGGCGTCGGCGGCGTCGGCGATCTGCTGGGCGGCGTTGATGAACGCCTCGTTCTTGGCCACGAAGTCGGTCTCGGCCCGCAGGCTGATCAGGGCGTTGCCGGAGGCAGCGACCAGACCAGCCGAGGCCTCGCGCTCGGCGGCGCGGGCAGCGGCCTTGGCCGCACCCTTGACCCGAAGCAGCTCGACGGCCTTGTCGAAGTCGCCGTCGGACTCGTCGAGGGCCTTCTTGCAGTCCATCATCCCGGCCTGGGTGAGCTCGCGGAGCTTCTTCACGTCGGCAGCGGTGTATGCCATGTACTCGTCGTCCTTGCGTCGTGAGTGGGAGGGGCGGGGCGGACCGTCAGGCCTTGGCCTCGTCGGCGGCGGGCGCCTCGGCGGCCTCCGCGGACTCGGCGGCCTCAGCAGCCTCGGGGGCAGCGGCCTCGGCGGCGGCGTCGGACGCGGCGGCCTCGCTGGAGGCACCGGTCGCCTCGGACGCAGCCTCGCCGTCGGCGGCGGTCGCGGTCTCGGCGGCCTTCTCGGCGTCACCGGTGAGGAGCTCACGCTCCCACTCGGCCAGCGGCTCCGCGGCGCCGTTCTCGGCACCCTCGGTCTTCGCGCCGGCACCCGAGCGGGCGATGAGGCCCTCGGCGACGGCGTCGGCGACCACGCGGGTCAGCAGGCCGACGGCGCGGATCGCGTCGTCGTTGCCCGGGATCGGGAAGTCGACCTCGTCGGGGTCGCAGTTGGTGTCCAGGATGCCGATGATCGGGATCCGGAGCTTGCGGGCCTCCTCGACGGCGAGGTGCTCCTTCTTGGTGTCGACGATCCACACCGCGGCGGGGGTGCGGCTCATCTCGCGGATGCCGCCCAGGGTCTTGTCGAGCTTGTCGCGCTCCCGCTTCATCTGCAGGAGCTCCTTCTTCGTGCGACCGGAGCCCGCGACGTCGTCGAAGTCGACCAGGTCGAGCTCCTTGAGGCGGTTGATCCGCTGGTGCACGGTCTGGAAGTTGGTGAGCATGCCGCCCAGCCAGCGCTGGTTGACGTAGGGCATCCCGACGCGGGTCGCCTGCTCGGCGATCGCCTCCTGGGCCTGCTTCTTCGTGCCCACGAACATCACGGTGCCGCCCTTGGCGACGGTCTCCTTGATGAAGGCGTACGAGCGGTCGATGTAGGACAGCGACTGCTGCAGGTCGATGATGTAGATGCCGTTGCGCTCGGTCATGATGAAGCGCTTCATCTTCGGGTTCCAGCGACGGGTCTGGTGTCCGAAGTGGACGCCGCTCTCGAGGAGCTGGCGCATGGTCACGACTGCCATGAGGGGTTCTCTCCTGTGGTGGGCCCGCCACCGTGCGCGCGACCTTGGCAGTCCGCCTCGCGGCGGACCAGGACGCACCGGTGTGGATCCGGTTGGTTTCCAGTTGCTGCTCACCGACGGGTGCCGGCTCGCCCTGACGCCCACGCGCGACCCCACCCGGAGGACCGGGACCGGGAGTCGGCGCCCACGGGTGGTCGCCCCGCCGGAGAGGCGGGACGTCGTGGTCTGCAGACGTGCGAAGTCAATCCCTGAGGATTGCGTCGGCCAGCGTACGCCGTCGGCGACCGGCACCGCCAATCCGGCACGTGGTCGCCGCCGGGAGGCCGAGCGTCACCACCAGGGCGGCAGCGGCGACGCTGGCAGCACCGGCGTCCCGGCGACGGGCACGGGCCGGGTCGCCGTGGCCGGGACGCCGGTCGGGACCGTCCCGTCCAGGAACGGCAGCAGCCGGACCGGCCCGAGGCCCACCAGGCGCAGGGGGTCGAGGTACGTCGTGCCCTCGAGCCAGCCCCAGTGCAGGCAGCTGCGCGGGGCGCAGTGCGACCCGGCGGCCTCCAGCAGGCCCAGCCGCTGCCCTGCCCCGACCGGGTCGCCCACGGCCAGGTCGACGGCCGCGGCCACGGGCTGGTAGGTCGTGCGGGTGGCGCCGTGGGACACGACCACGACCCCGCGACCCGCCAGGACCCCGGCGTACGACACGGTGCCGGGGAGGGCTGAGCGGACCACCTGGCCGGGGTGACCGAGCAGGTCCACGCCCCGGTGACCGGCGCCCCAGGGCGTCGCCGGCGGGTCGAAGCCGTGGACGACCTCGGGGTCCGGGCGGAGCGGCCAGGTGCCCACCGGGTCGGTCTCGCCGTCCGTCGTGGCTAGCGGCGCAGGGACGACGAGGACCCGGCCGGCGGCACCGGGCGCAGCGGTGACGCGTCCGGCGGGGAGGACGAGCACGAGCAGGACGGTCAGGGCCGTGAGCACGGGGAGCATGCAGCCAGGCTGGCCGGCGACGGGCACCGGTGCCCGATGCGGCGGGCGGCCTGGGGAGGGCACTGCTTGCACGTGGCTTGTGGAGAGTCGGCGGGTGCCCGGCGCCGCGCCGGGTCGACCGGAGCGAGGTCCCGCCCGACCGAGCGGGAGCAGTCGTCAGGCGCGGGGGTGGGCCTGCTGGTAGGCCCGACGCAACCGGTCGGTCGTGACGTGGGTGTAGAGCTGAGTCGTGGCCAGCGAGGCGTGGCCCAGCAGCTCCTGGACCGAACGCAGGTCGGCGCCACCCTCGAGCAGGTGCGTCGCCGCCGTGTGCCGCAGCCCGTGCGGCCCGATGTCGGGCGCGCCCGGCACCTCCGCGATCCGCCGGTGCACCAGGGTGCGCACGGTCCGGGGGTCCAGGCGGCCACCCCGGGCGCCGAGGAAGAGCGCCGGACCGGAGTGCGGGGCGAGCAGCGCGGGACGGCCCCGACGCAGCCAGAGCCGGAGGGCGAGGTCGGCGGGTCGTCCGTAGGGCACGGTGCGCTCCTTGCGTCCCTTGCCCAGCACCCGCAGGACGTGCCGCTCGGTGTCGAGGTCGTCGACGTCGAGGCCGCACAGCTCCCCCACGCGTACTCCCGTGGCGTACAGCAGCTCGAGCACCGCGACGTCCCGCAACCCGATCGGGCTGCCGTCGTCGGCGTGCTCGGCGGCCGCGTGGACCAGGGCCTCGGCCTCGTCCTTGCGCAGGACCGGTGGCAGCACCCGGTGCGCCCGCGGGCTGGCCAGGCTCGAACCGGGGTCCGCTGGCACGCGGCCGGTGCGGGCGAGCCAGGCGGTGAAGACGCGCGCCGCCGTGGCGCGCCGGGCCAGCGTCGTACGGCTGCGACCCAGCGACTGCTGCTGGGCCAGCCAGCTGCGCAGGGTCCGCAGCTCGAGGGTGTCGAGCTGCGTGTGGCCGAGCCGTCGCGCGTGCTCGAGCAGGCTCCCGACGTCGGTGAGGTAGGCCCGCACGCTGTGCGCCGAGAGGTCCCGCTCGGCCTCGAGGTGGCGGCGGTAGTCGGCCAGGACCTGCGTGAACGCGGCGGGGAGAGCCTCGGTCGTCTCTGCCTCCTCGCTCACCCGGTCGAGTCTAGGAAGGGTTGCCCCGGTGCTCGGGGATCCGCGTCGGCGAGGCGCCACCCCACGCCCTCGCGCTGCACGTAGCCCTGCTCGGCCAGCACCAGCAGCGTCCCCCGCACCTCCAGCGGCGCCAGCCCGGCCGTCCCCGCGATCGAGAAGTCGTCGGCCGGCCGTCGTAGCGGCACCGCCTCCAGGACCTGGCGCTGCCGGTGGGTCAGCCGGTCCCGTGGGCCGTCCGCTCCGCGGACCCGGCTCGTGGTCCGCTCCCCCGCCGGCGCGAGCGTCTCCAGCAGCTCCTCGGACCGCGTCACCACCAGCGCGGCGTCCTCCCGCAGCATCTGGTGCACCCCGGCCGACTGGGCGCTGGTGACCGGGCCCGGGACGCCCATGAGGTGGCGGTGCAGGCGGCCGGCCCAGTTCGCGGTGTTGAGCGCCCCGCTGCGCACCGCGGCCTCGACCACGACCGTGCCCTGGGTGAGCGCAGCGATCAGTCGGTTGCGGCTGAGGAACCGGATCCGGGTCGGCGCCCCTCCCGGCACCGTCTCGGAGACGATGCAGTGCTCCTCGGCGAGGTGGTCGATGAGCCGGGCGTGGGCCTGCGGGTAGACCCGGTCGGCACCGCACGCGAGCACCCCGACCGTGCGGCCACCACCCGCGATCGCCCCGCGGTGGGCGGCCTGGTCGATGCCGAAGGCCGCCCCGGACACCACGGTCCACCCCGCGTTCGCCGCGCCGACCGCGAGGCGGGCCGTGGTGTCGGTGCCGTATGTCGTCGCAGCGCGGGCCCCGACGAGCGCGACGGAGGCGTCCAGCTCGTCGAGCCCCAGCGGTCCGCGCACCCACAGCCCCAGGGGCCGGCCGCCGTGCCGGCCGACGGGCGCTGCCCGGACCAGGTCGTCGAGCCGGACAGGCCACTCGGAGTCGCCGGGGACGACGAACCGGAGCCCGGCGCGGTGGGCCTGCTCGAGGGCGCGCTCCGGCTCCAGGGCACCGATCCGCGCCGCCGCGTCGACGCCCAGGCCCTCGAGGTCCAGGCCGCGGAGCAGCCCGTCGTGGACGACGGCGGCACCCAGGTCGTCGACCAGCCCGGACACCCGCGGGTCCCCCGGCTCGGTCAGGTGCGCGACCGCCACCCGGTGCAGCCGGTCCTCGTCCACCGCCGGGTCGACCCGGCGCCCGCTCACGGCGCTCATGCGCTGCACTCCCGACCGCGGACGGTGGAGTCCAGCAGCGGCCGGCCCTGCCGCAGTCGCAAGGCGACGTCGAGCGCCGCCGGGCCCGGCGCCCCGGTCGAGGACGGGTCCAGGTCGTGCACGGTCCAGGCCAGCCGGTGCACGCGCACGGCACCGCGGTTGGTCAGCGCTCCCTTGACCACGTGCTCGTCGAGGGTGCGGGTGGCGGACGCCGTGAGCGGCCAACGGTCGCGCAGTGCCACTCCGGTCGCGTGCGCGTTGAGCCGCCAGCCGGTGTCGGCGTACCGCTCGGCCTGCCGGGCCCGCGCGGCCTCCACCCGGGCCCGGACGGTGGCGGAGTCCTCGCGGGCGGCGAAGCGGTCGACCCGCTGGTGCGGGCTGAGCGGCTGGACGTGCCGGGTGATGTCGATCCGGTCGGCGACCGGGCCGGTGAGGCGCGAGCGGTACTCCCGCAGCGCCACCGGCTTGCAGCGGCAGGTGTCCTTCCCGACGTCGGGCCGGTGCTCGCCGCAGGGGCAGGGGTTGGCCGCGACGACGAGGATCGTCCTGGCCGGCAGGGTCACCAGCTCCTCGGCCCGGGCAACGGTGATCTCACCGTTCTCCAGCGGCTCGCGCAGCGCCTCGATCACGTCACGGCGGAAGAGCGGGAACTCGTCGAGCAGAAGCACCCCGGCGTGGGTGCGGCTCAGCTCGCCCGGACGGACCTGGCCGGAGCCGCCGCCCACGATGCTGGTCTTGCTGGCGTCGTGGTGGGGCGCGGAGTACGGCGGGCGCACGATCATCCCCGCACCGGGGTCGAGGACACCGGCCAGCGAGTGGATCGCGGTGAGCTCCAGCGACTCCTCCGGCGCCAGGTCCGGCAGGATCGTCGGGATCCGCTCGGCCAGCGTGGTCTTCCCGGCGCCCTTGGGCCCGGACAGCATCAGGTGGTGCCCACCTGCCGCGGCGACCTCGAGTGCGAAGCGGGCGTCGTCCATGCCCAGGACGTCGGCGAGGTCGACATCCTCGTGGCGGGTGGAACCGCGCCAGTGCAGCAGGTTGGCGCCGGCCGAGCGGACGACCGGTGGCGCCTCCGGCAGCGGCTGCCCGGAGAGGACCGCGATCGCCTGGGCCAGCGACCGGACGCCGAAGACGGTCGTGCCGGGCACCATCATCGCCTCCTCGGCCTGCGGCTCCGGGACCACGACGGTGGTGATGCCGTGCTCGCGGGCGGCCAGCACCATCGGGAGCACGCCGCGGACGCTGCGCAGGCTGCCGTCGAGGGTCAGCTCCCCGACGAAGAGGCAGTGCGCCAGCAGCTCGGGGGCGATGC
The DNA here is from genome assembly GCF_054781275.1 of Nocardioides ginkgobilobae. Classification (NCBI taxonomy): domain Bacteria; kingdom Bacillati; phylum Actinomycetota; class Actinomycetes; order Propionibacteriales; family Nocardioidaceae; genus Nocardioides; species Nocardioides ginkgobilobae. The sequence continues at coordinate 171,095 of NZ_BAAGUS010000002.1, read as the reverse complement.
TCCCCTCGGCCGCGAGCACCGCGAGGGCGATGCCGAGGTCGTGGTGGGTGCCGCGCTTGTGCAGGTCGGCCGGCGAGAGCAGCACGGTCACGCGCTTGGTCGCGGGCCAGTCGAGCTCGGAGTTGATGATCGCCATCCGCACCCGGTCGCGCGCCTCGCCGAGCGCCTGGTCGACCCGGCCGACCAGGTCGACCCGCACCTGTCCCGGCGAGACGTCGGCCTGGATGGTGACGAGGTGCCCCACGGCGCCGTCGAGGGAGACGGTGCGGGCGGTCGCGACCGGCATCAGACCAGCCCCCGCACGTGCTCGACGCGGGCGGCACCGCGGGCGGGGTGGTGGACGGCGACGAGGTCGATGCGCACCTCGGGCGCCCGCAGGTCGTGCTCCGCCTGCCACCGCTCGGCGAGCCGGGTCAGTCGCTCGAGCTTGGTCGGCGTGATCGCCTCGTGGGGGCCGGCACCGTCCTCGCCGGTGCGCGTCTTGACCTCGCACACGACCAGCACGGTGCCCTCGCGCAGCACCAGGTCGATCTCGCCCTCGCTGCACCGCCAGTTGCGGTCGAGCACCTCGAGACCGACGTCCTCGAGGTACGCCGCCGCCACCCTCTCGCCGTAGGCACCGAGCGCCTGCCGCGGCGTACGTCTGTCCTGACTGTCCTGGGTCATCGCCCACCTCCTGACCCAGGAGCCTGGATCAGCGCGGGACGTCTCGACAGGGGACTGCGACGACCCGGGGGAAGACCCGGCCCGGCGAGCCGTTGTGGACGATTGGTGGGCCGGCGGTCAGGGCCCGGTGCAGAGCAGGGGGTCGATCGGCACGTTCTCCACCCTGTTGGTGGCCGACTGCTGCACGACCCCGCCGGAGGGCAACGGGACGATGCCGATGTCGAGGGACTGGATGGTGACGGTCACCGTGACCAGCGACCCCCGGACGGCGGTGTTGCCCGCGTTGTCGTAGGAGTAGACGACCGAGGGTACCGACGACCCGACCGCGGGCCCGGCCGCCCTCCCCTGCGCCTCGGCCACGGTGCAGACCGGGTCCGTGCCCACCACCAGACGGCGCGCCGCCTCGCGAGCGGTGGCGGAGGCCGTCTGCATCGCCCAGTAGTGGTAGCCGTACTGGATGATGCCGATGAGCATCAGCACCACCAACGGCACGACCAGGGCGAACTCGACCACGACGCTGCCGCGGTCCTCCCGCCGGCGCCCGTGGCCCCGACGGGTGCTCACTCGACCAGCCTGATGATGCGGGGTCCGACTCCGAGGTACTCCGCCTCCGGGCCGGCGTAGTCCGCAGGCACGGCCGGCAACGCGTCGGGGGTGATCGTCATGAACCGGACGGCCGAGAGGTTGTTGGAGGAGTCGACGAGCAGGCCGTTCTGGTCGGTCAGCCCCGCCTGGAGCAGTGTGCGCATCGAGGTGTCCAGGAGCGACAGGGCGCTCTGGAGGGTCGGGACGAGCGGCGAGAGCAGCCCCGTGTCCAGCAGCGGCAGCACCCCGCTCAACGCCGAGGACTGGGTGATGAAGATCGGACGGAACGTGACGACCGGGTAGTCACCGGCCTGGACCGCCGACACGGCGCCCGCCGTGGAGACCACGGCCACCCACATGAAGCGGTGGGAGTTGTAGATCTCCCGCGACAGGTTCGACTGCGGGGTGACCACCGGAAGGCTGGTGTCCAGGTAGGTGTCGAGGTCGAAGAAGATGTCCGAGGTGAGCAGCGAGGTGTTGTTCACGAAGTCCGTGAACAGGTCGTTGTTCAGCGCCACCCCGTTGAACGAGAAGGACTTGCCGGGCCGGCAGGGATTGTCGGCGGTGCAGGCCAACCTGCCCTCGGATCCGATCATCCCCGGGGTGAAACCGGCCTCGTAGGCGTTGCTCATGTTGGTGACCACGCACGTCGGTGTCTCGCCGGGCTGGAGACCGTTGGTGTCCTTGACGTCGGTCCCCGCGCACTCGGTCAGACCCAGCAGGGTGCTGAGCTCGGCGAGGTCGAGGTCGTCGAGGCTGGTGCCGAGCGAGACCAGGCTGGGGTGCTGGTTGATGAGGTGGTCGACCCCCTCCTGGAGGTTGTGCACGAAGTTGATGTTCGCCTGCGTCCCCGCGCGCGGGCTCTTGAGCAGCCGGCCGCAGGAGACGTCGGTCGTCGACACCAGCGGGTCGACGTCTAACGTCGAGGTGTCGGTGGAGTAGGTCCGACTGACCGGCACACCGGCGACCAGGTTCTCCACGACGACCTTCACCTGCCAGGTCCCGGTCGTCGCGGCGACGAGAGCCGGCACCGTGACCGGGATGTGCCCGACCCGGCGGGGATTGTTCCCGGCGTCGAGCACGAGGTTGCCCCCGACCTCCTGCGTCACCGGGACCGTGGATCCCTGGCGGAACACGATGACGTAGCGCTGGTTGGCGCCGAGCACCGGCCACTGGCTGCCGCTGACCTGGACGGTCGGGTAGGGGCCGAGCAGCTGCTGGTTGATGCGTCCCGGCGCGATGCCGTTGAGCTGAGGGTCCGCGGCGTAGGTGTCGGTGCCCGGCCACGTCGTGCTGGTCGTCGACGTGCCACTGCCCTGGTGGGTGGTCGAGATGTACCCGAAGGGAACTCCCGCGCCTCCCAGGACGTTGGCCCCGACGTCGAGGAGGCAGTCCAACGAGAGTGCCATCGGCGAGAGCATGCCGGGCGAGGTCACCTTCGCCGTCGCCGTCTTGCGCTGGGTGGACCCGTCGGCCCCGGCGGCGCGACCGAACCCGTAGTCGATGCGCGCCCAGGGGGTCACGACCTTGACCTGGTTGCGGACGGGGAAGGTGACCATGTCGTCGTCGAGCAGGTCCTGGGCGTAGGCGTCCAGGGTGCTCGAGGACGGGTCCGCCGGACAGGCCGGGATCGACGCGTCCAGCTGACGCTGCCCCTGGACCGCGTGGCAGGCGTAGTAGAACGCGACACCCTTGGCGAGCTCGAGCTGCTCGGCGGCGCTGTCGGCGGGCAGGAACTGCGCGGCGTACGTCGCTGCGCGGTCCGCCTGGACCTGGAGCTGCCCGCGGCGGGCCCAGGTGTTGCCGATGTCGACGGCGAAGCCGGCGACGATGAGGAGGACGACGCTCACGAGGCCGGTGAGCACCGCGACGGCGCCCCGGTCGTCTCGCGACCGGCGGCCGGGGTGCGGCGCCGAGGACGGACGGCGACTCATGCGCACATCACATCGGTGATCGTGACATCTTGGAGCCGCTGGCTGAAGTCCGTCACGATCGCGCCACCACCGGGCAGCGGGATCAATGACGCGAGACCGCTCGTCAACGAGGTCTCGATGTGGATGTCCACCGTCACCCCCACATCAGGGAGGACCTCCACCACGGTGACGGTCACGTCGCTGACGTCGATCCCCGCGAGGCTGGCGTCGAGGTCGGCCACCACGTCGACGACGGTCGCAGCCACGGTGTCCTTGAGGCCCTGACAGGTGAACTCACCGGCGACGCCGCCGACGGGCACCCCGGGTGCGAGGGTGTCGACCCGCTGTGCGCGGAAGAAGTAGTCCCCGTAAGTGATGATGCCCAGGAACAGCGGGACCAGCAGCACGGAGACCACGAGCGCGGCCTCGACGGCGGCGGCGCCGCGTTCCCGCGGGAGCGACGGGGTCCGAGCTCGCACGGTCCGGCACCTCCCGAAGCCAACAGACCCCCGAGTCCCCCATCGACGCCCCGATGCGCCACCTGAGGAGTTCCGCACGGTGCCCGCCCTCCCTGACGGCCACTGGTCCAGACCATCAGTGTGCGTGTTCGGGGAGCCTCCGTCCGCCGAATCGAGAGATCGTGGTCGGGCGCCGAGCCGGGCATGGTCATCTCGGGCCATGTGGACGGTCCTGACGGCGGAGCCCCGGCGATACGTGTCAGCCACGCAGGGCAGAGGCGTCGCAGTTGGGGCGCGGCACGCCCCAGACATCGGCGCCGCTGACGTTGGCGCCGAGCAGGTCGGTGAGCGGGGTGAGGACGGAGGTGTCGAGGGCGGCGACGAGCGGGTTGACCACTTCCGAGAGCACCGCGCTCAACAGCTCGTTCAGCGTCACGCCGACGGGCAGGACGCCCAGCAGCACGAACCCGGAGGTGTTGGCGGTCAGGCCCGTGAGGCCGATGCTCCCCGAGCCCGTGGTGTAGCGGGTGGTGTAGGACGCCTCGGTCGGGAACGTCATGGTCGCCTGCCCGGGAGCGACCGGCGGCGCCGTGCCGATCACGATCGACCCGCCCGCGACCGGGATGCCGAGGTCGCGCAGCGTCACGGTGACGGTCAGGGTCGCGGTGAGCAGGCCGTCGGTGACGTCGACCCGCATGGTGTCCGGACTGCCGGGTGCGAGCGTCCCGCAGCTGACCTCCTTCAGGGTCCCGTCCGCGGAGGCCACGTCGAGGTCGAGCGTCATGTCGGCGGAGACGGTCGTCCCCAGGATGTCCGGCAGGGCGGCCAACGTGCCTCCCAGGTCGATGGCGATCTGCGAGGTGCTGGCCTGCGCGACGTCCACCGGACCGCACCCGAACTGCGGTTCCTGGATGACCTGCAGGTTGCTGGTGAGCCCGGTCCCCGTCAGGCCGAGGGAGGCCTGGAGATCCGGGATGGTCAGGAAGCTGTTGCCGTTGGAGAGGAAGGCACTGGTGGCGAGCAGGTCGAGGACGTTCACCCCGGCGGTGAGAGCCGAGTCGGCGCCGGGAGCGACCGCGATCAGGTCGGTGACGGCGACGGCGGGCAGGGACCCCACGGACGCGGCGACCGTCTCGAGGAGCTGGACGTCCGCCGTGGAGCCGCCCTCCTGGCCCAGCACCTCTGCCGTGGCCAGGACGAGGTCGCCCAGGCTCACGTTCGGCAGGGCCAGGAGCTCGTCCGCGGAGGCCGCCCCCAGCTCGGCCGCCAGACCCAGCAGCGACACCTCGGCGTCGGCGAGTCCGTCGTAGGACAGCACCCCCAGGTTCAGGGCGTCGCCTATCAGCGTGTTGAGGAGTGCGGAGTTGCCGGCCGAGAGGGCCAGGGCGAAGGACCCCATGCGGAAGCAGGCGACCGGCTCGGTGGCGGCGATCGCCGTGCGGGACGCGCCGCCCGAGCCGGGGACGAACGCGAAGTCGATCTCGCTGCCCGCGGTCACCCGGACACCGTTGGGCTCGGTGGCCCCCGTGAGAGGCGTGAAGACCCGGGTGTCGGGGTCGACGTCACCGAGGACCACGTCGACCTCCGGGTCGTCCCCCAGGGTGCTGCTGTTGCGCGCGACGCTCTGGTCGATGGCGGTCTGCCAGGCCGGGTCCGCCTCGATCACCGCCACGGTGCGACCTCGGATCTCCCGGACCATGTCCAGGGCGACCACGTCGGCGAGCGCCTGCATGTCCTGACGCACGACGCGCTGCTTGCCCAGGTCGACCGCGAAGGCCGCCGAGATCATGAGCACCGTGAGGATGATCGCCACCATCGGCACGACCGCACCACGCTCGTCGCGGCACACCCCGAGACGCACGGTCAGCTCACCTCCGCCACTGCCGTGTAACCCAGGTTGTCCGGCATCGCGAACCCGAAGCCGGGGGTCGGCAGCAGCGGGTGGCTCGCGTAGTCGTAGTCGATGGCGACGCTGGCGCAGTCGCGGCTGGTGTCGTTGCTGCACGCCGCGACGGTGACCGCGCACGTGCCCACGGCGGTGCCGCCGCGCATCAGGGAGGTCCCGACACAGGTGATGCCGTAGGAGCCGAGAGCCTGGTCGAGTGCGTTGCGGGCCGCGTCGACCTGCTCGGTGCCACCGGGTGAGTTCAGTGTGACGGCCGCCGACCGCGCGCCCTCGGTGGCGGACTGGCTCAGCGCCTGTCGGAAGCTCAGCATGTAGCCGTAGCTGATGATGCCGAAGACGAGCATCAGCAGCAGCGGCACAACGAGCGCGAACTCGACCGCTGCGGCTCCGCGCTCCCTCTGCGCCGGACGCCGATTCACCATGCCTCCACCTCGATGTCGAAACCCGAGACGGTTCCTCTCCCGCCTCTCACACTACGGAGGTGGGACGGCTCTCGCAGGGGGTCGTGACGCGATATGGCCCAGGTGGGCTAGACGATCGGCCCGAACGGGTGCTCAGCCGCGCTCAGGCGCGGCCGGTGGGAGGGGGATCAGGACTTCGGCGGGTCGAAGTCGGAGGACTGGAGCTCCTCGACGTTGACGTCCTTGAACGTCAGCACCTTGACGTTCTTGGCGAAGCGCGCCGGGCGGTACATGTCCCACACCCAGGCGTCACTCATCGAGACCTCGAAAAACACGTCGCCCTGCTCGGTGCGCGCCTTCACGTCGACCTGGTTGCACAGGTAGAAGCGACGATCGGTCTCGACGACGTACTTGAAGATCCCCACGACGTCGCGGTACTCGCGGTAGAGCGTCAGCTCCATCTCGGTCTCGTACTTCTCGAGGTCCTCGGCGCTCACGCCGGCGACTCTAGACGCTGGTCCGCCGGCCCCGCCGCGCGACGCACGTTGACGAAGCACATCCGGTGCACGGGCGAGGGTCCGTGCTCGGTGAGGGCAGCGGTGTGAGCCTCGGTGATGTAGCCCTTGTGCGTCCTGAAGTCGTACGCCGGCCACTGGCCGTCGAGGTCGTCCATGATGCGGTCGCGGGTGACCTTGGCGACCACGCTCGCGGCCGAGATGCACGCGGCCACGCGGTCCCCCTTCCACATCGCCAGACCGGGGACCCCCAGGCCGTCCACGGGGAAGCCGTCGGTCAGGACGTAGTCCGGCGCGACGTCGAGCAGCGCCACGGCGCGTCGCAGGGCCTCGATGTTGGCGACGTGCATGCCCAGCCGGTCGCACTCGTCATGCGGGACCACGACGACCGACCAGGCCAGCGCGCGGCGCACGACCTGCTCGTAGCAGCGCTCGCGGGAGGCGGCCGTCAGCAGCTTGGAGTCGGCCAGCCCGGGGACGATCCCGGCCTTGCCGGGTGCGAGCACGACCGCACCCGCGACCAGCGGCCCGGCGCACGCACCCCGGCCGGCCTCGTCGACCCCGGCGACGTGGGTGATGCCGTGGCGGCGCAGCGCGCGCTCGTAGCCGTAGGGCCCGGCGTCGCGCCGGACCGTGGCTCCCCGGGGCAGGACGGACACGGCAGCGACCTACCGGGACCCGCTGCCGGCTGTGTCGAGGAGAGCGGCCGCCGAGTCGGGTGCGTCGTCGGAGCGGTCCGGCACGTCGGCGAAGGCGTCGGTCTCCTCGGGGCCGCCGAAGTTCTCGAAGGGCCAGACCGTGGTCCACAGGCGCCCGGTGATGAGGTCCACGGGCACGAACTCATCGCCCGGGACGCACTCGGTCTCCCCCTCCAGGCACATGTGCACCGTGGAGTCGGCGGAGTTGCCGCGGTTGTCGCCCATGACGAAGACCGTGCCCTCAGGGACGGGCCCGGCGCTCCACTCGCAGTTGCCCGTCATGGGCCCGCGGCAGCCGCGCACGGCCTTGTCCTCCAGGACGTAGGCGTCCTCGTCGATCGGCACGCCGTTGACGGTGAGCCGCCCCTGCTCGTCGCAGCACTCGATCACGTCGCCCGGGACGCCGATGACGCGCTTGACCAGGTGCCCGCCGGTCGGCAGCAGGCCGATCCGGGCGAAGAAGCTGCCCACCGGGTTCGTGGGCTCGCTGGCCTCGCCTGCGGTGAGCCAGCCGCCCGGGTCCTCGAAGACCACCACGTCGCCGCGCTCCGGCTCGCCGCCGAACCAGCCCGACCACTTCTCGACCAGGATCCGGTCGTCCTCCTCCAGGCCCGGCTCCATCGAGACCGAGGGGATGAAGAACGCCTGCACGAGGAAGGTCTTGATCACCAGGGCCAGCCCCACCGCCCCGACGAGCAGGAGCACGGTCTCGGCCCACAGCGGCAGGCCCCGGGAACGGGACGAGCCCACGGACCTCGCGGTCGTGGGCTCGTCGCTGTCGCTGGTCACGCGGGAAGTGTAAGGAGCAGCATGCTGCTTCCCCGCATCGACCTGCGGACGTGGGATCAGGCCTCGCGGCGCTCCTTGATCTTGGCCTTCTTGCCCCGCAGGTTGCGCAGGTAGTAGAGCTTGGCGCGACGCACGTCACCACGGGTCACGACCTCGATCTTCTCGAAGATCGGGGAGTGCAGGGGGAAGGTGCGCTCGACGCCGACGCCGAAGGAGACCTTGCGGACGGTGAAGGTGCGGCCGATGCCGGAGCCGTGCACGCGGATGACCACGCCCTGGAAGACCTGGACGCGGGAGCGGTTGCCCTCGACAACCTTCACGTGGACCTTGACGGTGTCACCGGCGCGGAAGTCCGGGACGTCGTCGCGCTTGAGGGCGCTGCCGATGTCGGCGATCACGTTCGTCATGTTTCTCCTCGCGAGTGCCACAGGTCAGCCGCGGTGTGTTGAGGTGTTCGGGTGCGGCCCGGTCGTCGCGGCCGGCGGCGCAGGACTCCCCCTGTGGCAGGGGCCCGACGCAGGTCCTCCGTGCGTTCCTCGGAGCGACCCTTCGGCCGACTCGGGCCAGCAGCGAAGTCTGCCACAGCGGGCAGGACCCCCGGAAATCTCAGTCGAGGTCCTCGGGCCGGTCCCCCGCGGCGAGCATGTCGGGCCGGCGCTCGGCGGTGCGACGCACCGCCTGCTCGTGCCGCCAGGCGGCGATCGCCCCGTGGTGGCCCGAGAGCAGCACCTCGGGCACCTCGTGACCGCGCCAGGAGGCGGGCTTGGTGTAGACCGGGTGCTCGAGCAGCCCGGACTCGTGGGACTCCTCGACCAGGGAGGCGGCGTTGCCCATGAAGCCGGGCAGCAGCCGGACGACGGCCTCGGTGATCGCCAGCGCGGCGACCTCCCCGCCGTTGAGGACGTAGTCGCCCAGGGAGACCTCGACCAGCTCGGCACGCTCGGCGACGTGGTCGAGCACCCGCTGGTCGATGCCCTCGTAGCGACCGCACAGGAAGACCAGCCGCTCCCGGGTGGCCAGGTCGCGAGCCATCGCCTGGGTGAACGGCCGCCCGGCGGGGGTCGGCACGACCACGGTCGCCCCGTCCACGGCCAGCGCGTCGAGCGCCTCCCCGAACGGCTCGGGCTTCAGCACCATGCCGGCCCCGCCGCCGTACGGCGTGTCGTCGACGGTGCGGTGCCGGTCGGTGGTCCACGTGCGCAGGTCGTGCACGTGCAGCTCGAGCAGCCCCTTCTCGACCGCCTTGCCGGGCAGCGAGACGCCGAGCGCGTCGAGGTACTCGGGGAAGATCGTGACGTAGTCGAGCCGCATGCCCACCACCCGGCTCAGTCGTCCTCGGGCAGTGGCGTGACCAGCCCGGGCCGGTCGGCGACGACGACCCGGCCGCCGGCCACGTCGACCACGGGCACCAGGGCCGCGACGAACGGCACCAGCGTGTCCCGGCCGTCGGTGGCCTTGACCTGCAGCAGGTCCTGGGCGCCGCCATGCACCACGCCCAAGACGGTGCCGATGACCGCGCCGTCGAGGTCGTGGACCACCAGGCCGACCAGCTGGTGGTCGTAGAACTCCTCCGGGTCCTCCGGCACCTCGTCGGGGTCGAGGGTCACGTGCAGGACGGTGCCGCGCAGGCCCTCGGCGGCGGTGCGGTCACCGGCCTCCTCGAAGCCGGCGAGCAACACGCCCTGGTGCCAGCGCGTGCGCGCGACGGTGAGGTACGCCGGCACGCCGGCCGCCCCCCGCGGGGCCTGCGCCCGCAACCGGGCGCCGACGGCGAAGCGCCGCTCGGGCTCGTCGCTGCGCACGTCGACGGTGACCTCGCCACGGATGCCGTGCGGCTTGCCGATCCGTCCGACGACGACCTCGATGCCCTCCACAGGGGGCGCTCCCTTCCTCGCTGGGCCCGGGCTGGCCCCGGAAATGCCACCGACCCGTCAGATCATCTCTGACGGGTCGGTGGGTGCAGACGTTGCCTACCGTCGACGGTCCACGTCGACGAAGTCGACGCGGGCACCGTCACGACCGGCCAGCGCGCTGACCACGGTGCGGAAGGCGCTCGCGGTGCGACCGCCCCGGCCGATCACCTTGCCGAGGTCGTCGGGGTGGACCCGGACCTCGAGCACGGAGCCGCGACGCAGCGTCTTGTCGCGCACGCTGACCTCGTCGGGGTTGTCGACGATGCCGCGCACCAGGTGCTCCAGCGCCTCGGCGAGCATCTCGCTCAGGCCTCGGCCTTCTCGTCGGCGGCAGCCTCGGCGGCGGGCGCCTCCTCGGCGGCGGGGGCCTCGGCGGCCTCCTCTGCCTTCGGCTCCTCCGCGGCGGGCTCCTCGGCCTTGGGCTCGGCCTTCTTCGCCTTCTTCGTGGTGGCCGCGGCAGCGTCGCCGTCGGCCTCCTTGAGCGCGGCGTTGAAGATCTCGAGCTTGTCGGCCTTGGGCTCCTTGACCTTCAGGGTGCCCTCGGTGCCCGGCAGGCCCTTGAACTTCTGCCAGTCACCGGTGATCTTCAGGATCGCGGCCACGGCGTCGGACGGCTGCGCGCCCACGCCGAGCCAGTACTGCGCCCGGTCGGAGACGACCTCGATGTACGAGGGGTCCTCCTTGGGGTGGTACTTGCCGATCTCCTCGATCACCCGACCGTCGCGCTTCTTGCGCGAGTCGACGATGACGATGCGGTACTGCGGCACCCGGATCTTGCCCAGGCGCTTCAAGCGGATCTTGACGGCCACGGTTGTGGTGTCTCCTCGATGGTGGAAGGTGGTGAGGCGCACGCCGACCAGGTGGGGACCGGGCTGGTGCTCCTCGAGGGCTCTGCCTCGGGCGGGACTGAGAGGGTTCCCACCGGGCAGGACTCAGCCGTAGATGATGCCAGAACCGCCCGGGGCCCCGAAATCGGCCAGACTGCCGCCATGCTCGTACGACGGCTGGTGCTCGGCGGCGTCCTGCTGGCGCTCGGCGTGGTGGTGGGGGTGGTGGGCCTGGTGCTCGCCTTCCGCGGCTTCTTCGACATCGAGGCCACGGTGCCCCTGGACGGGCAGCCGCACGTGGTCGACGTCGGGGCCGGCGAGCACTTCGTGTGGGTCGACTCCTCGGTGCTGCCCCCGACCTGCGAGGTCGAGGCGGACGGCAGGGCGGTGCCGCTGCGCCCGGTGGGCGGCAGCTTCACCCGCTCCTCCGGCTCCTCCGGCCCCTGGGAGGCCAGGTGGGTCTTCGACGCACCGCAGGCCGAGGTCGAGGTGACCTGCACCGCGGCCGGGGCCACGGACCGCGACGCGGTGGAGATCGGACCCCGGATCGAGGGGCTGGGCCTGGTCGGGCAGCTGCTCGCCACGATCGGGCTGGCCGCGGTGCTGGTCCTGGCCGGCGGCATCGTGCTCCTCGTGACGCTCGTGCGCGGGGTCGCGGCCGGCAGCCGGCCCCCGGACCTGCCCCGGCCCTGATCAGCCGGGACCGACCACGACCTGCCCCCGGAGCACCACGCACGTCGGCTCGGCCAGCGCGGAGAGGTCGGCGCGGGGGTCGCGGTCCAGCACCACCAGGTCGGCCTCGGCGCCCTCCTCGAGACCGGCGAAGCCCAGCCACTCCCGCCCCCGCCAGGTGGCGGCAGCGAGGACGTCGACGGCCGGGATGCCCATCTCGTGCATCGCCCGGGCCTCCTCCCACAGGTAGCCGTGGCGCCCGGTCCCGCCCCCGTCGGAGCCGACGAACAGGGCGACGCCCGCCTCGTGCGCCGACATCAGCGCCTCGCGCCGGTGGGCGGCCAGGGAGTCCATGGTGGCGGCGTACGCCGGGAACTTCTCGCGCCCGGCGGCCGCGAACTCGGGGAACTTGCCGGTCTGCTGCACGGTCGGCACGAGCGCGACGCCCTGGCGGGCCATCTGCTCGACCTGGTCGACCGAGAGCCCGGTGCCGTGCTCGAGGCAGTCGATGCCGGCGTCGAGCAGCCCCTGCAGGACGTCGCGGCCGAAGCAGTGCGCGGTGACCTTGGCGCCCTCGGCGTGGGCGGCGTCGATGGCGGCGGCGAAGGTCTCGACCGGGAAGGAGGGCTCCAGGTCGCCGGTGTCGCGGCTGATCCAGTCGCCGACGAGCTTGACCCAGCCGTCGCCGTGGCGCGCCTCCTGGGAGGCGTACGCCGCCAGCTGGTCGGGCTCGACCTCGTGGGCGAAGTTGCGGATGTAGCGCCTGGTGCGGGCCAGGTGCCGCCCGGCGCGGATCAGCCGCGGGAGGTCCTCGCGATCCTGGACCCAGCGGGTGTCGGTGGGCGAGCCGCAGTCGCGCAGCAGCAGGGCGCCGGAGTCGCGGTCGGCGAGCGCCTGGGCGAGGGTCTCCTCCTCGGAGATCGCGCCGCCGTCCTCCAGGCCGAGGTGGTTGTGGGCGTCGACCAGGCCGGGGACGATCCAGCCGGTGGCGACGGTCTCGGCGCCGGGCTGGGGCTCGAAGGTGATGCGGCCGTCCACGACGTAGAGGTCGCGCTGCTCCTCCCCCGCCTCGGACAGCACCGGACCCGAGAACCTGAGAGTCGTCATGCGACGACCTTAGGGCGTGTCTCGTGACTCTCGGCCGTCGCGAGCGTCGTCCTGCGGAGTGCCTCGCAAGGCGGAGGAGGGAGGCGATGCGCCAGCATCGTCGACCGACGACAACGCGGCGAGGGGGGAGCAAGGGCGGCGCGCAGCAGGCCAGGAGTCGAGAGACACGCCCGAGGCGCTCGGGTTCCTCGCGCGGCTCAGGCCAGGCGGTCCAGCAGCCAGGAGGGCCCGACGACCCGGGCGCCGACGCCGCCGACGTTGGCCGCGAGCGCCCGGTCGGCCGTCACGACGGTGACCTGGCGGCCCTTCTCGGCCGCACGGCGGGCCTCGGCCAGGATCGCGGAGTCGCCGTCCCTCGGCGCGTGGACGGTGCGCACGTGCGCGTCCCGACCGGGCTTCACCCCGGCCTTCGCGCCGCCCTCGAGGACCAGCACGACCTCGTCCCCGGGGACGTCCGCGACCAGCAGCTCCTCGTGCAGGCGCCGCGCCGCTCCGGCGCGGTCCTTCCACCAGCCGTCGGGCCGGGCGCCCACGACGTTGGCGGCGTCCACGACCAAGGTCGTCCTCACACGACAGCCCAACCGTCAGTTCCGAACCCTCGAGCCGTCACTCGTGGACCACCGGGCGTGGCGAACTGACGGCTCGGGGGTTCGTGGGTGACGGTTCGGCGGTGGATCACTTCAGGAACTTGGAGAAGTCCTTGGGCAGGTTGAGCTCGGCCGCGGCCTTCTCGTAGTCGACCGGCTCGGCTCCGGGGTTGCCGAACGGGTTGCCCCCGGCGGCCGCCTTCTCCTTGGCGGCCTCCTTCTCCTGCGCGGCCTTCGCCGGGTTGCCGGAGACGCGCTTGCCGCCCTTGCCCTTCTTCTGCTGCTGCTTGGGCTTGCGGCCCTTGCCGCCCCCCATCCCGGGCATCCCCGGCATGCCGGGCATCCCCGGCATGCCGCCGCCACGGGCCAGCTGGGTCATCATCTTGCGCGCCTCGAAGAAGCGGTCCACGAGCTGGTTGACGTCGGTGACGGTGCGGCCACAGCCCTTGGCGATGCGCTGGCGGCGGGAGCCGTCGATCATCTTCGGGTTCTCCCGCTCCGCGGGTGTCATCGAGTAGATGATCGCCTGGATCCGGTCGATCTCGCGCTCGTCGAAGTTCTCGAGCTGCTCGCGGAACTGCCCCATCCCCGGCAGCATCCCCATGATCTTCGACATCGAGCCGAGCTTGCGGACCTGCTGCATCTGCTCGAGGAAGTCGACCAGGGTGAACTCCCCGCCCTTGCCGGAGAGCTTGTCGGCCGCCTTCATCGCCTGCTCGGCGTCGAAGGCCTTCTCGGCCTGCTCGATCAGGGTGAGGACGTCACCCATGTCGAGGATGCGCGAGGCCATCCGGTCGGGGTGGAAGAGGTCGAAGTCGGTCAGCTTCTCGCCGTTGGAGGCGAACATGACCGGCTTGCCGGTGATCGAGGCGATCGACAGCGCGGCACCACCGCGGGCGTCACCGTCGAGCTTGGTGAGCACGACGGCGTCGTAGCCGACACCCTCGAGGAAGGCCTGGGCCGTGGTCACGGCGTCCTGGCCGATCATCGCGTCGACGACGAACAACACCTCGTCGGGCTGGACCGCGTCGCGGATGTCGGCGGCCTGCTGCATCAGCTCGGCGTCGACGCCCAGGCGGCCCGCGGTGTCGACGATGACGACGTCGTGCAGCTTGCGCTTGGCCTCCTCGATCGAGGCGCGCGCGACCGAGACCGGGTCGCCGCCGAACTCCGTGCCACCAGTGTTGCCCGGCTCGGGCGCGAAGACGGGGACGCCCACCCGCTCGCCGTTGACCTGGAGCTGGTTGACGGCGTTGGGGCGCTGCAGGTCGCAGGCCACGAGCATCGGGGTCTTGCCCTGCTCCTTGAGCCACAGCGCGAGCTTGGCGGCCAGCGTGGTCTTCCCGGCGCCCTGGAGGCCGGCGAGCATGATGACGGTCGGGCCGGTCTTGGCGTAGCGCAGCCGCCGGGTCTCGCCGCCGAGGATGCCGACGAGCTCCTCGTGGACGATCTTGACGACCTGCTGGGCCGGGTTCAGCGCACCGCTGACCTCCTCGCCGCGTGCCCGCTCCTTGACCGCGGCCACGAACTCCTTGACCACCGGCAGGGCGACGTCGGCCTCGAGCAGCGCGATGCGGATCTCGCGCGCGGTGGCGTCGATGTCGGCCTCGGAGAGCCGGCCCTTCCCCCGGAGGTTCTTGAAGGTGTCGGCGAGGCGGTCGGAGAGGGTGGCGAACACCCGCCCAGCCTAACGACGTGCCGCCGGTGCTCAGCGACCCCGGTCGACCGGCTGGTCCACCGGCTCCCCGGTGAGGGCCGCGCGGACCGCGTGCGCCGCCTCGGCGGCCCGCGTCTCCGACAGCGCCCCGGCGCCGGCCTCCTGGAGGTAGAAGACGTCCACCGCCTGCGGCCCGAGGGTCGCGACGTGCGCGGAACGGACCGCGACGTCGAGGTGGGCCAGCGCCGCGCACACCAGGTAGATGACCCCCGGACGGTCGGCGGCGCGCACCTCCAGCACCGTCGAGGTGCTCGACGCCTCCGGGCGCACCTCGACGATGGGCGCCAGCTCCTGCCGCGCCGCCGGCCGCAGTCGCCGGGCCGGGTCGACCCGGCCCTCCACGATGGCGTCGAGCTTCTCGCGCAGCACCCCGGCGTCCAGGTCGGGCTCGCCGACCTCCCAGACCGAGACCCCGACGGCCTCCTGCGCCCAGGCGCGGGCCGCGCGGACGGGGATGCGCTGCAGGGCGAGCACCCCGGCGAGGTCGGCGAGGAGCCCGACCCGGTCTGGGGCGACCACGGTGATCCGCGACCCGTCCCCGACCTGCTCCACCCGCACGGACACCGTGCCGTTGCGGACCTCGCGCGGGACCTCGACCTCCTCGGCCAGCAGCGGCGGCGCACCGGCACCCGTGTCGAGGGAGGCGCGCACGCGGCGGGCCAGGTCGTGGACGAGGCTGGCCCGCCACGTCGACCAGGCCTGCGGCGAGGCCGCCCGGGCGTCGGCCTCGGTGAGCACCACCAGGAGCTCCAGCGCCTCGACCGACCCCACCCGGGAGGCGACCCGCTCCACGGTGGCCGGGTCGTCGGGGTCGCGCGTCGTGGCGGTCTCGGAGAGCAGCAGGTGCCAGCGGACCAGACGGGCCACCAGCTCGACGGCCTCGTCGTCGAAGCCCATCCGGGTGGCGATCCCGCGCGCGATCGGCTCGCCGGCGACGCTGTGCTCGGTGAGGCTGCCCTTGCCGATGTCGTGCAGGAGGGCGGCCACCATGAGGACGTCGGGACGCGCCACCCGCCGGATCAACGAGGCCGCCTCCAGGCAGGTCTCGACGACGTGCCGGTCGACGGTGAAGCGATGGATGGCCGAGGCGTGCGGCAGCAGCCGGATCCGCTCCCACTCCGGCAGCAGCCGGTCGACCGCGCCGGTCTCCTCGAGGGTCTCCCACACGTGCAGGAGGCCGGGGCCGGCGAGCATCCGCACCAGCTGCTGGCGCGCCTCAGCCGGCCACGGCTGCGGCAACGGCGCGGACTCCCGCGCCAGCCGCGCCGCGGTCGGCGGGGCGAGCACGGCGTCCAGCTCGGAGGCCGCGGCCGCCGCGCGCAGCAGCAGCACGGGGTCCTCGGCGGGCCGGGCGCGCGCATCGAGGACGACCTCGCGTCGCGAGAGGGCCACCCCGGGTGCGACGGGGAGCAGCTGGGGGCGGCGGGCGGTCCGCGCCGACTCGGGGCGCTTGAGGTAGTCCTCCACCCGTCGCCAGGTCAGCCGCGAGAGGTGGGTCGTGCGGCGACCGAGCGTGCGCACGTGCACCTGGGCGCTGCGGGCGTCGGGGAGCCCCAGGCCGGTGGCCAGCTCGCTCCACGCCTCCGGCTGGATCCGGTCGGTGGCGCGACCGGCGGCGCCCTGCACGAGGTCGCGCACGTCCAGCAGCGCCAGCCGGCTGGGCTCGAGCTCCGGGCCGGGCACGTCCACCAGCCAGGTCGCCGCCAGCGCCCGGAGCACGGTGGCGTCGCGCAGCCCGCCCTCGGACTCCTTCAGGTCCGGCACCGAGCGGTGGGCCAGCTCACCCATCAGCTCGTGCCGCGCCCGCACCAGCGCGTGGAGGGCCGGGAGCCGGTCCGCGGCGTGCCGGCGCCAGTGGGCGAGCATCGTGGTGCGCAGGCGCAGCGTCAGGTGCGGGTCACCGGCCAGGTGCCGCACGTCGAGCAGGCCGAGCGCGACCTTGAGGTCGGCGTCGGCCGCGGCGACCATCTCGCCCAGGCCGCGCACCGAGTGGTCGATGGTCTTCCCGGAGTCCCAGAGCGGGTACCAGACCTGCCCCGCGGCCTCGCCCGGGTCGACGTCGTCGTCGTGCACCAGCACGACGTCGAGGTCGGAGTGCGGGGCCAGCTCACCGCGGCCGTACCCGCCGACCGCCACGAGGGCACAGCCGTTCGCGGGGCCTCCGGCAGCGTCGTACGCCGCAGCGCAGAGCGCGTCGGCCTCGGCCGTGCGTCGGGCGCGCTCCTCGCTGGTCACAGGGCCGCGGAGTCCCGGTCGCCGGTGCGAACCCGCACCACGGTCTCGACGGGGGTGACCCACACCTTGCCGTCGCCGATCCGGCCCGAGGCGGCAGCGCCCACGACCGTGTCCACCACGGTGTCCGCCTCCTCGTCGTCGACGACGATCTCGAGCCGGATCTTCGGCACCAGCGCGATGTCGTACTCCGCGCCGCGGTAGACCTCCGTGTGGCCCTTCTGCCGGCCGTAGCCGGAGACCTCCGAGACGGTCATGCCGGTGACGCCGGCCGCCTCGAGGGCGACCCGGACGTCCTCCCACCTGTGCGGCTTGATCACCGCGGTCACGAGCTTCATGTCTCCCCTGTCGTGGTGCTGGCGGTGGATCGGATGGTGCAGCCTGCCTCGTCGCCGGCTGCTGCGTCCCGGCCGGAGCGCGGGGCCAGCATGCCCGAGCCGCGGCGGAGCCGGCTCGCCCCTCCGCTCCACGGGCCTCGCCGGGGTCCTCGCCGGACGTGCGGCGCAGACCCGCCGCCGGACCTGCCGCCGGACGCGGCGCCGGGCCCCGGCGACCACCGCGGGGTGGTCGCCGGGGCCCGGGACGGACTGCGTGGAGCCGTGCCTCAGATGGCCGCGGCGTCCCGGTCGCCGGTCCGGACGCGGACCACGCTCTCGACCGGGCTGAGCCAGACCTTGCCGTCACCGATCCGGCCGGTCTGGGCGGTCTTGACGATGATGCCGAGCACGTCCTCGGCGTCGTCGTCCTCGACCACGATCTCGATCCGGATCTTGGGGACGAGCGCGATGTCGTACTCCGCGCCGCGGTAGACCTCCGTGTGGCCCTTCTGCCGGCCGTAGCCGGAGACCTCCGAGACGGTCATCCCGGTGACGCCGAAGGTCTCGAGCGCCTCGCGGACGTCCTCCCACTTGTGCGGCTTGATGACAGCGGTGACGAGCTTCATGCCGAGGCTCCTTCCGACTTGCTGGGGCTGGGGGCCGCGAGGGAGCTGCCGAAGGCGCTGCCCTTGCCGCTGGAGAGGCTGGTGTGGAGGTCGTACGCCGACTCGCCGTGCGCGGCGCCGTCGATGCCCTCCACCTCGGCCTCGTCGTCGATCCGCAGGCCGATGGTGAACTTGATGGCCAGCGCGATCAGGGCGGTGAGGACACCGGAGTAGACGATCGCCACGAGGGCGCCGAGGGTCTGGTCGCCCAGGGAGCCGAAGCCGCCGCCGTAGAAGAGACCGTCGACACCGCCCGCGCCGTCGGCGGTCGAGAAAAGGCCGATGAGCACGGTGCCGACGATGCCGCCGACCAGGTGCACGCCCACGACGTCGAGGGAGTCGTCGTAGCCCAGCTTGAACTTCAGGCCCACGGCCCAGGCGCAGATGGCACCGCTGATGGCACCGATCGCGACGGCACCCTCGATGTCGACGGCGCCGGCGGCCGGGGTGATGGCGACCAGACCCGCGACGATGCCCGAGGCGGCACCCAGCGAGGTGGCCTTGCCGTGCAGCAGGCGCTCGACCAGGAGCCAGGCGAGGATCGCGGCGAAGGTGGCCAGCGTGGTGTTGGCGAAGGTGCGACCGGTCTCGGCGTAGAACTGCGCGAGATTCTCCTCGTCGGTGGTGCCGCCGAAGACGATCGAGCCGACGTTGAAGCCGTACCAGCCCAGCCACAGCATGCCCGCACCGAGCATGGTCAGGGTCAGGTTGTGCGGCCGCATCGGCTCCTTGCCGAAGCCCAGGCGCTTGCCGACCATGATGGCGAGCACCAGGCCCGCGACGCCGGCGTTGATGTGGACAGCGGTGCCACCGGCGTAGTCCTGCGCGCCGATCCGGCCGCAGATGAGCGAGTCGTCGGTGCAGCTGAAGACCATGTGCGCGAGCGGGAAGTAGACGACGAGCGCCCAGACCGGCACGAAGGCCAGCCACGCCGCGAACTTCATCCGGCCCTCGACCGCGCCGCTGATCAGGGCGACGGTGATGATCGCGAAGGTCATCTGGAACATCACGAAGATGTAGCTGTCGGTGGCCACGCCGTCGAGCCAGAAGAGCTCGAAGGGGTTGGCGAAGAACGTGCCGTCGCCGCCGAAGCCCATCGACCAGCCGACGGCGACGTACAGGATGCCGACGATGGCCGCGGCCGAGAACGACATCATCATCATGTTGAGCACCGACTTCGACCGCGACATGCCGCCGTAGAAGAGTGCGAGCGCGGGCACGGTCATCATGAGCACCAGCGCGGTGGCCACGAGCATGAAGGCGTAATAGCCGTCCATGAAACCTCCAGGGGATCTGTCCGTCAGACGGCCCCCGCAGCTACCGACAGCGCTGTCAGGTGGAGGTCCGCCCCGTTTCGTGGACGACCTTCCAGCCCGCAGGTTTCCTCACCAGCCCGCGTGTGTTTCGGTCACGAAACAGGTCCGGACCGTGTGTTACGAGTGCGTTTCCGCCCCGGCGCGGTTCCTGGCACGCCCCGCTCGCACCTCGACCGGTCGGGGCGAGGGCGGACGCTGGCGTGCTCAGCCCAGCAGCGCGTCGACGAAGGCGCCGGCGTCGAAGGGGGCGAGGTCGTCGGGACCCTCGCCCAGGCCGACGAGCTTGACCGGGACGCCGAGCTCGCGCTGGACCTGGACCACGATGCCGCCCTTGGCCGAGCCGTCGAGCTTCGTCAGCACGATCCCGGTCACCGCCACGGCCTCGGAGAAGACGCGGGCCTGGATCAGGCCGTTCTGGCCCGTGGTCGCGTCGAGGACGAGCAGGACCTCGGTGACCGGGGCCTGCTTCTCGATGACCCGCTTGACCTTGCCGAGCTCGTCCATGAGGCCCTGCTTGTTCTGCAGGCGGCCGGCGGTGTCGACGATGACGGTGTCGACACCCGCGGTGGTGCCGCTCTCGACCGCGCGGAACGCCACGCTCGCGGGGTCGGCGGCCTCCTCGCCGCGCACCACCTCGACACCCACACGCTCGCCCCAGGTCGCCAGCTGGTCGACGGCCGCGGCGCGGAAGGTGTCGGCCGCGCCCAGGACGACGCTGAGGTCCTCGGCGACGAGGATGCGCGCGATCTTGCCGACGGTGGTGGTCTTGCCGGCACCGTTGACGCCGACCACCAGCACCACGCCGGGCTGCCCGTCGGCGCCGGTCACCTGCAGGCGGCGGTCCATGTCGGGTCCCACCAGTGCCACGAGCTCCTCGCGCAGGATCGAGCGGGCGTCGCCCTCGCCCTCGACCCGCAGCCGGGTGCGCAACCGCTCCACCAGCTCCTGGGTGGGCGCCACGCCGATGTCGGCGGTGAGCAGCGTGTCCTCGATCGACTCCCACGTGTCCTCGTCGAGCTTGTCGCGCGAGAGCAGGGCGAGCAGGCCGCGGCCCAGCGCGCCCTGGGAGCCGGCCAGCCGCTGGCGCAGCCGCACGAGCCGCGAGGCCGTGCCCTCCGGGCGCTCGAGGACCGGCTCCTCCACGACCGGCACCGGCGGCTCGAGGACGTCAATGGTCGCCGGTGGGGCGCTGAGCTCGGTCGGGACGTCCGGGTCGGCCGGTGGGGTGCCGAGGACGTCGGTGTGGGTGTCCGGGAGCGGCCGCGGCTTGCGGCGCCCACTGACGACCAGGCCGGCCACCAGCGCCACGAGGGCGACACCGACGACGGCGATGAGCAGGATCAGCAGCGCGAGCGAGTCCACCGGCTCATCCAACCACCCGCGTCCCGGCGGCCGGGCACGGGGGAAGCGGGTGCGGGTGCGGGGTCAGGCGTGGGTGCGGGGCTCGTCGGGACGCGGGCGCACGGCCGCGTCGCCGTCGGTCTCGTCGAGGGTCTCGAAGCGGTTGACGGCCTTGGTCATGGCCTCGCCGAGCCACTCCGCCTGGGCGGGCTTCTGCCCGCGGTGCGGGTAGGCGACGTAGAAGAGGACGAGTCCCGCGACCAGGACGACCAGCAGCATGGCGATCAGGATGGGGAGCACGTCGCCACCGTGCCACAGCCTCGTCAGGACGAGGAGTCGGGCACGCGCAGCAGAGGGGTGACTGCGGCGCGGATCACGTCCGGCATCGGCGTGACCGGCCGGGCGGGGTCGGTGTTGTCGACGTACACGTGGACGAAGCGGCCCTCGGCCGCCGCCTCCTCGCCCGGGCCCTGGAAGAGGCCGATGCGGTAGATCGCCGAGGAGGTGCCGACCTTGTCGCAGACCAGGCCCATCTCGATCGGCTCCGGGAAGCCGATCTCGGCGAAGTACTGGCAGGAGGTCTCGGCCACCACCCCGATCTGCGGCAGCCCGCGCACGTCCACGCCGGTCGCCTCGTAGAGGTGGGCGTTCACCGCGGTGTCGAAGAGCTCGTAGTACGTCGCGTTGTTGAGGTGGCCGTAGGCGTCGTCGTCACGCCACCGGGTGGTGACGGTGCGCCAGGCGACGTACTGGTCGCGGGTCGGACGGGTGCGGGGCATCAGCGCTGCCTCCTCGTGACGCTCGTGCCGCTCATGCCGGCTCCTGCTCGCGGAGGCGCTGGCTGATCACGGCCGAGACGCCGTCGCCGCGCATGGTGACGCCGTAGAGCGCGTCGCCGACCTCCATCGTGCGCTTCTGGTGGGTGATGACGAGCAGCTGGGAGTTCTCCCGCAGCTCCTCGTAGATCTGCAGGAGGCGGCCGAGGTTGGTGTCGTCGAGCGCGGCCTCGACCTCGTCGAGGATGTAGAAGGGGCTGGGACGGGCCTTGAAGAGGGCCACGAGGAACGCCACGGCCACCAGCGAGCGCTCGCCGCCGGAGAGCAGCGAGAGCCGCTTGACCTTCTTGCCCGGCGGACGGGCCTCGACCTCGACGCCGGTGGAGAGCATGTCGTCGGGGTCGGTCAGCACCAGCCGGCCCTCGCCGCCCGGGAAGAGCCGCGCGAAGGTGGCGTCGAAGGCCTTCTCGACGTCGGCGTAGGCCTCGCGGAACACCTGCTCGACCCGGTCGTCGACGTCCTTGACGATGTCGAGGAGGTCCTTGCGGGTGCGGCGGAGGTCCTCGAGCTGCTCGGAGAGGAACTGGTGGCGCTCCTCCAGCGCCGAGAACTCCTCCAGCGCCAGCGGGTTCACCTTGCCGAGCATCGACAGGGCGCGCTCGGCGGCCTTGAGCCTCTTGACCTGCTCCTCGCGGACGAACGGCACCGTGCGCGGAGGCGCGTCACCCTCCTCGCCGGACTCGCTGGGCTCACCGGCGGCGCCCGGCTCGGCGCCCTCCGCGTCGAGCAGCGGCACGAGCTGGTCGGGGCCGTAGTCGGCGACCAGGGCGTCGGGCTCGAGCCCGAGCTCCTCGAGGGTGCGGTTCTCCAGCTGCTCGATCCGCATCCGCTGCTGGGTGCGCGCGACCTCGTCGCGGTGGACCGAGGAGACCAGCTCCTCGTGCTCCTTGGCGAGCTCGCGCAGGCGCGCCCGGACCTCGCGCAGCTCCTCCTCGCGGCCGCGGCGGGCCTCCTCCACGGCGGCGCGGGCGTCGGCGGCGGCCTGGACGGAGACCTCGAGCCGGTGCAGGACGTAGGTGGTGGCGGCGGCGACCGCCTCGGCGGCGCGCCCCTCACGGACCACCTGGGCGCGCCGGGCCGCGGCCTGGGCCCGGGCGTCGCGCTCCTTGGCGGCGCTGCGGCGCAGCCCGTCCGCGCGACCGTGCAGGGCCCGGGCCCGCTCCTCGGAGGTGCGCAGCGCGAGCCGGGCGTCCATCTCGGCCTGGCGGGCGGCGCGCGCGGCCTCCGCGAGCTCCTCGCGCACGCCGGTGTCCGGCTCCTCCTCGGGCGTCTGCTCCGCGGCCGCGAGCCGCTCCTCGAGCTCCGCGAGCCCGGCCACGGCCTGCTCACGCGCCTCCTCGGCCCGGGAGATGGCCTGCTCGAGCCGCTCGGCCTCGCCCCGCGCCGCACGGGCCTGCGAGCCGTGCTGGCCCAGCTCCTCGGCGACAGCGGCCAGCGTGGCGTCGGACTCGTGGAGCCGGGCCAGGGCCACGTCGACCCGCTTGGTGGCCTCGTGCCGCTCGGCCTCGAGCCGGCTGGTCTCGAAGGCGGCCCGCTCCCCCGCGGCCACGGCCTCCGCGAGCGCGGCCTCGGCCTCCTCGACGGCGGCCTGGATCTCGAGCAGGCTCGGCTGGTCGCTCGAGCCGCCGGAGACGAAGCGCGCGCCCAGCACGTCGCCCTCGCTCGTGACGGCGGTGACCGAGGGCTGCGCAGCCACGAGCGCGCGGGCGGCCGCGAGGTCCTCGACGACGGCGACCCGGTCGAGCAGGGCCGACACCGCAGGCCGCAGCTCGGCGCTGCACTCCACCACGTCGACGGCCCACGTGGCGCCGTCGGGCAGGGCCGGCCAGTCACCGGCGTCGGGCAGCTCGGGACCGGCAGCCAGCAGCAGCGCGGCCCGCCCCAGGTCGTTCCCCTTGAGGTGGCCCAGGGCCGCCAGCGCAGCCTCGGGGTCGCGCACGGCCACGGCGTCCGCGGCCGACCCCAGAGCGGCGGCGATCGCCGCCTCGTGGCCGTGCCGCACCGAGAGCAGCGCGGCGATCGAGCCCAGGACACCGGGCAGCTCGTCGGTGGCGGCCAGCAGCGCGCCCGCGCCGTCCTTGCGGGCCAGGCCGAGCTCGAGGGCGTCCTTGCGGGCGGTGAGGGTGTGGCGGTCCCTGTCGGCCTGCTGGGCCTGGTCGCGCACGACGGCCAGGCGCTCCTCGACCTCCTCGAGCAGGGCCGCCGCCTCCTCGTGCTCGGCGTCCAGGCCCTCCTCGCCGGCGTCGAGGCCGGCGACCTTGGTCTCCAGGGCGGTGAAGGCCATCTGGGCGCGCTCCGCGCGGGCCAGCGCCTCTTCGCGGGCGTGCCGCAGGCGGGCGACCTCCTCGTCGGCACCGGCGGCGCGCGACTTCAGCGCGTTGACCTGGCCGTGGAGGCGGGCCAGACCCTCGCGCCGGTCTGCGGCGGCACGCTGGAGGCCGGAGATGCGGCGCTCCTCCTCGGCCGCGGCGTCCTCGGCGGCCTTGCGGGCCGTGACGGCCGCGTCGAGGGCGGCGCGGCTGGTGTCGACCTCGACGCCGATCAGGCGTTCCTGCTCCGCGACCCGGTCGGCCTCGGCCTCGAGCTGGTCGGGGTCGCGCCCGGAGGCGGTCTCCACCACCGCACTGCCGGAGGCGTTGCGGATGCGCTCCGCGGCCAGCGACTGGGTGCCCCGCAGGCGCTCGCGCAGACCGGAGAGGGAGTACCAGGTGTCCTGGGCGGCCGAGAGTGCCGGCAGGTCCTCGCGCAGGGCGGCCTCCAGGGCCGCCTCGGCCTCGCGGGCGGCGGCGATCGCCTGCTCCACCTCCTCGCGGCGGGCCACGAGCAGGGACTCGTCGGCCATCTCCTGCTCCAGCGCCGTGCGGGCACGGACCAGGTCGTCGGCCAGCAGGCGGGCACGGGCGTCGCGGACGTCGGCCTGGACGGTGGCGGCGCGGCGGGCCACCTCGGCCTGGCGGCCCAGCGGCTTGAGCTGGCGACGGATCTCCGAGAGCAGGTCGTTCAGACGAGTGAGGTTGCCCTCGCACGCGTCCAGCTTCCGCAGCGCCTTCTCCTTGCGCTTGCGGTGCTTCAGGACGCCCGCGGCCTCCTCGATGAAGCCGCGGCGGTCCTCCGGGGTGGCGTGCAGGATCGAGTCGAGCTGGCCCTGGCCGACGATCACGTGCATCTCGCGACCGATGCCGGAGTCGCTCAGCAGCTCCTGCACGTCGAGCAGCCGGCAGGGGGTGCCGTTGATGGCGTACTCCGACCCGCCCGAGCGGAACATCGTGCGGCTGATCGTCACCTCGGCGTACTCGATCGGGAGCGCGCCGTCGGAGTTGTCGATGGTCAGCAGCACCTCGGCCCGGCCCAGCGGCGGACGGCCGGAGGTGCCGGCGAAGATGACGTCGTCCATCTTGCCACCGCGCAGGCTCTTGGCGCTGGCCTCGCCCATGACCCAGGCCAGCGCGTCGACGACGTTGGACTTGCCCGAGCCGTTGGGCCCGACGATGCAGGTGATGCCGGGCTCGAGCTGCAGCGTCGTGGAGGACGCGAAGGACTTGAACCCCTTGAGGGTCAGGCTCTTCAGGTACAACGCACGCTCCCGGGGCCGGCTCTCTGCCGCGGGCCGTCCGGGCCCGCGCGGCGCTCACCCTACTGCGTGGCGCTGCCTACCCCGGGCTCCTCGCCGCGCTGCTGCACCGTGGGCTCCTCGGTGAGCTGCTCGTCGTGGGCGATGTGCGAGAACTGCCGCCACAGCAGGACCACCAGCACCGCCGACCCGACGAAGGCGAACCAGAACGGCGCGGTGACGCCGTACGCCTGGGCCAGCGCCCCGCCCAGCACGCCACCCACGACCAGCCCGGCGCAGCAGCCGAGCAGGTAGACCCCGCCCACCCGACCCTGGAGCGCCGTCGGCACCGCCCGTTGCTGGATGGTGATGGAGGTGGTGCCCCAGATGAAGGCGTGGGCGCCGAAGACGAAGAAGATCGCCAGCGCCACCACGGGCGAGGTCGTGAGGGCCAGCCCGAGGTGGGTGAGGGTCTCCACGACCAAGCCGATGCGCATGAGGTCGCCGAGGCTCACCCCCCGCGTGATCCAGCCGTACGCCGCGGTGCCGGCCAGTCCCCCGACCGCGCCGACCGTGGTGATCAGGCCGAAGCCGACCTCGCCCATCCCCAGCCGCTCCGTGGCGTAGAGCACCAGGACCGACCACGCGGCGCCGAAGGTGAGGTTGAAGACCGTGAGCGTGAGGACGAGCGTCCGCACGGCCGCGTGGTGCCACACCCACCTGAAGCCCTCGACGACGTCGTGCAGCACGTGGGTGGAGGTCTCCGGGTCGCGGCCGTGCTCGGGCAGCCGCACGCGCGCGATCGTCGCGATGGCGGCGAGCACCAGCAGGCCCTGCGCGAGGAACGGCACCGCGGTGCCGGCTGCGAAGAGCAGCGCACCGACGGGCGGACCGGCGAGCTGGTTGAAGGTGATGAGCCCCGTCTGGATGCGGGCGTTCCCGACCGCGAGGTCGTCGCGGTGCACCAGCATCGGCAGCAGCGTCTGCGAGGCGTTGTCGGCGAAGGTCTCCGCCGTGCCGAGCAGGAAGAGAGCGACGAGCACGACGGCGATCGAGACGGTGCCGGTGAGGATGCTCGCGGCCAGCAGCCCGAGCACCCCGACGCGCACGAGGTCCACCGAGACGACCAGCACCCGACGGTCGACCCGGTCCGTGACCACGCCGGCGGGCAGCGCGAAGAGCAGCTTGGGCAGCCACTGCAGCGTGGCGGCCATCGCGATGAGGAACGGCGAGTCGGTCTGCTGGGCGACCAGCAGCGGCCCTGCCGCGATGGCCAGGCCGTCACCGAGGTTGCCGACCCAGACCGAGGACAGCAGCCACCGGAAGTCCCGACCCAGCCGCGAGGGCGCGACGACCTCGCCGACCCTGGTCCACCACCCCGTGCTCACGAGGACGGGACGCTAGCCCGAGGAGGTACGTCGGCGCGCGAGAGTTTCCGACGCCGACCCGGTCTCGCGGCTCGCTCCGCTCGCGCCGCGACCAGCGTCCGCTGGTCGAGGCGCGAGGAGCGTCAGCGACGAGCCACGAGGCCCGGGCGTCGACTCAGTCGCGCGCGACGGCGACCCGGCGCCGCACGCGGCCCAGCCCGAGCGCCAGCAGTGCGGCACCGCCGACCAGCACCAGCGGGGTGCTGCCCGCCTCGAGCCGCTCCGAGGTGCTGGCCGCCGACGTGAGCCGCAGGGCACCGCCCCCGGCGCCGGTGACGTCGACGGAGTAGACGTCCAGGCCGCGGACCAGGTCGATGGCGTAGACGATGTTGGTGCGCTTCGCCGTCTGCTCGCCGTCCTTGTAGACCGGCACCCACATGGCGTCCCAGACCTCCGAGGCGCCCCAGATCGCGTGGGCGTGCGACGTGATCTCACGCGGGTTCGTCACGTCGAGGATCTGCGTGCCCCCACCGTAGAAGCCCACCGCGACCAGGCCACCGGGCCGGTAGTCGAACCAGTGCGAGGAGCAGAAGGCGCCCTGGGGCAGCGGGAAGTTCCCCAGGTCGGCGAGCTCGACCTTGTCCAGCGGCACGATGCTGCCGGGCTTGCCGTCCAGCCGCTTGACCCACCAGGTCTGGAAGGAGCCGGCGAGCGCGCAGTCGGTCTGCTCGTAGTCCTCCTCGGTCACCAGCAGCACGTTGCCGTTCCTCAGCGAGGGCTTGACGCCGGGCTTGAAGCGCTGGGCGTTCGGCCGGAAGGAGTTGTGGTGGATGAAGTCGTTGTAGCCCTCGAAGTCCGGGTCCTCGCCCTGGCCCGCGAGCCCCGTGGTGGCGAGCAGGCGAGGCCGGGCGGGCTTGCGGGTCGACCACATCGACGAGCCGTCGAAGCCCGTGTGGGTGCCGACCCCGGCGGCGTCGAAGTTCCACTTGTGGCCCGCGGTCGGCGAGGCGAAGGCCTGGAGACCGTCAGCCTCCTTGTCGCCGTCGACCTCCCGCGGCGCGTCGAGGTCGCGCAGGTCGAAGACCGAGAAGGTGCCGCTCCCGGAGTCGCCCGCGGAGTAGGCGTAGCGGCACTGGGCGCCGTCGACGCACGCCACGGTGTGGGTGCTGGTGAGGCCGGGGGCGCTGGCCGTGATCGTCGGGGCGGTGGGGTCGGTGACGTCGACGACGTTCAGCTGCCCGCCGCCGACGTTGGTGTGCTCGGGACCGGTGGGGGCCGCTGAGTACAGGTCGACGCCGATGAGGACGAACCTGCGCACGCCGTCGGGGGTGCGTCGCTCGCCGCAGGTCATCGCCTCGTTCTCGAAGACCGCCTGCGGCAGCACGCCCTGGAGGCTGGGGTTCAGCGGGTCGGAGACGTCGTAGACCCGGACGGAGTCCAGGCCACTGGTGACGAAGATCGGCGCCGAGTGCATGAAGCAGCCGGAGATCGCCAGCTGCGAGGGGTTCGCCCCGACGTGCTCGATGTTGTCGGACATGATCAGCCCGGCGCTGGCGGAGCCGGAGCCGGCCTTCTCGACGATCCGCTCCTGGGCGGCATCGCCACCGCCGTCGGCCGCGGCGGGCGAGGCAAGGGCCAGGGTGGCCACGGGCGTCGCGAGGGCCGCGCAGGCAAGGGCCGCGAGGGCGCGTCGGCCGGCCGACGGCGTACGACGGGAGGGGCTGGAGGGTCGCAGGAGGGTCACGACACGATCAACGACGGGGCCGGGCCCCGGTCACGCGCCGTGGCAGCGGGCTCAGACGGGCTGCATCTCCTTGCGGGGCTGCAGCGGTGCGATCAGCTCGGCCGCCTGGGCCGCCACGAGGCGGTCGTTCTCCGCGGCGAGCGTGGTCACGAGCGCCTCGAGCTCGCTGACCCGGTTGCGCAGGCGCGCGTTCTCGGTGACGAGTCGGGCGTCCCGCAGGTCGCTGTGCATGTAGCCGAGCAGCGCCTTGGCCATGAGGGAACCTTCCAGACAACGGTGGTGGGGTGAGAGATCGGGCCGGGAGGCCCGGGGTGGGGTCCAGCATCCGGACCGTCTCTCAGGATCGCACCGGACACCCGTCCGGTCAAACCGCCGGGAGCCCCCGGCTGGACCGCTCCGCGCAGCCCTCCCACGAGCGGTCGGAGCGGTTCGGGCCGGCGCTCGGTAGGAGCTCAGGAGGGACTCAGCGAGGGACGCTGCGCCGGCGCGGGACCGGCTGGCAGCCGGGGCAGAAGAACGAGGACCGGTTCATGAAGGCGACCCGCCGGATGGGGCGGGCACAGCGGTCGCACGGCTCGCCCTCGCGGCCGTAGGCGTGCAGCGAACGGTCGAAGTAGCCCGACTCGCCGTTGACGTTGACGTAGAGCGCGTCGAAGGAGGTGCCGCCCTGGGCCAGGGCGTCGCTCATGACGTCCCGGGCGTGCCCGAACAGCTCGACCACCTGGGCGCGGGTGAGTCGGTCACCGGGCCGCTCACCGTGCACGCGCGCCCGCCACAGCGCCTCGTCGGCGTAGATGTTGCCGATGCCGGAGACGAGGTTCTGGTCCAGCAGCTGGCGCTTGATCGCCACCGTGCGGCCGCGCACCCGGCGCACGACGTCGTCGAGGTCGAACAGCGGGTCGAGGGGGTCGCGCCCGATGTGGGCGATCTCCGGGGGCAGCACCGCTCCCCCGGCCGAGACCATGAGCCCACCGAACATCCGCTGGTCCACGAAGTGCAGGTGGCGTCCCTCGGCGGCGCCCTCGAGGCGCAGCCGGACGCGCAGGTGCCGCTCGGGCGCGACGCCGTCGGGCTGGACGAGCAGCTGTCCGCTCATGCCGAGGTGGGCCAGCAGCGCGTCCCCGTCGTCGAGGGCGAGCCAGAGGTACTTCCCGCGGCGCCGGGCCTCGGTCAGGGTGCGCCCGACGAGGGCCGCGGCGAACCCCTCCGGGCCGCGCGGGTCGCGGCGCACCGGGCGCGGGTGCAGGACGTCGACGCCGAGCACGCGGGCGCCCAGGACGTGACGCTCCAGGCCGGCCCGGACGACCTCGACCTCGGGGAGCTCGGGCACCTCAGTCGACGGTGACGTCGGGGGTGCCGGCCTCGGCGGCCGCGGCAGCAGTGGCGGCGTCGGCGGCGGGGTCCTCGACACCGAGGGCGGCCACGATCTCGCCGTACGCCGTCTCGGCCGCGGCCTGCTCGGCCTCCTTCTTCGACCGGCCGGTGCCGTTGCCGTAGAGCCGGTCGCCGACACGGACCTGGGCGGTGAAGGTCTTCATGTGGTCCGGGCCACTGTCCTCGATGACGTACTCCGGGACGCCGAGCGAGTGCTCCGCGGATAGCTCCTGGAGGGAGGTCTTCCAGTCCAGGCCGGCGCCCATGGCCGAGGCGGCCTCGATCAGCGGGTCGAAGAGCCGGTGCACGACGGCGGCGGAGGTCTCGAAGCCGCCGCCGGACAGGTGCACGGCACCGATGACGGCTTCGACGGTGTCGGAGAGGATCGAGGCCTTCTGGCGACCGCCGGTCGCCTCCTCGCCCCGGCCGAGCTTCACGTGCTCGCCCAGCCCGATGGCACGGCCCACCTCGGCCAGCGCGCGGGCGTTGACCACGGCGGCCCGCAGCTTGGCCAGCCGGCCCTCGGAGAGGTCCGGGTGGGTGCGGTAGAGGGTCTCGGTCACGACGACGCCGAGCACGGAGTCACCGAGGAACTCCAGGCGCTCGTTGGTCGGCAGACCGCCGTTCTCGTAGGCGAAGGAACGGTGCGTGAGGGCGCGGTCCAGCAGCTCGGGGTCCAGGAGGGGATCCCCGAGCGCGGACCGCAGCCCCGCGTAGGTGTCGATGGTGCCGGTCAGGGCAGGTCGGTCAGAGGACCTGGCGACGCTCGGCGCGAGCGCCGTACTGACCGCACTCGCCGCACGCACGGTGCGGGAGGTGCTTGGCACCGCACGCGGGGTTCGCGCAGGTCACCAGGGTCGGCGCGCTGGTCTTCCACGCCGAACGACGGTGGCGGGTGTTGCTGCGCGACATCTTCCGCTTCGGGACAGCCACTGTTCTTCTCCTTGTGTGGGGGCCGGATGGTTCCGACCCTCTCGCTTACTTCTCGTCCAGGTCCTGCTGGAGGTCCTGCAGGCCTGCCCACCTCGGGTCGATCGGCGCCTCGTGGGCGTGGTCGGGGTCCTCGGCGAGTCGCGCTCCGCACTCGGTGCAGAGCCCGGGGCAGTCCTCGGTGCACATGGGCTGGAACGGCAGCTCCAGCACCACCGCGTCCCGCAGCTGCGGCTCCAGGTCGACCAGGTCGTCCTGCAGCCTGCTGACCTCGTCGTCCTCGTCGTGGGAGGTCTGGTGCTCGGCGTAGACGTACAGCTCCTGGAACCAGGCCTCGATCTCGTCGTGGATCGGCTCCAGGCACCGTGCGCACTCGCCCTCGAGCGCGGCTCGCGCCGTGCCCGTGACCAGGACTCCCTCCATGACCGCTTCGAGCCGCAGGTCGAGTTCGACCGGCGAGCCTTCCGGGACACGGAGGACGTCGATGCCCAGATCTGCCGGCGCCGGCACCGTCCGCGTCACCTGACGTTGGGACCCCGGGCGGCGGCCGAGCTCGCGGGTGTCGAGCACGAGCGGCGCTCTCGGGTCCAGGCTGGTCAGGTGATCACTTCCGGGTCCGGGCACAACAGATCGGCGATCAGCGTACTCGTCGGGCTGGTGGGCGACAAAACGGCGTCCTGCCTGGTCAGGCTAGGCACCAGTGCCCCTCTCGGCCACCCGGGCGACGAGCTGCTCGTGCACGAAGCCGGGCACGAGGGAGGAGACGTCGCCGCCGTACGTCGCGACCTCCTTGACCAGGCTGCTGGCCAGGAAGGACCACTCCGGGCTGGTCGGGACGAAGACGGTCTCGACGTCGGTGAGCGAGGCGTTCATCTGCGCCATCTGCAGCTCGTAGTCGAAGTCGCTGACCGCGCGCAGGCCCTTCACGATCGCCTGGATCCCGTGCTCGGCGCAGAAGTCGGTGAGCAGGCCGGTGAAGCCCCGGACCGAGACGTTGGGCCACGGCTCGCAGGCGCGGCGGAGCATGTCCATCCGCTCCTCGGGGGTGAACATGCGGCTGCTCGACTTGGACTTGTTCACCCCGACGGCCACGACGACCTCGTCGAAGAGGGCCGCGGCCCGCCCGACGATGTCGAGGTGGCCGTTGGTCACCGGGTCGAAGGAGCCGGGACAGACTGCTCGGCGCACGCTCACTCCTGCTCGTCCCGCGCCTGCTGGGTGCCGTCAGGGGCGGGGGTCTCGGGTCGGTCCTGCTGGTCGGTGCCGCCCGGCTGCCACACGGCCGACCAGAGCGTCGTCTCACCGTACTTGCGCCGCCGGGTGGAGCCGAACCCGGCGGGCCACCGCGGCTCGGGGCTGCGCCGCGACCGCTCCACGACGACCATCGCCTCGTCGGCGAGCCAGCCGTGGGCGACCAGCGCAGCGAGGTCCGCCTCGACCTCGTGGTCCTCCAACGGGTACGGCGGGTCGCTCAGCACCAGGTCGTACGCCGTCTCCGGCCGCCCCGCGAGGGTGCTGCGCACGGTGCCGCCCACGACCCGGGCGCGGGCCAGCCCGAGCTCGCGGGCGTTGGCGGCGACCAGCTGGGCCGTGCGGCGGTCCTTCTCCACGAGCAGCGCGTGCTCCGCGCCGCGGCTGCAGGCCTCCAGCCCGAGCGCCCCCGACCCGGCGTACAGGTCGAGGACGCGCACGCCCTCCCACGTGCCGAACCACGACTCCAGCGCGGAGAAGAGGGCCTCACGCACCCGGTCGCTCGTCGGCCGGGTGGCCTCGCCCCGGGGCGTGGCCAGGTGCCGTCCGCCCGCGGAGCCGCCGATGATCCGGGTCACGGGCGCCACCCTAGGGCTCCGGTGCCGAGTCACCCTCGAACCAGTGGCGAGTCACCCTCGAACCGGTGCCGAGTCGTCAGGAGCGGGTGGCGAACTCGGCGCGCACCGACTCCTCGAGCTCGGCCACCAGCGTGGCGAGCAGCGGGGCGCCGTCGAGCTCCGGGTCCTCGTCGAGCAGCGCACCGGCGACTTCGCGGGCGCGCACGATCGTCTTCTCGTCGCGCAGGACCCGCAGGTCCTTGAGGCTGGAGCGGAACCCGGACTGGGAGGCACCCAGGACGTCGCCCTCGCGCCGCTGCTCCAGGTCGACCCGGCTGAGCTCGAAGCCGTCAGTGGTGGCCGCGACCGCGTCGAGCCGCTCGCGGGCGGGGGTGCCGACCTCGGCGTGGCTCACGAGCAGGCAGAGCCCGGGCAGCCCGCCGCGGCCGACGCGGCCGCGCAGCTGGTGGAGCTGGGAGACGCCGAACCTGTCGGCGTCGAGCAGCACCATCGTGGTGGCGTTGGCGACGTCGACGCCGACCTCGATGACGGTGGTGGAGACGAGCACGTCGACGTCGCCGGAGGCGAACGCGCGCATGGTGCGGTCCTTCTCCTCGGGGTGCAGGCGGCCGTGCAGCAGGCCGACCCGGAGCCCGGCGAGCGGCCCGGCGGCCAGCTCCTCGACGACCTCCTCCACGGCGGCGAGGGGACGGTCGGTGCGGGTCTCGCCCTCCGC
This sequence comes from Nocardioides ginkgobilobae, assembly GCF_054781275.1. NCBI lineage: Bacteria > Bacillati > Actinomycetota > Actinomycetes > Propionibacteriales > Nocardioidaceae > Nocardioides > Nocardioides ginkgobilobae. The sequence continues at coordinate 138,125 of NZ_BAAGUS010000002.1, read as the reverse complement.
CGCGGGGGCGTCGAACTCGCCCTGCTCGGAGGTGTCGCCGGAGATGCGCGGGCACACGACGTAGACCTGGTGGCCCTTCTCCACCTCCTCGCGGGCGCGCTGCCAGACCCGGTCGATCCAGCGCGGGGCGTCGGCGAGCGGCACGACGGTGGTCTGGATCGGCGCGCGACCGGCGGGCAGCTCGGAGAGGGTCGAGGTCTCGAGGTCGCCGAAGACGGTCATGGCGACGGTGCGCGGGATCGGCGTGGCGGTCATGACCAGGACGTGCGGCGGGGTGCCGGCCTTGTCGGTCAGCGCCGCGCGCTGCTCGACCCCGAACCGGTGCTGCTCGTCGACCACCACCAGGCCGAGGTCGGCGAACTGCACGACGTCCTCGAGCAGGGCGTGGGTGCCGACGACGAGGCCGGCCTCCCCCGAGGCGAGCCGCAGCAGGGGCTCGGTGCGCTGGGCCTTGGTCATCGACCCCGTGAGCAGCTCCAGCGAGGTCGCCTCGGGATGCCCGCCGAGCATCCCGCCGCCGGCCAGGTCGCCGAGCATCGCGGTGAGCGAGCGGTGGTGCTGCTGGGCCAGGACCTCGGTCGGCGCGAGCAGCGCGGCCTGGCCGCCGGAGTCGACGACCCGCAGCATCGCGCGCAGCGCCACGAGGGTCTTGCCGGAGCCGACCTCGCCCTGGAGCAGCCGGTTCATCGGGTGCGGGCGTGCCAGGTCGGCCTCGATCTCGGCGCCGACGTCGCGCTGCCCGGCGGTGAGCTCGAAGGGCAGCCGCGCGTCGAAGGCGGCCAGCAGCCCGCCGCCGCCGGTGCGGGGACGGGCGCCCTGGGCCTGCAGCGCGCGGCGCCGGCGGGCCAGGACGAGCTGGGTGGTCAGCGCCTCCTCGAAGCGGAAGCGCTGCTGGGCGCGCGTGACCTGGCCGTAGTCGCTGGGCCGGTGGACCCACTCCAGCGCCGTGCGCACGTCGAGCAGTCCCTCGGCCTCGCGCAGCGCCTCGGGCAGCCGCTCGGGCAGCTCCTCGACCACGGTGAGCGCGAAGGCCACGGCACGCTGGAGGTCCCAGGACTCCACCCCGGCCGAGAGCGGGTAGATCGGGTAGAGGTCGCCCAGGGTCTCGAGCGAGAGCTGGGCGGCGTCCTCCCCCGGCGTGCCCATCAGCACCATCTGCGGGTTGGTGAGCTGCCAGCTGTCGCGGAAGCGGCCCACCTTGCCCTGGAAGATCCCGCGACGTCCCACGGCCAGCCGCTGCTCGTGCCACGCGGCGACGTGGGGCGCCTTGGCGAAGAAGGTCATCGACAGCCGCGGCCCGTCGGTCTCCAGCAGCGCCTCGACGCGGTACGCCGTGCGGCCGGTGCGCCGGTCGGTGTACTGCCGGCGGTCGCACCGCGCGATCCGCCCGACCACGACGAGCATCTCGCCGTCGTGCAGGCCCTCGACCTCGGTGAGCTCGCCGGTCTTGACGTAGCGCCGCGGGAAGTGGTGCAGCAGGTCCCCGACCGTGCGCAGGCCCAGGCCTTCTGTCACGGCCTTGACGACCTTCTTGGGCGCCTCCCCCAGCACCGACCCCACCGGGGAGTCCGGTGTGATCACTCGACCGCCACCAGCAGCGGGTAGCGCTCCTGGCCCCCCTCGTAGACGACGACCTCGGCGAGCGGGTGGTGCTCCTCGATCCAGCCGGCGAGCCGCGCGGCGGCCGCACCGTCGGGGTCCTCGGCCCCGGCCACGATCGTGACCAGCTCGCCACCACCGCGCAGCAACCGGTCGGCGACCTCGGCCGCCACCTCGTCGAGCTGCTGGCCGACGACCGCGAAGTCACCGGCCACGACGCCCAGCACGTCGCCGGGCTCGCACGGCCCGGCCATGGTCATGGCCTGGCGGGCGGCGACGGTGACCGCGCCGTGACGGGCGTGCCGGGCCGTCGCGGTCATCTCGAGCACGTCGGCGTCGAAGGCGCGACCGGGCTCGTGCACCGCGATCGCGGCCAGGCCCTGGACCTGGGCGGTGGTCGGGACGACCACGACGCGGATGCCCTCGTCCTGCTCGGCGGTGGAGGCCGCCACCTGGGCGACCCGCACGGAGTCGGGGTCGTTGGGCAGCACGACGACCTCGCTGGCCTGGCAGCCGGTGATGGCCTCCAGCAGCTGTCCGGTGGAGGGGCGCCGACCGGGGCCGCCCTCGACCACCACGGCTCCGGCCTCGGTGAAGAGCGAGGTGAGGCCGGGCCCGGCGGAGACGACCACGACGGCGCGGCCCTCGCGCCTGACCGCCCGCTCGGCCACCTGCTCGGCGAAGTGCGTGACCCGGATCCGGTGCGGGCGGCCGGCCTCGATGCCGGCCTCGATCGCGGCACCCACGTCGTCGACGTGGACGTGGACGTTCCACAGCTCCTCGTCACCGACCACCACGAGGCTGTCGCCGAGCCCGGCCAGCCGCTCGCGCAGGGTCGTGACCCGCTCGGCGGGCGCGTCGAGGAGGTACATCACCTCGTAGGCCGGCCCGTCCTCGCTGAGGTCGGCCCCCGGCGCGGCGTGGTCGTGGCGCAGCTGCGGGACGGGGATGTGGTGGGTGCCGATCCGCGTGCGCACCGTGGGCGGCACCCGGCCGGTCAGCGCCGTCTCGGCCGCGTCGAGCACGACGCTGAAGCCGCGGCCGCCGGCGTCGACGACACCGGCGTCCTTGAGGGTCTGCAGCTGGTCGGGCGTGCGGGAGAGCGCCTCCCGCGCCGCCGCCGCGGCCGCGGCCACGACGTCGCGGGTCCTGGCATCCGGGTCCGTGACCCGCTCGGCGGCCGCGTCGGCCGCCGCCCGCGCCACGGTGAGCATGGTGCCCTCCACGGGCGTGCCGACGGCGGCGTACGCCGCATCGGCCGCCAGGCGCATGCCCTCGGCCATGAGCAGGGCAGCGCGGTCCTCCGGTGTCGCACTGCCCAGGCGGCGGGCCAGGGCGCGCAGCATCTCGCTGAGGATGACGCCGGAGTTGCCGCGGGCGCCGAGCAGCGCACCGCGGCCGAGCGCCTCCAGCCCGCGGCCCACGCCGCAGCGCTCGGGTCCGCCGGCCTCGACGACCGCCCGCTCGACCGCGTCGCGGGCCGCGGCGATCGTGAGGTACATGTTGGTGCCGGTGTCACCGTCGGGCACGGGGTAGACGTTGACCGCGTCCACCTCCTCGCGGGCGGACTCCAGGGCCGCGACCGCGACGTCGGTGAAGCGCAGGACGCCCTCCAGGCTGACCCCGCGCGGCAGCACCTCGACCCCATCCGGGACCATGGACGTCTGCTCTTCGCGCTGCGGGTCGGGCACGGCCCCGAGGTTAGTGGTCGCCACCCACGGCGGGGCGGGGACGCTCCGGCCTCGATTCGGCGTTCGGGGGGTGTGGCGATACTCTGGTGCGGTTGCCCAGACCGGCGCGGCCGCGGTGAGACCACCGTGCAGCGGTCGGATGGGCCCTCACGACTCGTTCAACATCGATCCTCAGGAGTTCACGGTGGCTGCCGTCTGCGACATCTGCGCCAAGAAGCCTGGCTTCGGCAACAACCGGCCGTGGTCGCGCAAGATCACGAAGCGTCGCTTCGACCCCAACATCCAGCGCGTCCGCGCCGTCGTCAACGGCACCCCGAAGCGGATGAACGTCTGCACCGGCTGTCTGAAGGCGGGCAAGGTCTCGCGCTGAGGCACTGACCAACGGAGCATGCCGGACCGGCCGTCACCCACGGGGTGGCGGCCGTTTCGTTTGCTCGCCGAGCGCAACGACGCCGGACGCCGCCGGCTGGGGTCGAGCCGTCGTCGCGCCGCGTGGGCGGCATGTGGTCGGCGACCACGGCGATCCGGCCCGCACGAACCGTCAGAAGTGCGTCCAGCCCGCGACCCCGTCGTACGCAGCCCCGTCGACGGTGATGCCCTCCCCCTCCGCGACCGACCCGATGACCCGGAACCCCGCGGGCAGGGTCGCCCCCGGCGGGAACGTCGCGAGCAGCGCGTGGTCGTCGCCCCCGCCCAGCACGAAGGACAGCGGGTCGGCGCCGGTCGCGGCCGCCACGGCGAGCAGCGGCTCGGGCACCTCCAGCGCCTCGGTGCGCAGGTCGATGGCGACCGCCGAGCCGCGGGCGAGGTGGGCCGCCTCGGACAGCAGCCCGTCGGAGACGTCGACCATCGCGGTCGCACCGGCCGCGGCGGCCTCCGGCCCGGCGTCGTACGGCGGCTCCGGCCGTCGGTAGGCCTCGACCAGCACCCGGGGCGAGCGGAAGCCGCGGCCGAGCACGGCCAGGCCGCCGGCGGCCCAGCCCTGGCGCCCGGCGAGCGCGACCACGTCGCCGGGCTCGGCACCGCTGCGCAGCACCGGCGAGACCGTGCACGAGCCCAGGACCGTCACGGCGACGACCAGCTGGTCCCCGCGCGTGAGGTCCCCGCCGACCACGCTGGCGCCGACCGCGCGGCACTCCTCGGCGAAGCCCGCGGCGAACTCCAGCGCCCAGGACACCGGCAGGTCGGCCGGCACGGCCATGCCGACGGTCAGGCTGTGCGCGCGCCCGCCCATGGCGTTGACGTCGGAGAGGTTCTGCGCTGCGGCACGGTGGCCCACGTCGACGGCCGGCACCCAGTCGCGGCGGAAGTGCCGGCCCTCGACCAGGAGGTCGGTGGAGACGACCACGTGGCCGTTGCGGATGCGCAGGACCGCTGCGTCGTCACCGGGGCCGACGAGCACCTGCTCGCCCTGGTCGAAGAGGGCGGTGAGGGCGTCGATCAGCGCGAACTCCCCCACGTCGGCCACCGTCGCCGCCGGGTCCAGCCCGCTCGTCCCCGCCGCCGCTCCACCGTGCCGTGCGTCCACCATGGGTCCATCCCACCACCCGTGGCGCGGCGGCCGGGCACCGCCCGCAGGCCCCCGGCTGCCACGGGCAGCCCCGGGCGGCCCGGGCGGCGGTGGCCGGGCGACCGGGCGGCTGTCGTCGTCGGGGGCCGCGGGCGGTAGGTTGCACTCGGCGCCGCAGTGAGGTGTCCGCGGCAGCGCCGCCGCGCAACCGACCCTAGGGAGAGCACGATGGTCGTCCAGGCCTACATCCTGATCCAGACCGACGTCGGCAAGGCCGCAGAGGTCGCCACCGCCATCGCCCAGATCAAGGGCGTGACCCTCGCCGAGGACGTCACCGGCCCCTACGACGTCATCGTGCGCGCCGAGGCCCGCAACGTCGACGAGCTCGGCAAGCTGGTCGTCTCGAAGGTGCAGAACCTCGACGGCATCACCCGCACCCTGACCTGCCCGGTCGTCCACATCTGAGGCACCCGCCCCACCGCTGGACGACGGTGCTCACCGACGTACGCCGCGCACGCCCCGGGTCCCGAGGGACCCGGGGCATCGCCGTGTCCCTGTCCCTGCCGCCCCTGCTGCTCGTGGCCGCCCTCGCCGCCGGGTGCTCCGACGACGCCGCGCAGCCGGACCCCGTCGCACCGGTCTCCCTCTCCGCCGAGGAGCAGACGGCGTGCGAGGCGTTCCTCGCCGACCTCCCGGAGGCTGCGGCCGACGCGACGCTGACCTGCGGCGCACCGGAGCCGGCCACCCTGCTGGACACCTCCGAGTGCGACGAGGTGCTGGGGGTCGGCTGGTTCATCGACCCCGACGAGCTCTCGGACCCCGCTTCGTCCGTGACCGCCACCGCCATCGGCGTGCGCCCGCGCGTCGCGGTCGTCTTCTCCGCCGAGCAGCGCGGGCAGTTCTCCCTGGAGGTGCTCTCCGCCCTGGCCGAGCCGGTCACCGAGCACCTGGAGCGGGTCAGCCGCTGCCAGTAGGCTCTGGCTGCAGGCGCGGGCAGGACCGTCGGCCGCGTGTGGGACGCTGAGCCCATGAGCACCTTGGGGAGCCCTGTCGAAGGCGGCCACGGCGCGGGCGACGACGCCGTGCTGCCGGGCCCGGTCGCGGTCATCGCCGGCGGCCTGAGCCACGAGCGCGACGTCTCCCTGGCCAGCGGCCGCAACCTCGTGCGCGAGCTGCGCGCGGTGGGGGTCGAGGCCGCGGCGTACGACTTCGACCGCCAGCTGCTGCACCAGCTCGAGCAGGACAAGGTGGTGGCGGCCGTCCCGGCGCTGCACGGGCAGTTCGGTGAGGACGGTGAGATCCAGACCCTCCTGGACCTGATCGGGATGCCCTTCATCGGCTCCGACAGCCACGCCTGCCGGGTCGCCTTCGACAAGGGCACCGCCCGCGAGCTGCTGCGCCGCCAGGGCATCCCCGTCCCCGAGAGCGTCGGGCTCTCGGCCCAGACCTTCCGCGACATCGGTGCCAGCGCGCTGATGGAGCACGTGATGCACCGCCTCGGCGAGCGCGTGGTCGTGAAGCCGACCCGGTGCGGGAGCGCCCTCGGTGTCACCGGCGTCGACGGGATGGACGCCCTGCCCTCGGCGCTCGTGCGCTCCTACGCCTACTGCGAGGACGCGCTCATCGAGCGCTTCCACGACGGCATCGACGTCAGCGTCGTGTGCGTGGAGGACGAGCAGGGCGTGCGCGCGCTGACCCCGGTGTCGGTGCAGTACGAGAAGGGCCACGAGTTCGACTTCTCCGCCCGCTACACCGCCGAGTTCGTGGGCCTCGCGCGTCCGGACCTGCCGGAGGAGCTGATCGAGGACCTCGGCCGCACGGCCGTGCGGGCCCACCAGGTGCTCGGGCTCTCCGACGTGTCGCGCTCGGACTTCATCGTCTCCGCCGACGGCACGTACGTCGTGCTCGAGACCGCCATCACCCCGGGCACGACCGAGACCTCGGTGATGCCCTTCGCCTGCACCCTCTCGGGCACCTCGCTCGGCCAGGTCACCCTCGACCTGCTGCGGCGCACGCTGGGCTGAGGCCGTCGGGGCGCGCGGGCTGCGGTCGGCTCCAGCGGCCGTGCGTCAGCTTCATCGGCCGGCCGCTGGAACTCCCCCCGCGGCCTCAGCGCAGCCCGACCGGCCGCTCGAGCGCCAGCTGGATCAGCTCGTCGACCAGGTCGGTGTAGGACAGGCCGCTGGCCTCCCACATCTTGGAGTACATCGAGATGGGCGTGAACCCGGGCATGGTGTTGATCTCGTTGAGCAGCACCTCCCCGTCGGGGGTGACGAAGCAGTCCACGCGGCTCAGGCCCTCCGCGCCGATGGCCTCGAACGCGTCGACCGCGAGCTCGCGGACCCGGTCGGCCACGTCGTCGGGCAGGTCGGCGGGGGCATCGGTCCGGGCATGGGTGGCGGAGAGGTACTTCGACTCGAAGTCGTAGAAGCTCGCCTCGTCGTGGTCGACCACGATCTCGCCGGGCACCGAGGCACGCGGCGCGGCACCGTCGCGGCCGCCGAGCACCGCGCACTCGATCTCGCGGCCCTCGATCCCCTGCTCCACCAGGACCTTCGGGTCGTGGAAGCGGGCCTCCTCGATCGCGTCGGCCAGGCCGGAGACGTCGTCGACACGGGTGACACCGAGCGAGGAACCGGCGCGGGCGGGCTTCACGAAGACCGGGAACGCCAGCTCGCACGAGATCCGGTCGACCACCTCGGAGGCGCGCTGCTCCCAGTCGCGGGGCTTGACGACGACGTAGGGCCCGACCGGCAGGCCGTGCCCCGCGAAGACGAGCTTCATGTACGCCTTGTCCATGCCGACCGCGGAGGCGAGCACGCCGGCACCGACGTACGGCACACCCGCGAGCTCCAGCAGGCCCTGGATCGTGCCGTCCTCGCCGTACGGGCCGTGGAGGAGGGGGAAGACGACGTCGACGGGGCCGGCCTCCGCGAGCCCGGAGATCTCCGTGCCGCCCTCGGTGGTGACCTCCGGCAGCGCGCCGGAGGTGAGCTCGAACCGGGCCTCGCGCGAGGGCAGCACCCACTCGCCGTCACGCGTGATGCCGACCGGGAGCACGTCGTACTTCTCGCGGTCGATCGCCTTCATCACCCCGGCAGCGGTGGCCGCGGAGATGGAGTGCTCGCCGGAGCGGCCGCCGAAGACCAGGGCCACGCGGACCTTGCGACCGGGGCCGGACGTGGGGGGCGTGCTGGGGTCGGTCATGGGGCGCGAGGCTACTGGAGGGTCGCTGCGACCTCGTCGAGGCGCGCGCCGCGGGAGGCCTTGATGAGGACCACGTCACCCTCGGTGACGTGCTCGGCCAGCCAGGCCACGGCGGCGGCGTTGTCGGCGAGCAGCACCGACCGCTCGCCGGCTCCCTCGTGGATGCCGCGGGCGACCTCGCCGACGACCACCACCCGGTCCACGCCGAGCTCGGCGGCGCGGCGCCCGACGCCGCGGTGCTCGGCCTCGTGGGCGTCCCCGAGCTCGCGCATCTCCCCCAGCACCGCGATGGTCCGGGTCGAGGAGTCGTCGGCGGCGATCGACACCAGCGCCTCCAGGGCGGCGCCCACGGAGTCGGGGTTGGCGTTGTAGGAGTCGTTGAGGACGACGACGCCGCGCTCGAGCTCGCGCAGCTCCATCCGCCACTGCGACAGCGTCTCGACCTGCGACAGCGAGGTCGCGACGTCGGCCAGGTCGAGACCGGTGGCCAGGGCGGCGGCGGCCGCGGCGGCGGCGTTGAGCGCCTGGTGGGCGCCGACCAGCCTCAGGGTAACCTCGGCGCTGGCGTCGGCGGTGACGAGCCGGAAGGTCGGGCGGCCCAGCCGGTCGAGCGCGAGGTCCTCGACCCGGACGTCGGCACCGGGCACGTCGCCGAAGGACATCACCCGTGCGCTGGTGCGGGCGGCCATCGCCGCGACCCGGTGGTCCCCCGCGTTGAGCACCGCGGTGCCGTCGGCGGCCAGCGCCTCGACCAGCTCGCCCTTGGCCTCGGCGATCGCCTCGCGGGAGCCGAACTCCCCCAGGTGCGCCTGGCCCACGTTGAGCACCACCGAGACGTCGGGGCGCACCAGCGCGCAGAGCTCGGCGATGTGCCCGCGGCCCCGCGCGCCCATCTCCAGCACGAGGAACCGGGTCCCCGGCTCCACCCGCAGGGCCGTGAGCGGCATGCCGAGCTCGTTGTTGAACGATGCGCGGGTGGCGACGGTCGCCGCGGCCCCACCGAGCACGGCCGCGAGCAGGTCCTTGGTGGAGGTCTTGCCCTGGGAGCCGGTCAGGGCCAGCACGGTGAGGTCGCCCTCCGCGCGCACCCGCCCCACGACGTACGACGCCAGCAGCTGGAGCGCGGAGCGCACGTCCTCGACCACGACCGTGGGCAGGCCCGTGGGCCGGCTGCCCAGCACCGCCACCGCTCCCGCGGCCGCGGCCTGGTCGACGTGGTCGTGGCCGTCGACCCGCTCCCCCACGAACGCGGCGAAGAGGCTGCCGGCAGCCGCCTCCCGGCCGTCGACGACGACCGGGCCGTCGACGACGACGTCCCCCGCTCCGGGCTCCCCCTGCACGGTGCCACCGACCACCTCGGCGACCTGGGCCAGGCTCATCGCGATCACGCGTCCGACCCTAGGGCAGGGACCGGGAGGGGCTCGCACCTACTGTGTCGCCATGGCCGACGACCGCCCCGATGCCCGACCCCTGAGCCCCTCGACCGTGGCCGTGACGGCCGGACGCCCGCGGCACGAGGCGGACCAGCCGCTCAACCACCCGATCACGATGGCCTCGACGTTCGTGGGCGGCGGCGAGCGGGAGTACGGCCGCAGCGGGAACCCGACCTGGGAGGCCTTCGAGGACGTCCTCGGTCGGCTCGAGGGCGGCCGTGCGCTGGCCTTCTCCTCCGGGCTCGCCGCGGTCTCCACCGTCCTCGACCTGATGGGACAGGGCGCCCTCGTGGTGGCCCCGGACGCGGCGTACCAGGGCAGCCTGGCTCAGATCGCCGACCTCGAGCTGCGGGGCCGCCTGGTCTCGCGGCTGGTCGACATCGCCGACACCGACGCGGTGCTCGCCGCCCTCGACGAGGACGTCGCCCTCGTCTGGGTGGAGTCCCCCACCAACCCCAACCTCGACGTGGCCGACCTCGAGCGCATCTGCACCCGCGCCCACGAGGTCGGTGCCTACGTCGTGGTCGACAACACCTTCGCGACCCCGCTGCTCCAGCAGCCGATCACCGCGGGCGCCGACATCGTCGTGCACTCGGCCACGAAGTACCTCTCCGGGCACTCCGACGTGCTGCTCGGCGCGCTCGTCACCGCCGACGAGCAGCTCTACCCCGTGCTGCGGCAGCGCCGCGAGCTCCAGGGCTCGACCCCGGGCACCCTGGAGGCGTGGCTGGCGACGCGCGGCCTGCGTACCCTCCACCTGCGGGTCGAGCGCGCGCAGGCCAACGCGATGGAGCTGGCCCGCCGCCTGGACGAGCACCCGGCCGTGGCCAGGGTCCGCTACCCCGGCTTCGGCTGCATCGTCAGCATCGAGCTCGCCGCCGGTCCGCTCGCGGCCGACCTGCTTACCCGCAAGACCCGCCTGTGGGTCTTCGCTACCAGCCTCGGTGGCGTCGAGTCCACCCTGGAGCGCCGCCGCCGCTGGAAGGGCGAGTCCCAGCACGTCTCGGAGGCCCTGGTGCGGCTCTCGGTCGGGGTCGAGGACGTCGAGGACCTCTGGGCGGACCTGGGCGCCGCGCTGGACGGGCTCGTCGAGGTGGTCACCGATCGCGGGTAGCTCACGCGGTCTCGACACGCCCGACGCGGCTTCGTCCCTCAGCCGCGGGCTTGCTCGACCTTCGCTCGCCCACGCCGACTCCTCGTTCCTCGGAGTCGGCTGCTCGCTCAGTCCCGCTCGGACTTGGTGTCGCGGGCGAGGACGGCGTCCATCATCCCCTGGGCGGTGAGCCGGCCGGCGACGACGTCGTCGACGTACGTCGCGATCGGGGCGTCCACGCCGGACTCCTCGGCCAGCGCGCGCAGCGAGGAGCACGACTTCGCGCCCTCGGCGACCTGGCGGGTGCTGGCGTAGATCTCCTCGGTGGTCATGCCCTGGCCGAGCTTCTCGCCGAAGGTGCGGTTGCGCGAGAGCGGCGAGGAGCAGGTGGCCACGAGGTCGCCGAGACCCGCGAGACCCATGAGGGTGAGCGGGTCCGCGCCGAGCTTCATGGCCAGCCGCGCGGTCTCGGCCAGGCCGCGGGTGATGATGGAGGCGGTGGTGTTGTCGCCGAAGCCGAGCCCGACGGCCATGCCGACGGCCAGGCCCACGACGTTCTTGTAGGCGCCGCCCAGCTCGCAGCCGAGCACGTCGACGGAGGTGTAGGGACGGAACGCCGGGCTGTGGACCCGCTGCTGCAGCCGGGTGGCGACGTCTCCGTCGGCGCAGGCGACCACGGCGGCGGCCGGCTCCCGACGCGCGATCTCCTTGGCCAGGTTGGGTCCGCTGACCACGGCGATCCGCTCGGGGCCGGCGCCGGTCTCCTGCGCGATGACCTCGCTCATGCGGCACAGGGTCGAGAGCTCGACACCCTTCATGAGCGAGACCATGACCGCGTCGGGGGCGACGTGCGGCGCCCACTCGCGGAGGTTCTCGCGGAAGGACTGTGAGGGCGTGGCCCACACGACGACGTCGGCGCCGTCGAGGGCGGCCTCCACGTCGTGGGTGGCCGAGAGGTTGGGCGGCAGCTCGATGCCGGGGAGGTACTCGGAGTTCTCCCGGGTCGTGTTGATGGCCTCGGCGACCTCGTCACGACGGGCCCAGATGGTCACGTCGTTGCCGGCGTCGGCCAGGACGATCGAGAACGCCGTCCCCCACGACCCCGCGCCGAAGACCGCGACCTTCCCCCACTGCTCGCTCACGCGCTCTCCCTCCGGTTCCTCGTGCCCTGCTGTGCGTCCTGCTCCTGTGCGTCCTGCTCCTGTGCGTCCTGCTCCTGGGCGTCCTGCTCCTGGGCGTCCTTCTCCTCCTGCTCGAGCGCTCGCGTGCCCCGGCCGTACTTGCCGTAGAGGTCCCCGAGCACCCGCATGTCGTAGCGCTCCGCGGGGGCCCGTTCGCCGCGAACCTCCTCCAGCTGCGCCGTGATCGCGGCGAGGATGCGGTCGGCGGCCTCGTGCACGACGTCCGGGGTCAGCTCACGGGCGCGCAGGTCCTGCAGGTCCACCGGCTCCCCCACCGACATCGTGATGCGCGTGCGCGGCAGCAGGTGGAGCTTCTTGGAGTACGGCGGCAGCAGCCGCTGCGCACCCCACTGGCCCACGGGCAGGACCGGGCAGCCGGTCTCCAGCGCGATCCTCGCGGCGCCGCTCTTGCCGGTCATGGGCCAGCCGTCGGGATCGCGGGTGATCGAGCCCTCGGGGTAGACCACGACGCACTCGCCGCGGCGCACCGCCTCGACGGCAGCGGCGTACGCCACCGCGCCCTTGCCCTCGCGCTCGACCGGGATCTGGCCCCGGGCGTGCATGAACCGGCCGAGCAGGGCGTTGCTGAACAGGCCCGACTTCGCGAGGTAGCGCGGCAGCCGGCCGTGGTCGTAGACGATGTGCGCGGCCGTGAGCGGGTCCGCGTGGGAGATGTGGTTGAGCGCCAGGACGAAGCCGCCGGAGGCGGGGATCCGCTCCCCGTGGCGCCAGTCGCGGGTGGTGGTGGCGAGCAGCGTGGGCTTGATGATGCCCACCGCGACGGAGAAGGCCCACCCCCGTCGCTCCTGCAGCTTCCGCACGCTCACCCGCGCAGGTTACTCGTCCCGCGACCGACGTCACGTCAGGCGTGGGTCGGGTCGCGCGCCGCCCGTCGCGCACCAGTCGAGCGACGGGCACCAGCGGGTCGGGCCCGGACGGCCTGCGAGGATGGCGGCGATGTCCGAGCCCCTGTCCGCGGCAGCCTCCGGGACCGTGCCCGACCCGAGCACCGCGCCTCCGTCGTACGTCGTCGTGCTGCCGGTGAAGCCGCCGCACCGCGGCAAGTCCCGGCTGGTCGGGGTGCCCGACAAGGCCCGGGTCGACCTGGCCGCGGCCTTCGCGCTCGACACCGTGACGGCCTGCCTGGCCACTCCGCGTGTCGAGGCGGTGCTGGTGGCCACCGACGACGCGCGCTTCTCCTCCGCCCTCAGGGCGATCGGTGCGCCCTGCATCCCCGACGGCACCGGGGGCGACCTCAACGGCACCCTGCGCGAGACCGCGGCCGAGGCCCGGCGCCGCTGGCCGCACCTGCGGCCGGTGACCGTCTGCGCGGACGTCCCCTGCCTCCGGCCGGACGACCTCGAGGCGGCGCTGCTCGAGGTCGAGGAGCACGGCGGCGGACCGGCCTTCGTGGCCGACGCCGCGGGCTTCGGCACGAGCTGCTACCTCGCCCCGCACGAGCGCTTCGACCCCCGCTTCGGTGGCGCCTCGCGACAGGCACACCTCGACGCCGGGGCGGTCGAGCTCTCCGGCGTCCTGACGACGCTGCGCCGCGACGTCGACGACCTCGTGGACCTGCGGGCCGCGGCGGAGCTCGGTGTCGGGCCGCACACACGGCAGGTGCTGGACGCGCTCGCGCTCTTCTGACCTCGCACCGACCGGATCGAGCTGCACCCGCACCCGCTCCACCAACGCGACCGGGCCCGCCCGCACGAGGTGCGGACGGGCCCGGTCGCGTTGGTGGAGCGGGGCGCAGCAGGTGTCAGGAGCTGGAGGCTGCCTTCTTGGCCGGGGCCTTCTTGGCCGGAGCCTTCTTGGCCGGCGCCTTCTTGGCGGCGGCCTTGGCCGGTGCCTTCTTCGCAGGAGCCTTCTTGGCCGTGGTCGACTTCGAGGCCGTCGACTTCGTGGCGCTCGAGCTCGCCGCGGTGCTGGCCTTCTTGGCGGGTGCCTTCTTGGCCGGCGCCTTCTTGGCGGGAGCCTTCTTGGCAGCGGTCTTGGCCGGAGCAGCCTTCTTCGCCGGAGCAGCCTTCTTCGCGGGAGCAGCCTTCTTCGCGGGGGCGGCCTTCTTGGCGGGCGCCTTCTTGGCCGGGGCGGCCTTCTTCACCGCACCCGCGGCCTTGGCGGCCGGGGCTGCGGCAGCGCTGGCGGCCTTGGAGGCGTTGGCAGCAGCAACCTTCGGGAGCTTCTTCGCACCCGAGACGATGTTCTTGAGGTCCTGGCCGGGGGTGAACTTCGGGACGGCCGTCTTCTTGGCCTTCATCCGCTCACCGGTGCGCGGGTTGCGCACCCAGCGCGCGTCGCGCACGCGCTTCTCGAACGAGCCGAAGCCGGTGATGGCCACCTTCTCGCCCTTGGCCACCTCGCGGGTGATCGTGTCGAGGACGGACTCGAGCGCGTGTGCGGCTGCCTTCTTGTTCCCCTCGAAGCGCGTGGACAGCGCGTCGATGAGCTGGGTCTTGTTCACAGGATTTCCCTTCGTGCAAACCTGGAGAGCGCCGAGCACGCGCCCGACTTCCTTGCACGCTAGGGATTCGTGGCCCCGCTCACAATCACCAACGCCGCATCACTTCGGCATTTCCTCACAGCGTGAGGAGTGCGACCTCGTCAGAGGGTGACGGGCTTGAAGCTCGGACGGGTCGCCTCGAAGGCCGCGATGTCGTCCTCGTGGCCCAGCGTGATCCCGATGTCGTCGAGGCCGTTGAGCAGGCGGTAGCGCGTGTAGTCGTCGATCTGCAAGGGCGCGACCAGGTCGCCGCAGGTGACCGTGCGCGCCTCGAGGTCGACGGTGATCTGCGTGGTGGGGTCGGCCTCGACGGCGTCCCACAGCTGCTCGATGACGTCCTGCTCCACCGGCACCGACAGCAGCCCGGCCTTGCCGGAGTTGCCGCGGAAGATGTCGGCGAACCGGCTGGAGAGCACGACCTTGAAGCCGTAGTCCATCAGCGCCCACACGGCGTGCTCGCGCGAGGAGCCGGTGCCGAAGTCGGGGCCGGCCACGAGGATCGAGACCCCGGCGTACTCCGGCTTGTTGGCCACGAACTCCGGGTCGCCCCGCCACGCGGCGAAGAGCCCGTCCTCGAAGCCCGTGCGGGTCACGCGCTTGAGGTAGACCGCCGGGATGATCTGGTCGGTGTCGACGTTGCTGCGGCGCAGCGGCAGGGCCGTGCCGGTGTGGGAGGTGAACTTCTCCATGACGCGTGTTCCTCTCAGACCAGGTCGGCGGGCGAGGCGAGCGTGCCCTTGACGGCGGTGGCGGCGGCGACGGGGACCGAGACCAGGTGCGTGCGACCGCCCTTGCCTTGGCGCCCCTCGAAGTTGCGGTTCGACGTCGAGGCCGAGCGCTCCTGCGGGTCGAGCGTGTCGGGGTTCATGCCCAGGCACATCGAGCAGCCCGCGCCACGCCACTCGGCGCCGGCCTCGATGAAGACCTTGTCCAGCCCCTCCTCCATCGCCTGCAGGCGCACCCGCACGGAGCCGGGGACGACGAGCAGGCGCGTGCCCTCGGCGACCTTGTGGCCCTTGATGATCTCGGCGGCCAGGCGCAGGTCCTCGATCCGACCGTTGGTGCAGGAGCCGACGAAGACCGTGTCGACCTTGACCGAGCGCAGCGGCTGGCCGGCCTCGAGACCCATGTACTCCAGTGCCTTCTCGGCGGCGATGCGGTCCTGCTCGTCCTCGAAGTCCGAGGGGGTCGGGACGTTGGCGCCCAGCGGGGCACCCTGGCCCGGGTTGGTGCCCCAGGTGACGAAGGGCGTCACGTCGGCGGCGTCGATCACGATCTCCTTGTCGAAGGTCGCGTCGGCATCGGTGACGAGGGTCTTCCAGTGGGCCACGGCGGCGTCCCACTCGGCGCCCTTCGGCGCCTCGGGCTTGCCCTCGATGTAGTCGAAGGTCGTCTGGTCGGGCGCGATGAGCCCGGCCTTGGCGCCCCACTCGATCGACATGTTGCAGACCGTCATCCGGCTCTCCATCGAGAGCGCCTCGATGGCCTCGCCGCGGTACTCCACGATGTAGCCCTGGCCACCGCCGGTGCCGGTCTGGGTGATGAGGTAGAGGATCAGGTCCTTGGCGGTCACGCCCTCGGACAGCGTGCCGTTGACGGTCACCGCCATGGTCTTGGGCTTGGCCTGCATCAGCGTCTGCGTGGCGAGGACGTGCTCGACCTCGGAGGTGCCGATGCCGAACGCGATCGCGCCGAAGGCGCCGTGGGTGGAGGTGTGGCTGTCGCCGCACACGATCGTCATGCCGGGCTGGGTCAGGCCCAGCTGCGGGCCGACGACGTGGACGATGCCCTGGTCGAGGTCGCCGAGCGGGTGCAGGCGCACGCCGAACTCGGCGGCGTTCTTGCGCAGCGTCTCGACCTGCGTGCGGGAGACGGGGTCGGCGATCGGCTTGTCCCAGTCGACCGTGGGGACGTTGTGGTCCTCGGTGGCCAGCGTCAGGTCGGGGCGGCGGACCCGGCGGCCGGCGAGCCGCAGGCCGTCGAAGGCCTGCGGGGAGGTGACCTCGTGGATGAGGTGGAGGTCGATGTAGAGGAGGTCCGGCTCCCCGGGTGTGGACCGGACGACGTGCTCGTCCCAGACCTTCTCGGAAAGGGTCCTGCCCATGACGCACTCCTTCGTGACGACCTCTGACTTCATGGAGGAGCGTACGCCGCCGATCCCATGTCGTGAGACGCGGATCCCGACATGCGAGACGGCGGGGTCGGGCCGGGTGGACCGCGAAACCTCGGACCACCGCTCGGTGAGGCACACGTCACACCGCGTCACGCTTTCCTTGTCATCCCATGATCCGAGACTGCAGTATTGCCATATGGACACCAGTGGAGTCGGAGTGCTCGACAAGGCCGCCATCGTGCTCACCGCGCTGGAGTCGGGCCCCGCGACCTTGGCCGGGCTCGTCAGCGCGACCGGCCTGGCCCGCCCCACGGCCCACCGGCTCGCCGTCGCCCTGGAGCACCACCGTCTCGTGGCCCGCGACATGCAGGGCCGCTTCGTCCTCGGGCCGCGGCTGGCCGAGCTGTCCGCAGCCGCCGGCGAGGACCGCCTCCTCGCCACCGCCGGCCCCGTCCTGGCCCGCCTGCGCGACATCACCGGCGAGTCGGCGCAGCTGTGGCGCCGACAGGGCGACCACCGTGTCTGCGTGGCCGCGGCCGAGCGTCCCTCCGGCCTGCGCGACACCATCCCCGTCGGCACCCAGCTGACCATGCGCGCAGGCTCGGCCGCCCAGGTGCTGCTGGCGTGGGAGGACCCCGAGCGCATGCACCGCGGCCTGCAGAACGCCGCCTTCTCCGCTGCCGCCCTCTCCGGCATCCGCCGCCGCGGCTGGGCCCAGTCCGTCGGTGAGCGCGAGCAGGGCGTGGCCTCGGTGTCCGCCCCCGTCCGCTCCCCCAGCGGCAAGATCATCGCCGCGGTCTCCGTCTCCGGCCCGCTCGAGCGGCTCTCCCGCCAGCCCGGACGCATGCACGCACCCGCCGTCATGGCCGCCGCCGAGCGGCTGTCGGAGTCGCTGCGACGGGCAGCAGCGGAGGGTCAGCCGGCGTAGCCCGGCCTCGGCGGGCAGGTCACCCGGTCTCGACACGCCCCGCCACGGCCCAGCGGGCCGGGCCGTGGTCGCTGCTGGACCGCTCGACCGCCCACGACCGCGCCCGCTGGCGCGTGCGTGGTCACCACAGGGCGTCGGTGCGCTCCAGGTCCAGCAGCACCTGCTTGCGCTGCAGCCCCCCGGCGTACCCCGTGAGCGTGCCGTCCGCGCCGATCACGCGGTGGCACGGGATGACGATCGGGATCGGGTTGCGGCCGTTGGCCAGCCCGACGGCGCGCGAGGCGGCGTTGGTCATGCCGAGACGGTGCGCGATCGCGCCGTACGTCGCGGTCTCGCCGTAGCCGATCGTGCGCAGCTGGGTCCACACCCGCTGCTGGAAGTCGCTGCCCTCGGGGGCGAGCGGCAGGTCGAAGTCGGTGAGGTCGCCGGCGAAGTACGCCGCCAGCTGGCGGGCGGCCTCGACCAGGACCGGGTGGTCGTCCTGGCGGACGCCGCGGGGGCGGCCGTCACCGTCGCGGTGCGGCTCGAACTCGATCGCGGTCAGCGACCCGCCCCGCTCGACGAGTCGCAGGCTGCCCACGGGGCTGTCGGTCTCGGTCCACATGGTCAGTCCTCCGGGACGGCTGGGGTCGGGTCGGGCTCGGCGGGCGAGGGGGCGGGTGCGCCCGCAGGGGTGGGCGGCATGAGCGTCTGCCACAGGTGGAGCAGGGCGTAGGAGCACCACGGGCGCCAGGCATCGGCGCGAGCGACCTCGGCGGCCGGGGCGCGGCCCAGACGGGTCAGGGCGATCCGCACGCCGACGTCGGTGGGCAGGAAGACGTCGGGGTGGGCGAGCGCACGCATCGCGACGTAGTCGGCGGTCCAGGGCCCGATGCCGCGCAGGGCCAGCATCCGCTCGCGGACCGCGTCGCGCTCGGGGCCGCGGTCCAGCGACACCTCTCCCCCGGCCAGGGCCGCCGCGAGCCTCACCAGTGCGCGGCCCCGCGCCCGGGGCATCGGGAGGGTCTCGGGATCGACCGCGGCCAGCACGTCGGTGCGGGGGAACAGGTGCGTGAGGCCGGGTACGCCGGTGTCGACCCGGACCCCGTGGGCCGCGACGATGCGACCGGTGACGGTGCGGGCGCCGGTCACCGAGACCTGCTGACCGATCACGGTGCGGATCGCGGTCTCCTCGCCGTCGACCTGTCCCGGCACCCGCAGGCCCGGGTGGCGGGCCACGAGCGGGCCGAGCACCGGGTCGGGGCCGAGGTGCTCGGCGACGGCCAGCGGGTCGCAGTCGGCGTCGAGCAACCGACGGGTCCGCTCCACCGCGGCGGTGGTGTCGCGCAGGTCGGTGAGGGTGAAGGTGGCCAGGACCTGGGTGGTCCCGCCGACCGGGTGCGGGTCGTGCTCCCACGGGTCGGGCGGGTCGGCCAGCGCCAGGTGCAGCACACCCGGTCCGTGCGGCAGGTCGAGGGTGCGGGCGTACCACCCGGGGCCGGCGGTCTCCACGCCCGGGACCAGGTGGTAGGCCAGGAAGTCCAGCAGCGCCGAGGCGGCGAACGGGGTGCGGACCGGCAGCCGCAGGGTGAGGGTCCCCTCGGGTCCCGGGCTGCGGCCGCCACCCTGCCCGGGTGCGCCCCGCGACGTGCGGTGCCGCAGCTCGGTGGGGCTGGCGTCGTACACCTCGCGGACGGTGTCGTTGAACTGCCGGACGCTGGAGAACCCGGCCGCGAACGCGATGTCGGCGAAGCCGAGGTCGGTGGTCTCGATGAGCACCCGGGCGGTCTGGGCCCGGCGTGCGCGGGCCAGGGCGAGGGGTCCGGCGCCGAGCTCGGCGACCAGGACCCGGCCGAGGTGGCGGGGGGTGTACCCGACGCGGCGGGCCAGCCCCTCGACACCTTCGCGGTCCACGACCCCGTCGGCGATCAGCCGCACGGCGCGTCCGGCCACCCCCGCGCGCAGGTCCCACTCGGGGCTGCCGGGCGTGGCATCGGGCAGGCAGCGCTTGCAGGCGCGGTAGCCCGCGGCCTGGGCGGAGGCGGCGGTCGGGTGGAAGGTGACGTTGCCGGCGGCGGGTGTGCGGGCGGGGCACGAGGGTCGGCAGTAGATGCCGGTCGTGCGGACGGCGGTCCAGAAGACCCCGTCGAAGCGGCGGTCCCGGGAGCGGACCGCTGCGTAGCAGGGCCCCGGGTCCAGCCGCGTCGTGGCGATCGGCACGGAGGCCTGCGCACCGGCGGCTGCGGAGGTGGTCACGGGTCCATCATGGCGGTCGCGGCCAGCCGGGTCGCGCGGGAATCGGACACGGCGGTCCGCGGCTCCCGCCTCTCCCCGGGGCCACCCTCCCGACGTCGTACGCCGAGGGGCGGGCGCTGCCCGACCCACCGTCTTCCGCCAGGGTGCGGACGCGCGGGCCTTCCGGGGTGGAGGATGCGGCTGTGCCCGACCACCTCCGCACCGACCGGACCCACCGCCGCACCGTCGTGCGCGTGGTCCTGGTGACCCAGCTCGTCCTCGCCGTGCTGACGGCCGGGGGCGTGACGCTGGCCTACCGCGAGCTCGACGGGGGCATCCGGTCCGAGGACGTCACGCGCATGCTGACCGACCGCCCGGCGAAGGAGGACGTCGAGGGGCCGATGGAGCCGCTCAACATCCTCGTCATGGGCACCGACGACCGCTCCTGCGAGGGCTGCGCCATCGACGGCGAGGCCGGCGGCGGCGGGTCGGACACCACCCTGCTCCTGCACGTCTCGGCCGACCGCAAGGAGGCCTACGGCATCTCGCTGCCCCGCGACGCGCTCGTGACGCGACCCGACTGCATCGGCGAGGACGGGGAGACGATCCCCGGCGGCGAGCTGCAGATGTTCAACACCGCCTTCGCGCTGGGTGGTCCGGCCTGCACGAT
The DNA here is from genome assembly GCF_054781275.1 of Nocardioides ginkgobilobae. Classification (NCBI taxonomy): domain Bacteria; kingdom Bacillati; phylum Actinomycetota; class Actinomycetes; order Propionibacteriales; family Nocardioidaceae; genus Nocardioides; species Nocardioides ginkgobilobae. Next base: position 117,983 of record NZ_BAAGUS010000002.1, on the reverse strand, counting down.
CCAGACGATGGAGCAGCTGACCGGGGTGCTCATCGACCACTACGTCACCGTCGACTTCAACGGCTTCGTCGACATGGTCGACGCCGTCGGCGGCGTGGAGGTCTGCATCCCCAAGGATGTCAACGACCCCGTCCGCAACATCTTCTTCGAGGCCGGCACCCAGACCCTCGAGGGCCGCCAGGCGCTCAACTACGTGCGCGAGCGCTACGTGCTCTCGGCCAACTCCGACATCGGGCGGATGAAGCGCCAGCAGGCCTTCATCGCCTCGATGGTCAACAAGGTCGTCTCCGCCGGGACGCTCACGCGTCCCGACCGCGTCTACCGGTTCCTCTCCGCCGCCACCCGCTCGATCACGGTCGACGAGGAGCTCGGCTCGATCCCCGACCTCGTGGACCTGGCCCTGCAGTTCCGCAGCACCGGCCTGGGTGACATCGAGTTCGTCACCGTGCCCAACGAGGCCTACGAGCCCGACCCCAACCGCCTGGTCTGGTCCGACAAGGCCGCCAAGCTGTGGAAGCGCGTGGCCAAGGACAAGGGGCTGCCCCGCAAGCTCGACCGCGGCTCGATCAGCGCCAAGGACCCGGTCGGTACGTCGTCGGCCGACCCGACCCCCACCGACACCGCCTCCCCCACGACCGACCCCGAGCAGGCCGCCGAGGAGCAGGAGGAGGCCGCCGAGGCGCTGGCCAACGGCCTCTGCGCCTGACTCCTCCCCGCCGAGCCGGCGCATGGCTCCGGGACAACCGGCCGGCTCGACCCCCGACCAACACCGAGCCGGCGCATCCTTCCGGAAGGATGCGCCGGCTCGGCGATGTGGAGGTGGGGCCCCGGAGTGGCCGGGCCGGACGCACCGGCCACCCCGGGGAGTCGGGGGTGGGCCCGCTCAGGTGCGGGGCGCGCTCAGGGGAGCGGGAGGTCCGGCAGGCCCGGGATACCGGGGAGACCGGGGATCAGCCCGCCGTCGTCGCCACCGTCGGGGTTGTCCGAGGGCACCGCCTCGCCGTCGCGCGTGAAGGTGCCGCCGTCGTTGTAGACGTCGGCGCCCTCGGGGGCGGTGTTGCCCCGGATCGTGACGTCGGTGACGGTGAGGGTGCCGGTGGCGGAGTTCCACAGACCGCCGCCCTGGGCGGCGGCGTCGTTGCCGCGCACCGTGCCGCCGTCGTACGTCACCTGGGCCTCGGCCGTGAGGTGCAGACCACCGCCGTTGCCGGGGGCGTCGCCGGTGCGGTTGCGCAGCATGTCGACGTCGACGAGGGTCAGGGTGCCGAGGTTGGTCTCGATGGCGCCACCCGCGCGGGTGGCGGTGTTCTCGGTGAACACCGAGTCACGGACGGTGACGGTGCCCTGGTCGTTGAGCAGGCCACCGCCGGAACCGGCGGCGCCGGGGGCCTTGTTGCCGGTGGCGCTCACACCGCGCACGGTCATCCGGCCACCGTCGTTGAACAGCGCGCCGCCGCCGTTGGTGGCCTCCGCGCCCGAACCGACGTTGCGGTTCAGCACGGTGTCGGTCACGGTCATCTCGCCCGTGGCGGAGTTCCAGAGCCCGCCACCCTCGGCCGACGCGCGGTTGCCGATGACCCGGCTGTCCTCGACGCGGACGGTGCCGGCGCCGGTGAGGTGCAGGCCGCCACCGTTGCCGGGCGCGGCGCCGGTGCGGTTGCCCTTGAGCAGGGTGTCGTCCACGCGGGTGCTGCCCTCGTTGGCCTCGATCCCGCCACCGGCGCGCTCGGCGCGGTTCCCCCGGATCCGCGAGCCGACGACGACCAGCGTGCCGCGGTCGTTCATGATCGCGCCGCCGCTGGCGCCCTCGCCCTCGGCCCGGTTGCCGACCAGGCGCGCGTCCACGACCCGCACGGTCGCCTCGGTGCCGCGGATGGCGCCACCGGACTCCCCCTCGGGTGCGCGGCCGCCGCGGAGCGTGACGTCCTCGACCCGCAGCGTGGTGCCGGGACGCACGTCGAGGATCCGGTCGCGCGAGGTGGCGCGCAGGGTGTGGCCGTTGCCGTCGAGCACGAGGTCGTCGCTGACGACCAGCTGACGACGCAGGTCGATGCTGTCGCCCAGGCGGATCACGTCCTGGCCGTCGGCGCGGTTGGCGCGGGCCACGGCGGAGCGCAGCTCGGCCTCGGTGTCCACGGTCGTGGTGGCCGCGGTGGCCGGGGAGACGGCCGCCAGCGAGAGGAGGCCGGGGCCGACCAGCACGGTGGCCAGGGCGGCCAGGGAGGTACGTCGCAGGGAGGTCATGCGCGTGGTTCGTAGCCGCTCCTCATCCGGTCGGGTGGGAGGGCTGGCGGGCGACGCGTCGGCCGTGCCGCGACGGGCACGGTGCGGTCCCGGGAAGACGCAGCAGAGCCCGGTCCTGGTGGACCGGGCTCTGCTGTTCAGTGAGTACCCCGTACGGGATTCGAACCCGTGCTTCCGGCGTGAGAGGCCAGCGTCCTGGGCCGCTAGACGAACGGGGCATGTGTCTTCACTTGTTGGCCGGAACGGCGTCTCCACCGCTCCGAGCGACCTCCGGAACTCTAGCCTCAGGGCTTCGTCCCGGCCAAATCGGACCCTCTCTCGCGAGGTGGTCGACCCGGTGGTCACTTGCTGGGGTACTAGGACTCGAACCTAGAACAACTGAACCAGAATCAGCCGTGTTGCCAATTACACCATACCCCAAGGGGGTACCTCCGCAGCCGCTTCCGCGGCCCGAGGACCGAGCAGGAACCTTACACGCGGGGGTCCGGGCCGACCAATTCGGGAGGGGGGCCGTACGGCGGTCCCGGCGGACCCTGCCAGCCCTGGCCCGGGCCGGGAGGCGGTCCCTGCGGCGGCCGGTGCGGGCCGAGCGGGAGCGGGTGCCCGAGGACGGCGATCCCTCGACGTCGAGCGACCCACAGCACCACGCCGAGGTAGACCAGGCTCTGGGTGAGCGTGACCGGCAGGCTCCACCAGCTGCCGCCGGAGGGGTCCAGAGCCGAGGCCATGTCGCCGAAGGCCAGCGTCAGGCCGAAGGCGAGCAGGTTGTTGAGGACGTGCATGGCGATGGCGGCCTCGAGCCCCCCGGTCGCCACGACCAGGAAGCCCGCCACCAGGCCGAAGGCGAGGCGGTCGACGAAGACCGGCGGGTCCTGGGCCCCGTGGGCCAGGGCGAAGAGCACCGCCGGCACGACCACGACCACGATGCGGGAGGCGAGGACGGTGCCCACCGCCTGGGCGAGGTAGCCGCGGAAGGCGTACTCCTCCCCCGCCGCCTGCAGGGGGGTCAGCACGAGCACGACCAGCAGGAAGTCGCGGGTGGTGCTCGTCCACTCGTTGAGGCCGCCGCCGAGCTCGGCGCCGGCCTCCGCGGGCACGAGCGCGGACACGACCAGCGTCGCCACGAGCGCGACGACCGACAGTCCCAGGCAGGTGAGCAGCCAGCCCCACCGCAGCCGGCGCACCACCGAGGAGGCCCAGCCGGGATGCAGGCCGTGGACCAGCCAGACCGTCAGCAGCACCGCGGGGATGGCCGAGGCCCAGCCGATGTTGACCAGCGCCAGGAAGGAGGGGGTGATCTCCGACTGGCCGGAGAGCCGGTCCAGGGCGTCGTCCATGGACAGACCGCCGAGCACCAGCCCCGCGGCGAGCACCACGGCGGCGACGGTCTGGGCGACGAGGAAGATGACGCCGACCATCACGACGCCCAGCAGCGCCCACCACCGCGAGGGGCGGCCGGCGGTGAGCAGCAGGTGGAACGGCAGGCCGGGCGGCGTACCGGGACCGGTGGGGCCGGCCGGACCGACCGGTGCCTGCTCGTGCCGAGGGGTGCTCACGACGACCTCAGAGGGCGGAGTCCAGCCGCGCCAGCGAGCGCTCGCGGCCCAGCAGCTCCATCGACTCGAACAGCGGCGGGCTCACCCGGCGCCCGGTGATCGCGACCCGTACCGGACCGAACGCGACGCGGGGCTTGAGGCCCAGCTCCTCGACCAGCGTGGTCTGCAGGGCCTCCTGGATGGCGGCGGTCGACCAGGTGCCGAGCGCGGCGACGGCATCGTGCGCCGCCTGCACCACACGACGACCCTCCTCGTCGAGCAGCTTCTCGACGTCGGCCTCGTCGCGGGTGAACTCCTCCTCGGGCACGAAGAGGAAGCCCAGCATCTGCGGGACCTCGGCGAGCTTGTTGACCCGCTCGGCCACCAGCGGCATCGCGAGCTCGAGCAGCTGGGCGTCGGCGTCGCGCACCGGGTCGCCGACCACGCCGGCGGCCTTGAGGAACGGCAGCGCCCGGTGCTGGATCTCCTCGACCGGGAGCCGGCGCATGTGGGCGGTGTTGATCGCCTCGGCCTTCTTCAGGTCGAAGCGCGCCGGGTTGGCGTTGACGTCCTTGATGTCGAAGGCCTCGACCATCTCCTCGAGGTCGAAGACGTCACGGTCGGCGGCGATCGACCAGCCCAGCAGCGCGACGTAGTTGAGCAGGCCCTCGGGGAGGAAGCCCTGGTCGCGGTAGGCCAGCGCGTGCGCCTGCGGGTCGCGCTTGGACAGCTTCTTGTTGCCCTCGCCCATGACGTAGGGCAGGTGGCCGTAGAGCGGGGTGACCTCGGCGACGCCGATCTCCTTCATCGCGTCGAACAGCGCGATCTGGCGTGGCGTGGAGGAGAGCAGGTCCTCCCCGCGCAGCACGTGGGTGATCCTCATGGTGGCGTCGTCGACCGGCGCGGTGAGGGTGTAGAGCGGGTCGCCGTTGGCGCGGCACAGTGCGAAGTCCGGGACGAACTCGGTCTCGAAGGTGACCTCGCCGCGGACCAGGTCATTCCAGGAGATCGAGCCCTCCGGCATCCGGAACCGGACCAGCGGCTCGCGCCCCTCGGCCCGGAACGCCTCGACCTGCTCGGAGGTCAGGTCGCGGCAGAAGCCGTCGTACCCCATGACCTTGGAGCCGGAGGCCTTGCGGCGCGCCTCGACCTCGTCGTTGCGGCAGTAGCAGTCGTAGGTGTACGACGAGGCGCGCAGCCGCTCGAGCACGTCGCGGTAGAGGTCGCTGCGCTCGGACTGGCGGTAGGGACCGTACGGCCCGCCGACCTCGACCCCCTCGTCCCAGTCCAGGCCCAGCCAGCGGAAGAGCTCGAGGATCGAGGTGTAGGACTCCTCGGTGGAGCGCTCCTTGTCGGTGTCCTCCACCCGCAGGACGAAGGTGCCGCCCTGGCCGCTGAGCTGGGCGTGCTTGGCGAAGGCGTAGTTGAACAGCGCCGTGCGGACCAGGCCGACGTGCGGCGAGCCGGTCGGGCTCGGGGCCATCCGCACGCGGACGGGCGTGCTGGGGGTGCTCACTTCATCGCTCCTTGATGGTGTTGGTCAGCGCGCCGAGGCCGTCGATGGCGACCTCGACCTCGTCGCCGACCTGCATGGGGCCCACGCCCGCGGGGGTGCCGGTGAGGATCACGTCGCCGGGCAGCAGGGTCATGACGCTGCTGACGTGGGCGATGAGGCTGGGGATGTCGAAGACCATGTCGGCGGTCGAGCCGTCCTGGACGACGTCGCCGTTGAGGAAGGTGCGCAGGCGGACGCCGTCGGCGAAGGCCTGCGGGTCCAGGTCGGTCTCGATCCAGGGGCCGAGCGGGCAGAAGGAGTCGAAGCCCTTCGCCCGGGTCCACTGGTCGTCGCTGCGCTGGAGGTCGCGGGCGGTGACGTCGTTGCCGATGGTGTAGCCGTGGATGACGTCGGTGGCCTTCTCGGCCGGGACGTCGCGGCAGATCCGCCCGATGACCACGGCCAGCTCGCCCTCGTAGTGCAGGTCGCTGGTCTGCGGCGGGTAGAAGACCGGGTCGCCCGGGCCGACGACGGAGGTGTTGGGCTTGAGGAAGAACAGCGGCTCGGCGGGCACGTCGTTGCCGAGCTCCTTGGCGTGGTCGGCGTAGTTGCGACCGATCCCGACCACCTTGCTGCGCGGCAGCACCGGCGCCAGCAGCCGGACGTCCTCCAACCGGTGCTGCTGCTCGAGGAGCTTGAGCCCGACGTACATCGGGTCCCCGGCCAGCGCGACGACCACGGCGTCCTCGCCGAGCTGGCCGTGCTCGTCGAGGTCGCCGGTCACGACGCCGTACTGGGGGTCCTCCCCCGTGGTGAATCTCGCGATGCGCACCCCACGACCCTATCGACCTAGCATTTCCGGCCATGGACGAGGAGGTGCGGCACCGCGCGCGGTTGGCGCCGTACGTCGAACCGCACCTCGCCCGGCGCCGGGTCGGGGTGAAGCACCCGGTCCACGACTTCCTGTTCCAGTACTACTCCTTCCGGCCGGCGCAGCTCATGACGTGGCGCCCGCCCGGGCCGCTGGAGGACGCGCAGCGGCCGCTGGCCGAGGCGACATTGCGGCTGCTCTCCGCGACGGCCGGCCGCGAGGCGAACTTCGGCTGCTTCGGGCTGCACGAGTGGGCGATGGTGCACCGCACGCCGGAGACCCGGCACCCGCAGCCGCTGCGGCTGGGCGCCTCCGGGACCGACGCGGTCGTCGAGGGCCACCGGATCGGGTGCAGCCACTGGGACGCGTTCCGGTTCTTCACGCCGACCGCGGTGCCGCTGAACACCCTGCAACCCGGCCCGCGGGACCGGGCGGACTTCGAGAACCCGGCGTGCCTGCACGGGAACATGGACCTCTACAAGCACGCCTACCGGCTGGTGGCGGTGATCGGCTCGGACCTGGTGGCGGACGCGTTCGAGCTGGCGTGGGAGGTGCGGATCGTGGACATGCGCGCCGCGCCGTACGACATGAGCGGCTGCACGCTCGACCCGCACGGCACCCCCTGGACGCCGATCCCCATCGAGACGGCCGAGGGCAAGCGGGAGTACGCCGACCTGCAGCGCGGCTTCGCGGAGCGGGCCGCCCCGGTCCGGGCTGCGCTGGTCGACCGCCTGCGAGAAGTGCTCGGCTGATCGGCTCAGGTGCCGGACCGTCGCGCCGAATGGCATGACATGGACCACACGCTGCGATTCGATGCCGTGGGCCACCGCGACGAGTGGGCGGTGCGCCTCGACGGACAGCTGCTCGGGCACGTCGTGCGCGACCCCGAGGCCGTCACCGAGGTCTGGACCTGGTGGCGCGACGGCGGGGGCGTCCCGTGGCAGCACGAGTCCTCGCGCGAGATGGCGATCTACCGCCTGCTGGTGGGCGTCGGCCTCGACTACGCCACCGCCCGGTACCTGGTGCGCCAGGGCACCGCGCTCGTCGCCGCCTGACCCACCGGGCCCTCAGCCGATGAGGGTGCCGTGCTCCACGCAGGTGGCCGACCAGCCGCGGGGGTGCACCTGCACCTTCATCCGCCGCGCGCACTCCACGCAGAAGCGCGGCGGCTCCATGGCGAGCATCTGCTCGCAGCGGGGGTGCGGCTGCTCCGTGGCGACGGGCTGGCCGCAGTGGCCGCAGGTGTCCACTAGAGGGTCTTGGCCAGCTCGCGGATCGGCATCTTCAGCTCGCTGAGGAGCTCGAGGTCCGCGTCGGGCTCGCGACCCAGGGTCGTGAGGTAGTTGCCGACGATGACCGCGTTGATGCCGCCGAGCAGGCCCTCGCGGGTGCCGAGGTCGCCCAGGGTCAGCTCGCGCCCGCCGGCGTACCGCAGGATCGTGCGCGGCATCGCGAGCCGGAACGCGGCGATGGTGCGCAGGGCGTCCTGCGAGTCCATGAGCGGCAGGTCGCCGAACGGCGTGCCCGGGCGCGGGTTGAGGAAGTTGAGCGGGACCTCGTGCGGATCGAGCTCGGCGAGCTGCGAGGCGAGCTCGGCGCGCTGCTCAAGGCTCTCGCCCATGCCGACCAGGCCGCCGCAGCACAGCTCCATGCCGGCGTCGCGGACCATCTGGCAGGTCTCCCACCGCTCCTCGTAGGAGTGCGTGGTCACGACGCTCGGGAAGTAGGACTTCGCGGCCTCGAGGTTGTGGTTGTAGCGGTGCACGCCGATCGCGGCGAGCTCGTCGACCTGCTCCTGGGTGAGCATGCCCAGCGAGCAGGCGACGTTGATGTCGACCGCCTCGTGGATGGCCTTCACGCCGTCGCGGACCTGGGTCATGAGGCGCTCGTCGGGGCCGCGGACGGCGGCGACGATGCAGAACTCGGTCGCGCCGGTGGCGGCGGTCTCCTTGGCGGCCTGCACCAGCTGCGGGATGTCGAGCCAGACCGAGCGGACCGGCGAGGTGAACTGGCCGGACTGGCTGCAGAAGTGGCAGTCCTCGGGGCAGCCGCCGGTCTTGAGGCTGATGATGCCCTCGACCTCGACCTCGGGGCCGCAGTGCTTCATCCGCACGTCGTGCGCCAGCTCGAGCAGCGCCGGAACGTGCTCGTCGTCGAGCCGCAGCACCTCGACGAGGTCCTCGTAGGACAGGCCCACGCCGCCCTCCAGGACCTGGGTGCGGGCGCGGGTGAGGATGTCGGGCTCAGTCACGGCGCTGAGGGTAGTACGGGCCGCTCCGGATCCTGAACGGTGTTCAGTCCGTGGCCCCGGCGCGTCGTAGGCTCCGCTCGCGATGACCCCCCGCCTCGACCCCACCGACGCCGACGCGCTGCTCGCCTTCGACCGCGCGCACGTCTGGCACCCCTACACCTCGATGACCGACCCCACCCCGGTGCGGCTGGTCGAGTCGGCGTCCGGCGTGCGGCTGCACCTCGCGGACGGGCGCTCGGTGGTCGACGCGATGGCCTCGTGGTGGTCGGCGGTGCACGGGTACGCCGTGCCGGAGCTCGACGCCGCGCTCCTCGCGCAGTCGGGCCGGATGTCGCACGTCATGTTCGGCGGGCTGACCCACGCGCCGGCGGTGCAGCTGGCCGAGAAGCTCGTGTCCCTGGCCCCCGCCGGGTTGGAGCACGTCTTCCTCGCCGACTCGGGCTCGGTCTCGGTCGAGGTCGCGCTCAAGATGGCGCTCCAGGCCCAGCGGGGTCGCGGGCGGCCCGAGCGCTCGCGGATGCTGACGGTGCGCGGTGGGTACCACGGGGACACGGCCGGCTGCATGGCCGTGTGCGACCCCGAGGGCGGGATGCACTCGATGTTCGCGGGTGTGCTGCCGCAGCAGGTCTTCGCCCCGCGCCCGCCCGGTGTCGCCGCGTCGCCGTCGGAGGTCGACGCGTGGGCCTCCGTCGTGCGCCGGCTGGCTGGGGAGCACGCGCACGAGCTCGCCGGCATCGTGGTGGAGCCGCTGCTGCAGGGCGCTGGGGGGATGTGGACCTACCCCGCCGCGTGCCTGCGGGTGCTGCGCGAGGTGGCCGACGAGCACGACCTGGTGCTGGTGCTCGACGAGGTCGCGACCGGCCTCGGTCGCACCGGCACGATGTTCGCCTGCGACGCGGCCGGCGTGGTGCCGGACGTGCTGTGCCTGGGCAAGGCGTTGACCGGGGGGTACCTCACCCTGGCCGCGGTCCTCTGCTCCTCGCGGGTCGCCGCCGACCTGTCCGCGTCGGAGTCCGGGGTGCTCATGCACGGACCGACCTTCATGGGGAACCCGCTGGCCTGCGCGGTGGCGCTGGCGTCGCTGGAGCTGCTGGAGTCGCGGGGGTGGGCCGAGGACGTCGCGAGGGTGGGCGACGGCCTGCGTGCCGGTCTCGAGCCGCTGCGCTCGGCCCCCGGAGTCGTCGACGTGCGCACGCTCGGCGCGGTGGGTGCGGTGCAGCTCGACCACCCGGTCGACGTGGTGCGTGCGACGTCGGCGGCTCTCGAGGTCGGTGTGTGGATCCGGCCGTTCCGCGACCTGGTCTACGTGATGCCGCCCTACGTGACGACCCCCGACGACGTGTCGCTGATCTGCTCCGCCGTCGCCGAAGCCGTGGCCGTCGCATGAGCTGGTCGGACTGGCTCTCCGCCGAGGCGGCGTCCCGCGAGGCCGCGGGGCTGACCCGCTGGCTGGTCTCCCGACCGGCGGCGGACGACGTGGTGGACCTCGCGGGCAACGACTACCTCGGCCTGGCCCGGGACCCGCGGGTGCGCGAGGCCGCGGCGGCCGCCGCGCTGACCTGGGGCGGCGGGGCGGGTGCCTCCCGGCTGGTGACCGGCACCCTCGACCTGCACGTCGAGCTGGAGCACGCCCTGGCGTCCTGGACGGGCCACGAGGCGTGCCTGGTCCTCTCGACCGGGTACGCCGCCAACCTGGCCGTGGTCACGGGCCTGGTCGGCCGCGACTGCCACGTCGTCTCCGACGCGCACGTGCACGCCTCCCTGGTGGACGCGGCCCGGCTCTCTCGCGCGCGCCTCACGATCGTGCCGCACAACGACGTGGCGGCCGTGCGGGCGGCCCTGGCGACCTCGGCCCCCGGCGAGCGGACGCTGGTGCTGGCCGAGTCGATCTACTCGGTGCTCGGTGACGAGGGCCCGCTCGTCGAACTGGCCGAGGCGTGCGGGGAGGCCGGGGCGCTGCTCGTGGTGGACGAGGCGCACGGGCTCGGCGTCCACGACGCGGGGGTCGTGTCGCGGCTCGGGCTCGCGGGGCTCCCCCACGTGCTGGTGACCGCGACCCTGTCCAAGGCCTGCGGCTCGCAGGGCGGTGCCGTCCTCGGCCCGGCGACCGTGGTCGAGCACCTGGTCAACCGCGCCCGGGCCTTCATCTTCGACACCGCGCTGGCTCCGGCCGCGGCGGGCGCAGCCCTGTGCGCACTGGGAATCATGCGCTCCGACCCCTCGCTGGGTCGGCTCGTCCGGACCCGTGTGCTCGACCTGGCCGCCGCGCTCGGTGTCGAGCCGCCGGACGGTGCGGTGCTGTCGGTGCCGATGCCCTCGCCCCAGGTCGCGGTCGCGGCGCGCGACCTAGCACTGGCGGCCGGGGTGCGGGTCGGGTGCTTCCGGCCGCCGTCGGTGCCGGACGGGATCAGCCGGTTGCGGGTCACGGTCTCGGCCGGCGTACCCCCCGAGGAGTGGGAGCGCGCGGTGAAGGTGCTCGTGGACGTCGTGGAGGAGCACCGATGAGTCGCGTGGTCGTGGTGACCGGGACGTCGACCGGGGTCGGCAAGACGATCGTGACCTCGGCGCTGGCGGCGGTCGCGGCCGCACGGGGCGAGCAGCTCGTGGTCGTGAAGCCGGTGCAGACCGGCGTCGCCGACGGCGACTGCGACGCCGAGACCGTGCACCGGCTGACCGGCTGCGCGGTGCAGGAGCACACGGCGCTGGACGAGCCGCTGGCCCCGGAGACCGCAGCCCTGCGGGCGGGGGTCGCCATCCCGTCGGTCGAGGAGCACGCCGACCGGATCAAGGTGCACACCGAGTTCCACGACACCGTCGTGGTCGAGGGCGCCGGCGGCCTGCTGGTGCGGCTCGACACCGACGGCGGGACCCTGCTGGACCTGGCGAGCTGGCTGCACGAGCGGGGAGTGACCGTCGAGGTCGTCCTCGTCTGCGCTGCCGGGCTGGGCACGCTCAACCACGCCGAGCTGACCGTGGGCGCGCTGCGGGCGCGGGGACTCGAGCCGCGCGGCCTCGTCATCGGCTCGTGGCCGGCCTCCCCGGACCTGGCCGAGTCCTGCAACCGCGACGACCTGCCGCGCGTGACCGGCGTCCCCCTGCTGGGAGTCGTCCCGGAGGGCGCGGGCGCGCTGTCGCGCGAGGAGTTCACGGCCTCGGCCGCGGAGTGGCTGCCGGGCTGGTGACTCAGCGGGCGGCCGGTGCCGCGGCGCGCACGCGCAGCCCGTCGACCACGATCCCGAGGCCGGCGGCGAAGTCCGAGGGACGCGGCTCGTCGTCGATGGCCCCGTCGGAGCCGGCCTGCAGGTGCGTCTGCTCCTCGAGCGTGTGGCCCAGCACGAAGTGCAGGACCGTCCGCGCGGCAGTGGGCACGAGGTCTGCCGTCAACCCGGACGCGGACAGGGCCGCGGTCAGGTCGGCCAGCGGACGTCCGGCGCCCAGGCCGAACGCGATGACGGTCGAGACCAGCTCGGCCCCGTCGCGGTAGGCCAGCATGGCGTCGCGCAGCTCGTGCGCGACCTCGACCACCTGCTCGTCCCAGGCGGTGGCCACCCGGGGCCGGGTGCCGCGCGCGAGCACCTCGTCGGCGACGGCAGCGAGCAGCACCTGCTTGGAGGCGACGTGGTGGTAGAGCGCGCTGGGCTGCAGCGCGAGCTCGGCCGCCACCCGGCGCATCGACACGTCCGCGAGGCCGTGGGCGTCGAGGATCCGCAGCGCCACGGTCACGAGGTCCTGGCGGGTCCGGCTCACGCCCCGACCCTAGCCAGCGTCCACCGGCTCGCGGGGAGCGTCCCACTCACCACACGTCGCCGTCGCGCCAGTCGCAGGTCAGCGGGGCGTCCAGGTCGAGGCCGTCGGCGGAGTGGACCAGTACGTAGCCCTCCTCCTCGTCGCAGCGCACCCGCCCCGCCGGGCCGAGCACGTGCAGCGTCCCCCGCCACGGGACCCAGCCGCGCGCGTCGTACATCGGCCTGCCCGCGTCGGAGGCACCCAGGGCGAGCAGGTCGTACGCCGGAGCCAGCTGCTCCAGCGCCGCCATGACCGCCCCGCCGAGACCCCGGCGCTGGTGCGCGGGGTGGACCGCGACCGCCTCCACGTAGCCGACGCGCAGCACCCGGCCGCCCTCGTCGTCGCCCAGGTAGCAGCGGCGCAGCACCAGCGACCCGTGCGCGACGACGCGACCGTCCTCGAGGGCCCACGCGTGCTCACCGCCGAGGGCGTGGTTCCAGTCCTCGTCCTCGAAGTCGTCGAAGGCCAGGTCCATCAGCTCCCGTGACCCGGCGAGGACGTCCGCGGGGACGCGTGCGGTGTGGGCGGTGATCACCATCCCGGTGCCTTCCGGTCGTGCCAGGGGGCGGCCGCCTCGACCTGGGCCGCGAGCGAGAGCAGCAGCGCGTCCTTGGCCGGGCGCGCGGCCAGCATCACGCCGACCGGCAGCCCCTCGGGCGTCCAGTGCAGCGGCAGCGAGACCGCGGGCATGCCGGTGACGTTCCAGGCCGAGGTCCAGGGCGTGAAGGCCTTCTGCGCCTCGAAGTCGCGCTCGGGGTGCGCGTCGTCGCGCAGCGCACCCACCGCGACCGGCGGGACCGCGAGGGTCGGGGTGAGCACGGCGTCGAACGGCGCGAGCGCCTCCAGGGCAGCGGCCGCGTGCCGGCGCATGGCGCCGATGGCGAGGCCGAACTCCGGCGCGGACAGCGCCCGTCCCCGGTCTCCGAGCCACCGGGTCAGCGGACGCAGCAGGCCCTCGCGCCCGGGCGGTGCGGGCGAGAGCGAGGTGAGGACGGCCCAGCAGACCTCGAAGACCGGTACCGCGTCGCGGCTCATCGGGACCGGGACGTCGACGACCTCGTGGCCGAGCTGCTCGAGCAGCCGGGACGCGTCCTCCCAGGCGCGGACCACCTCGGGGTCGACGGCGACGTCGGCGATGACCGGCTCGACGAACCGCGCGATCCGCAACCGGCCCGGCTCGCGGTCGGCGGCCGCGAGGAAGGTCGTGTCGGCCGTCGGGGCGAAGAACGGGTCGCCGGGTCGCCGGACAGCCAGCACGTCGAGCAGCGCCGCCGCGTCGCGCACGGTCCGCGCGATCGGACCGGCGGTGGCGAGGCCCACCGGGTCGCCGTACATCGGCGAGCCGCTGATCCGCCCGCGGGACGGCTTGAGGCCGACCAGCCCGCAGCAGGAGGCGGGGATCCGGATCGAGCCGCCGCCGTCGGAGCCCTGCGCGAGCGGCACGAGTCCCGCGGCCACCGCGGCAGCCGCGCCGCCCGAGGACCCGCCCGCGGTGCGGGTGCGGTCCCACGGCGTCACCGTCGGCGGGCGGCCGTCGGGCTCGGTGTAGCAGGGCGAGCCGAACTCCGGCGTGGCCGTCTTTCCCAGGCTCACCAGCCCGGCGTCCTCCATCGCGAGCACGACGCCGTCGGAGACCTCCGGCACGAAGTCGTCGTACGCCGCGGAGCCGAAGGTCGTGCGCACCCCGGCCGTGGCGTTGAGGTCCTTGACCGCGGTGGGCACCCCGCTGAGCGGCCCGGCCCCGGGCCTCGTCGACCTGGCGCGCTCACGGGCCTGGTCGGCGGTGACGGTGACGAAGGCGCCGACGTCGTCGCGCGTGGCGATCCGCTCCAGGTAGTGCTCGACCAGCTCGGCGCTGCTCACCTCGCCCGCGGCGATCGCCGCGCCCTGCTCGAGAGCGGTCAGGTCGTGCAGCTCGGCCATGGACCGAACCTAGCCCGACCCGTCCCCCGCGCGGGGTCAGGAGGCCCCGTTGAAGGCCAGCGCCGCCCCCAGCGCGAAGACGAGGCAGGCGGCCGGAACGGTCACCAGGGGGACCCACCAGGCGCTGCGACCGCGCACCATCCGCACCACCGCCCAGCCCCCCATGCCGAGGATCGGGACCCAGGGTCCACCCGCCGCCACGGCCACCCCGAGCGCGATGAGCCCGGTCGAGCAGTCGGTGGTGCCGGACCCGCACGAGTCGGAGGCGAAGACCAGGAACAACCCGGCGAAGGAGAGCAGCAGACCGCCGGCGAAGAGCAGGAGCAGCTCGATGATCGTGACGACGACGTCGGCCGTGCGGTCCTTGGTCGGAGCCTGCGCGCCGGGACCGCCGCCCTCGAGGCTGCTCGTGCTCATGGCACGACGCTAGCGGCGCAGGGGCCGCGCTGCGGGCGATCCCGGCCGCTGGTCGTCCCGCGGGAGGAGGTCGCGGGACCTCAGCCACCGGCGACGACCACCACCAGGACACCCACCACGAAGAGCAGCACCCCAAGGGGCAGCGCCAGGAGGGCGACCCACCAGGCGCTGCGCCTCCGCACCAGCCGGACCACCGCCCACGCACCGAGCGGGAGCAGCGCCAACCAGGGCGAGGCGACGACGACCGCGGTGCCGAGGAACGCGACCGAGCGCGTGCAGTCCTCGGGCCTGCAGTTCTGGTCGACGTCGACGACGCCGGCCACGCCCACGAGGGACGCGAACAGGCCGACCAGCGCCAGGAGCAGCAGGACCAGGACGGTGGCCACCAGGTCGCCGGTCCGCACCGGCCCCCGAGCGTGCGGCTGGTGCGGGGCACCGGCGTACGCCGGGGGCTGCTGGTACGGCTGCCGGTTCAGGGGCGGGGGTCCGAGAGGGCTGGTCACGCCCTCAGGCTAGGGCGAGCCCCCCGCCTCTCGGCCGTCCCGACGGTCGTCCTGTGGACAACGGCGGAGGGCGGCGCCCCGTGGACGGGTCCACGGGGGGGCAGGCCCGCCCCGCCGCGACCAGCCGTCAGGCGGCCGCGGTGGCCGGCTCGGCGTCCACGAGCAGCCGCAGGGCGTCCAGCAGACGGGTGCGCACCTCGTCGTCGGCGAGGACGTCGACGTCCACCCCGGGCTGGGAGACCACGACGGCCTCGACGACCTTCGCGCCGGCGATGCCCGCGGAGCGCGCGGCGTCGGCGTGCGCCCACTTGCCGCCGTACGGCGTCGGGGTGGTGCCCACGACACCGAAGGGCTTGCCGACGATGGCGCCCTGGCCGTAGGGCCGCGAGAGCCAGTCGAGGGCGTTGTTGAGGGCGGCGGGCATCGTCCCGTTGTACTCCGGCGTGACGGCGAGGACGCGGTCGGCGGCGGCGACGGCCTCGCGGACGCGGCGCACAGCGGCGGGCGCGTCGGCGGTGTCGACGTCCTCGTTGTAGAACGGCAGGTCGCCGAGGCCCTCGACGATCTCGACCTCGACGCCGGCCGGCGCCTGCTCGCGGAGCAGCTCCGCGAGGCGACGGTTGACGGAGGCCTGGCGCAGGCTGCCGAGCAGCACGGCGACGCGGACGGGTGCGGCGGCGGGGTGGGCGGTGGTGCTCATGGGGGCTCCTCGAGTGGATGTCGTGCGGTCGAGGAGCCAAACGGACCGCGGTCCGTTTTCATTCCCGGCGTACGTCGTTCCACCCCTCACTAGGGTGGAGGACATGCCCGATCCGCTCCTGCTGCCGATGGCCGACCAGCCGACGGCCGAGCGCGCGGACGCCGCCCGCAACCGCGAGGCGCTGCTGTGCGCGGCGCGGCGGCTGGTCGAGGAGCAGGGCGTGGCCGCGGTGACGATGGAGGCCGTGGCGGCGGCGGCCGGCGTCGGCAAGGGCACGGTGTTCCGGCGCTTCGACTCCCGCGAGGGGCTGATGGCCGCGGTCCTGGACTTCTCCGAGACCGCGTGGCAGGCCTCGGTCATCTCCGGCCCTCCCCCGCTGGGCCCGGGCGCCGACCCCTGGGACCGGCTGCTCGCCTTCGGGCGCTCGCGGCTGGAGTCCACGCTCGTGCACGCCGACCTGATCCGGGCGGCCGGCGCCAGCGGCAGCCGGGCGGCCGGGGCGTACTCCTTCGCCGCGATGCACGTCCGCCACCTGCTCGCCGCCCTGGGTGTGGACGGCGACCTGCCGATCCTCGCCACCGCGCTGCTGGCACCCCTGGAGATCCCCATCCTCGATCAGCAGCTGCACAGCGACGGCTTCGACGTCGAGCGGCTGCTGGCCGGCTGGGAGGACCTGGCCCGGCGCATCACCGGGCAGGTCCGAGCCGGCCGCTAGCCTCGCGGCATGGGACGGCGCGAGGAGGAATGGAGCGACCGCCTGGCGGCCGGCGGGCCGGTCGAGCTCGGCGTGGGCGGTCAGGTGCTGGCGAGCGCCGACGCCGTGGGGTTGCGGCTGCCGACGGTGGACCTCACGGTGCCCTGGGTCCACCTCGGCTGGGCCCTCGGGGAGTCACGGCCCGCAGGGATCGCGCGGCACCGTGCACGGCTGCTCGTCGTGGTCTCGCGGACCTGGTGGAGCGAGCACCTGGCCGACCGGGTCGGACGGGCCGTGCCCTCCGTCCTGGGGAGCGGCTGGAACGCCGAGGTCGAGGTGGAGGCCACCGGGCGACGGTCCCCGGTGGAGGAGTTCGCCGACTGGCTCGGTGAGGAGGCCGTGACCCGCGCACCGCTCCCGGCCCGCCTCTGCCTCACGCCCTCGCCGCAGCACCCGGTCTCCGACCGCGACACCAACCGTCCCGTGCCGCTCGAGCGGCTCCCCGCCAGCCACACCCTCCGTGCCGACGTCGCCGCGTGGGGGGCCGGGGCCGACGAGGTCGAGGACCCTGCGGCTGCAGGCGTCTGGGACCGCTTCTGGCCGCCGGGCCGAGAGCTGGCCGCACGGCTGGAGCAGGAGACGGGGCTGCCGACCGCGGTCTGGCCCGACTGCCCCGAGGTGCCCTGAGCCGACGCGGGGGCGCGACTCAGGACCGGTGCGGCGCCGAGGCGGACGGCGAGCGCTGCGCCGCGTCGTCGGGCGACCGGTCGTCGTCGGGCCCCACGAGCCCGCCGCCGCTGACGACCCAGTTGGCCTCCTGGTCGGCGCCGGGAGGGGACTCGTCGAGCAGCTGGCTGGGGGTGCCGAGCGTGCCGCCGCGGCCGCTGCCTCCGGTGGGCGGCTCGGCGAGCTTGCGGGCGGTGCGGCGCAGGATGGTGAAGACGTCGGTCATGTCGGCCTCCGGGGAGTGGTCGGGGAGCCCCGCCGGTACCCGGGCGGCCGCGGACCTCCCCATGAGGTGCGCCACAGCCCGCCCGCGCGGGTGGATCGCCGCGGGAGCCGCGCTGCCTAACGTGGCGCCGTGGCAGGGACGATCCGGGTCGGCTGCTCGGGGTGGAGCTACCGCGGGTGGCGCGGCGGCTTCTACCCGCAGGGCCTGCGCCAGCGCGACGAGCTGGCCTACCTCGCCCAGCGCACCACCGCGGTCGAGGTGAACGGGTCGTTCTACTCGCTGCAGCGGCCGACGTCGTACGCCGCCTGGCGCGACGCGACGCCCGAGGGCCACCGGATCTGCGTGAAGGGCGGCCGCTACCTCACCCACCTCAAGCGGCTGCGCGACCCGCAGCAGGCACTGGCCAACTTCCTCGCCTCGGGCGTGCTCGCGCTGGGCGACCGCACCGGTCCGCTGCTGTGGCAGCTGCCCGCCGACATGGCGTACGACGGCGAGCTGGTCGGCGCCTTCCTCGCCCTGCTCCCCCGCACCACCCGCGCTGCCGCGCGACTCGCGCAGCTGCACGACGAGAAGCTCCCCGCTGACCGGGCGCTGACCGAGGTCGAGCAGGACCGGCCCCTCCAGCACGTGCTCGAGCCTCGGCACCCCTCCTTCGGCCAGTCCCGCGCTCTCGAGCTGCTGCGCGAGCAGGACGTCGGGCTGGTGGTCAGCGACGGCGCGGGCCGGTGGCCGATGTTCACCGACACGACCAGCGACGTGGTCTACGTGCGGCTGCACGGGCACCCCGAGCTCTACACCTCGCGCTACGGCGACGATGCGCTCGACCGCTGGGCCGCGCGGTGCACCGGGTGGGCGGCCGAGGGGCGCGACGTCTACGTCTTCCTCGACAACGACGCCCAGGGCCACGCACCGCACGACGCGGTGCGGCTGCTCGCGCGGGTCAGCGGTGGTGTCGGCGCAGCCCGAAGGTGACCGCGTCGAGCAGCGCCTCCCACGAGGCCTCGACGACGTTGTGGCCCACGCCCACGGTCCACCACGACGAGACCCCGTCGGAGGTCTCGATGAGCACGCGGGTGATCGCGTCGGTGCCGTGGCCCTGGTCGAGGATGCGCACCTTGTAGTCGATCAGCTCGAGCTTGGCGACCTCCGGGTAGGCCTGGCCGATGGCCTGGCGCAGCGCCTGGTCGAGGGCGTTGACCGGGCCGTTGCCCTCGCCGGTCACGACGTAGCGCACGCCCGCCGCAGTGAGCTTCACCGTCGCCTCCGACAGGGCCTCCTTGCCGGGCCCCGGCTGGGTCTCGGTGATGACCCGCCACGACTCCACGTCGACGTACGACGGGCGGTGCCCCTCGACCTCCTCGACCAGCAGCAGCTCGAAAGAGGCGTCGGCGGCCTCGAAGGTGTAGCCGCGGCTCTCCAGCACCTTGACCCGCTCGGTGATCCGGGTGACGAGGTCCCTGTTGCCGGAGAGGTCGAAGCCGAGCTCGCGGCCCTTGAGCTCGATCGAGGCGCGGCCGGCCATGTCGGAGACGAGGAGCCTCATGTCGTTGCCGACACCGGCGGGGTCCATGTGCTGGTAGAGGTCCGGGTCGACCTTGATCGCGCTCGCGTGCAGGCCGGCCTTGTGCGCGAAGGCCGAGGTGCCGACGTACGGCTGGCGCGAGGCGGGCGGGACGTTGGTGACCTCGGCGACCGCGTGCGCGATCCGGGTGGCCTCGGAGAGCAGGCCCGGGGGCAGCACGGCGCGGTCCAGCTTGACCTCCAGGTTGGCGACGACGGAGATGAGGTCGGCGTTGCCGGTGCGCTCGCCGTAGCCGTTGATCGTGCCCTGGACGTGGGTCGCGCCGGCGTCGACGGCGGCCAGGGAGTTGGCGACCGCGCAGCCGGTGTCGTTGTGGCAGTGGATGCCGACGCGGCCGCCCGTGGTGGAGATGACGTCGTGGACCACGTCGCCGACCCAGCTCGGGAGCATCCCGCCGTTGGTGTCGCAGAGAGCGGCGACCTCGGCGCCCGCTTCGTACGCCGTGCGCAGCACCTCGATCGCGTAGTCCCGGTTCGCGCGGTAGCCGTCGAAGAAGTGCTCGGCGTCGAGGAAGACCGTCTGGCCGTGCTCGCGCAGGTGCTCGATCGTGTCGCGCACCATCGCGAGGTTCTCCTCGAGCGTCGTGCGCAGCGCGAGCTCCACGTGCCGGTCGTGCGACTTCGCCACCAGCGTCACGACCGAGGCGCCGCTGTCGCGCAGCGCGGCGACCAACGGGTCGTCGGCCGCGGCGACGCCCGCCCTGCGGGTGGCGCCGAAGGCCGCGAGCCGCGCGTGCTGCAGGTCCAGCTCGCTCGCCGCACGCCGGAAGAACTCGGTGTCCTTGGGGTTGGCCCCGGGCCAGCCGCCCTCGATGAACCCCACGCCCAGGCCGTCGAGCTGCCGGGCGATGGTGAGCTTGTCGGCGACGGAGAGGTTCAGCCCCTCCTGCTGCGCGCCGTCGCGCAGGGTCGTGTCGTAGACGTGGAACGCGCCGTGCAGGTCCATGGGTCGGTCTCCGGGTCGGGGCTGCGGGGTGCGGGCACAAAAAAACCTCTCGCGGACGAGAGGTGGCGCGGCCGGCGGGTGCCGGTCGCGCTAGCGAATGGTGCGGGTGTGCTGCACGCCTCGAGTGTGCCACGGATGTCCGGCTGGTGGGACGGGCGTCTCACGGGTGGGTCTCGAGGCTCGCTGCGCTCGCACAGCGACGAGCGGAGCCCCCGCTGGTCGAGGTGCCAGGAGCGTCAGCGACGAGCCACGAGACCCCGCTCTCAGCCCAGCGGCGAGGAGACCTCCGTACCGGCGAAGGGCCTCGAGTCGAGCGGGGTCCAGTCGGTCCCCGAGAGCGCGACGTACGCCGCCGCGCCGATCAGCAGGGCGAGCACGCCGACCCCGAACGCCCACGCGCCGGGGGTCGCGGAGACCGGGCGGACGCAGCGCCACAGGGGCGAGCGGACGCGGCTGCCCCCGGGACCCCACCACAGCGAGCCGACGAGGACCGCGCCGGTGACGGCGAGGGTGGGTCGCACGTCGAGGGCCAGGGCGTAGCAGAGCAACCCGGCCGCGAGCGCGAGGCCGAGCGACCACAGCTGCAGCACGAGGGTCGAGGGGATCGAGCGGAGCAGGTCCCAGGGCGCGCCGAGGAGCAGTCGGGGGCCGTCGTACCAGCGCCGGCCGCGCACCTCTCGCCGCGCACCGACGGTGCTCGCGGCCAGGGAGCCGCTGCGCAGCAGCCAGGTGACCAGCAGCAGGCCCGAGACGGTCAGCAGCGGGGCCGCGACGACCAGCACGGTGGCCGCAGCACCGAGGAGCGCGACCAGCGTGGCGCGCCGGGCCCGCTCGAGCACCGGCACGCGCGGCGCGGCCGGGTCCTCGTCCCAGGCGGGGTGGTCCGGCCGCGGGTAGGGGTAGGGCTGGTCGTGGGGCTGGGCGTGCGGGTCGTCGTCCCAGACCGGGACGTGTTGGTGCCGCGTGTCCTCGTCGAAGGAGAGCACCCGGGTGCCCGGGGGCGCGTCGAGGGGCTCCTCCCCCACCCGCGTCGGGTCGTACGGCGTGGCGGCCGGCTGCCACGGGAACGTCTCGTCCGGCTCCGCCGGCTCGTGGTCGTCGAGCAGGTCGTCCGGGAGGGGCGGCGGCGGGACGACCGCGCCACGCCCCAGGCGGCGGACCCGGGTGGTCTGGGGGCGCAGCCAGTCCAGCACCTCCCACAGCTCGGGGCGTCGGGCCGGGTCGGGGTCGAGGGCGGCGGCGACGACCCGGGCGAGGTCACCGGTCAGCCCGGCGAGGTCGTGCTCGCCGCGGCGGACCCGGTCCATGACGGCGGCCGAGGGGCCGCGGCCGAAGGGGGCACGCCCGGTGCCGGCGTACGCGACCGTGGCGGCCCAGGCGTGCACGTCGGAGGCCTCGGTGGCGTCGTCGCCGTGGAGGATCTCGGGCGCGAGGTAGCCCGGCGTGCCGATCAGCCAACCGGCCTGGGTCATCCGCGGGTCGTCGGCGAGCTTGGCCAGACCGAAGTCGATGAGGATGGGTGTGCGGCCCTCCATCAGCACGTTGGACGGCTTCACGTCGCGGTGCAGCACCCCCGCGGCGTGGACGGCGTCGAGGCCCTCGGCCAGGCAGCCGGCGAACCACAGCAGGTCGGCTCCCTGCAGCGGACCCTCCTCCAGCACGTGGTCGTGCAGCGAGAGGCCCGGGACGTAGCGGGTGGCGATCCACGGGACCTCGGCCCACGGGTCGGCGTCGACGATCTCGGCGACCCAGCGGCTGTGCACGCGCGAGAGCGAGTCGACCTCGCGGTCCAGCCGGGCGCGGCCGTCGTCGTCGCCGACGACCTGGGGCCGCAGGACCTTGAGCGCGACCCGCTCGCCGTCCTCGCGTCGGGCGAGGTGGACCACGCCCATGCCGCCCTCGCCGATCTTGGTGAGCAGCTGGTAGCCGCCGACGAGCGGGCCGGCGGACCGGGCTGCGGTGCCGCGGGCGGCAGCGGGCTCCTCGCGGCGGGTCGTCACCCGTCGAGGATACGAGGGCGGCGGGTCCGGTGCCGGGACCTCGGCCCGGAACCCGGCTCAGGAGCCCGAGGACTCCGGGCGCGGCGCCTCGCGGGCCTTGCCGAGCAGCCCGGTCGGGGGCTTCTGGTAGGCGTAGGGGTCGTTGGCGGGATCGAAGACGCCGAGCTTCTCGGTGCGGTTGAGGATGGTGCCTTCCTCCCACTCCATCCGTCCGCGCACGACGGGCAGGCTGTAGGAGATCCGGTTCGGCGCGAGCTTGGCGGCGTCGGTGGCCCAGATCCCGAGCTCCTCGCTCTGCGAGACCTGCGGCATCTCGTGGTACTCCAGCTCCACCCGTCCGCCCTTCCAGACCCGGCCCACGAGGTAGCTGAAGCCGTGGCGGTAGGTGCAGCCGTGCGAGATCTGCACCGGCTTGCGGGCGCCGGGCTGGATGGCGGTGGCGTCGTGCACCTCGCCGCAGAGGTAGAAGTCCGCCCCGGCGCGCTCCAGCACCTGCCAGAACGCCGAGCGCTCCCCCTCGGGCATGTGCAGGTTGCCGGAGGCGAAGACCCGGTACGGACCCAGCGCCGGGATGTGGCCCTGGACGACCGCGACGTGGCCCTTGCGCTTGGCGCGCTTGACCTCCTTCTCCAGCCACTCCAGCTGGGGCCCGAAGATCCCGAGCCGCACCCCGCTGCCGGTGCGGTGGAAGACGTCGACGGTGATGAGGGTCATCACGCCGGCGAGGTCGACGGAGTAGGCGGTCATCTCCTGCTGGCTGCCCACGGGGCGACGGCGGTGCACCGGGGCGCCGCTCGAGGTGCGGGTGAAGTGGTCGGCCCACACCGACTTGGCGTGGTCGACGAGGAAGTAGCGGTTGTCCGGCCTGCCCTTGTGGCTGCCGGAGGAGGACCAGCGCCGCCCCAGCGGGCCGCTGCGGTCGTCGAGGATCTCGTGGTCGCCGATCGCGGGGTAGAGCGCGAGGTCGCGGTCGGCGAAGACCTTCTTGTAGTGCGAGTAGTAGACCTGGCCGGCGCGGGTGATCGCGCTCCGGCACATCGCGAGGCTGGCCTCGTCGGTGCCCTGCGAGACCTGGCCGAAGATCTGCCGGCCGTCGGAGTCGATGTTCCAGCGGCCCTCCACCTGGTCACCGGCGACGAGGACGGCGTCGGGGCGGTGGGAGGCGACCGCGGTCAGGCAGGTGTCGGTGGCGAGCTGCCACCACTGGTTCCAGGAGTTCATCCCGCCGTCCCACGTGGGGAGGCCGCGCAGGTCGGCCACGTCGGCGTTGAAGAAGTCCGGCATGGAGACGAACGTGAAGTCCGGCGGGCCGGACAGGCCCACCGCGCCGGCGAGCGACAGGGCCGTCCCCGTCGTACCGACCACCGCGGCGACGCCACCCGAAGCCAGCAGGCCGCGCCGTGTCCACACGTGGGTCTCCCGGGGGGTCTCGAAGGGGTACGCCGTCGGCCCGGCGCGCCTGCGTATTCAACAACGAGCCGGGGGCCGATCGGTCATCGCCACGTCGGCGGCAACGTAGGTTCTCGCCGAGCCGCCATGTGGGGTCGGTCAGCAGATCCGGTGCATCCAGCCGAAGGAGTCCTCGGCGCGACCGAACTGGACGTCCACGAGCTCGCGGCGGACCCGGGTCCACAGCGCGTCCGCGGCCTCGACGCCGGCCGCGGCCGGGGTGGACCCGCCGGCCCACTTGAGCTCCCCGACGGGCGTGACGACCGCGGCGGTGCCACAGGCGAAGACCTCGGTGATCGCGCCGGAGGCGACGCCGTCCTTCCACTCCTGGATCGAGAAGCGGCGCTCCTCGACCCGGTGGCCGAGCTTGCCGAGCAGCTCGATGATCGAGGCGCGGGTGATGCCCTCGAGGATCGTGCCGGTCGCCGGGGTGACCACGTGGCCGTCGGCGTGGACGAAGTAGAGGTTCATCCCGCCGAGCTCCTCGACGTAGGTCAGCTCCTGGGCGTCGAGGAAGACGACCTGGTCGCAGCCCTGGGCGATGGCCTCCTGCTGCGCGACGAGCGAGGAGGCGTAGTTGCCGCCGGTCTTGGCCGCGCCCATGCCGCCGCGGCCGGCCCGGGTGTACTCCTCGGTGAGCCACAGCGTCACCGGCTTGACCCCGCCCTTGAAGTAGGCGCCGGCGGGGCTGGCGATGACCATGAAGGTGACGTGCTGGGCCGGGCGCACGCCGAGGAAGACCTCGGAGGCGAACATGAAGGGGCGGATGTAGAGGCTCTTCTCGCCGCCGTCGGGCACCGGCACCCAGCGCTCGTCGGCCTGGACGAGCGCGTCGACGCAGGCCACGAAGTCCTCGACCGGGAGCTCGGGCAGGGCAAGCCGCTGGGAGGAGCGCACCATCCGCGCGGCGTTCTCCTCGGGGCGGAACGACCACACCGAGCCGTCGGGGTGGCGGTAGGCCTTCATCCCCTCGAAGGTCTCCTGGGCGTAGTGCAGCACCGCGGCGGCGGGGTCGATCGAGAGCGGGGCGTAGGGCTCGATCCGCGCGTCGTGCCAGCCGGCGTCGGGGGTCCACTCCACGGTGAGCATGTGGTCGGTGAAGTGGTTGCCGAACCCGGGGTTGGCCAGGATCTCGGCGAGCCTCTCCTCGCTGGTGGGGCTGCTCGAGCGCGTGGTGCGGATCTGCATGGGCGTCACGGTAGTCGACCTGTCTCTGGTGCGGTGCAGGGGGAAATGCGCGACCGCCGGGACCCTCGGTGGGGGTGCCCGGCGGTCGCGGTGCTCGCTCGTTGGCGAGCCGCAGCGTGGGCGGTCAGCCCGCTACGCGCGCGGCGATCGCGTCGCCGACCTCGGAGGTACGCCGCGGGGCGACGTCGCCCGCGGCCGCGCGCCCAGATCTGTCAGCGAGGTCGTCGAGGACGGCCCGCTCGACGGTGGCCGCGGCCTCGGGGTGGCCGAGGTGGTCCAGCAGCAGCGCGGTCGAGAGGATCGCGGCGGTCGGGTCGGCCTTCTGCTGGCCGGCGATGTCCGGGGCCGAGCCGTGGACGGGCTCGAACATCGAGGGGGCGGTGCGGTCGGGGTTCACGTTGCCCGAGGCAGCCAGCCCGATGCCACCGGTGATGGCGGCGGCGAGGTCGGTGATGATGTCGCCGAAGAGGTTGTCGGTGACGATCACGTCGAACCGCTGGGGGTTCGTGGTCATGTGGATCATCGCGGCGTCGATGTGCATGTAGTCGACGGTGACGTCCGGGAACTCGGCGGCGACCTCCTGGGTCAGCCGCCACCACACCGAGCCGGCGTGGACGAGCACGTTGGTCTTGTGGACCAGCGTGAGGTGCTTGCGGGGGCGCTTGCTCGCGCGGGCGAAGGCGTCGCGGACGACCCGCTCGACGCCGTACGCCGTGTTGACGCTGACCTCGGTGGCCACCTCGGCCGGGGTGCCGACGCGCAGCGCGCCGCCGTTGCCGGTGTAGGGGCCCTCGGTGCCCTCGCGGACGACCACGAAGTCGACCTCCTCGCCCTTGAGCACGGCCTCCGAGAGCGGCGAGGTGACGCCGGGGAAGATGCGCGAGGGGCGGAGGTTGACGTAGTGGTCGAGCTCGAAGCGCAGGCGCAGCAGCAGGCCGCGCTCGAGGATGCCCGGGGGCAGGTTGGGGTCGTTGGGCTTGCCGCCGACCGCGCCGAGGAGGATCGCGTCGTGCCCGCGGATCTCGCGGAGCACGGTGTCGGGCAGGACCTCGCCGGTGGCGAGGTAGCGCTCGGCCCCCAGGTCGTAGCGGGTCTGCTCGAACTTCAGCCCCGACGGCGCGGCGGCCTCGAGGACCTTGAGGGCCTCGGGGGTCACCTCCTGACCGATGCCGTCGCCGGGGATGACGGCGAGCTGGATCGAACCGGCGGTGTCGGGAGAAGTCATGGGGTGGACGCTAGTTGTCGTCGGGGCGCTGGCCGCCGTTGTCCCGCAGGTCGAGCGCGTGCTGCAGGGCCTCGCGGCTGCGGGGGTTCTCCGGGTTGTGGGCGGCGGGGCCCCACTCGGGGTACATGTCGTACATCGGTCGTGTCCTCTCGCGTGCGTCGTCTCCCCGCCGCGAAAGCGGTGGGGATGCCCGGGCCGGTGCCGGGGATGACTGCACGGTGGGGACTGCTCGTCGCGTGGGTCGCACGGACGGGTCTGACCGGTGTCAGGAGCGGGTCGCGCGTGCTGGCGCCGGCGTACCCGCCGCGAAGTCATCTCACAGCTGCGGATCGAGCGTCTCTCCCCGGCCGTGCCGAGATCGGCGTACCGAGAGGGAGAGGGGTGTGAGACCGGGTGCGCACCAACGCCGACCACCGCGGCGAGGTGGCCTCACTGCAGTCAGATCTGCTGGGCCCCGCCGCGGCGCTCGAGAATTACGAGGATGCTCCGCATGGTGCCTCGAGGATAGGCACGCACCTGCACCTCGGCCACCCCTTTCCCCACATCGTCCGCCATGTGGGACGCCCGTCCCGCGGAGGGAGACACCGGGGTGGACTGGACAGGTGAGCGCCTCCCCGGACCTTCCCGACGTCGTCGAGCGCGCCTTCCAGGTCTCGCGCCGGGCCGGCTACGTGTCCTTCTGCCGCAACGAGACCGGCCGGCTGCTGGCGATGCTCGCCGCGACCCGGGACGGGACGATGGCGGAGTTCGGCACCGGCTGCGGCGTCGGCACCGCCTGGCTGCGCTCGGGCGTGCGCGGCGAGAAGGCGCGGATCGTCACCGCCGAGCTGGACCCCAAGCTCGCGAAGGCCGCAGGAGAGATCTTCGCCGAGGACGACCAGGTCGAGGTGCTGGCCGCCGACTGGTCGACCCTGCTGGACCGCGGCCCCTACTCGCTGCTCTTCCTCGACTCCGGCCAGCCCGGCCAGGTCTCCGTGGACGCCGTCGCCGACCTGGTCGAGGACGGCGGCATCGTCGTGCTCGACGACTTCACCCCCTGCGAGGTCTGGCCGCCGATCACCTACGGCCGCGTCGACACGCTGCGCGAGGAGTGGCTGACCGACCCCCGCTTCACCGCGGTCGAGGTCATGGTCGCCTCCGACGCCTCCACGATCATCGCGACGAAGCGCTGACCGTCCGGCACCGCCGAACCGGCAGTTCTGAACCCTCCACCCCTCACTTCTGCTCGCGTCAGGGTTCGCAGCTGACGGCTCGAGGGTTCGAAGCTGACGGTTCGGCGGTGAGGGCGACCACGAAGGTGGGCAGCAGAGCCTGGGTGACCGGGCCGATCGCGAGGGCGTAGAGCACGGTGCCCAGGCCCGCGGTGCCGCCCAGCAGCAGCCCGATCACCACGACGGTGACCTCGAGAGCGGTGCGGACGAGCCGGATCGAGAGGCCGGTACGCCGGTGCAGGCCGGTCATCAGCCCGTCGCGCGGTCCCCGGCCGAGCTGGGCACCGATGTAGGCAGCGGTCGCCACCCCGTTGAGCAGCACCGCGGCGACCATGGCCACCCCGCGCACCGCGAGGTCGTCCAGCGGACCGACCAGGGAGAGCGTGGCGTCGGCGGCCAGGCCGATGACCAGGGCGTTCGAGACCGTGCCGAGGCCCGGGACCTCGCGCAGCGGGATCCACAGCAGCAGCACGAGCAGGCTGACCAGGATGATCGCCTGGCCCAGGCTCATCGGCAGGTGCCGGGCGAGCCCCTGGTGGAGGACGTCCCACGGCGCCGCGCCGAGGCCCGCGCGCACCAGGAGCGCCAGCGAGGCGCCGTACAGGACCAGGCCGAGGTAGAGCTGGACCAGGCGGCGCGGGAGCCGACCCGCGCGCAGCTGCGCGATCGGGCCGAGGTCGGACAGGAGCTGCATGGGCTCCATGGTGCGTGAGATTGGACTGTTGTGACATAGCCAATCGTGGTTCAGTGGTCTGCATGACCCAGGCCACCCAGTCGCTCTCGGCCGCCCGTGTCGCCGCGCTCGTCGAGGGCTTCGACCGCTCCCCCGCCTACGCCGGGCTGGCCGACTCCCTCGTGCTGCTCATCGGCGACGGGCGGATCGCCAGCGACGTGCGGCTGCCGAGCGAGCGGGAGCTGACGGAGGCGTTGGGCGTCTCGCGCACGACCGTGACGCGGGCCTACCAACAGCTCCGCGACTCCGGGTACGCCGTGGCGCGGCAGGGCGCCGGCACCTTCACCCGGGTCCCGGGCGGGCGGGCGCGCACCCGCGACCGCGCCCTCACCCCCGACCAGCTGGTGGGCGACCACCCCGACGGGATCGACCTCGGCTGCGCGGCGCCCGCGGCCCCGGCGGGGTTGGCGGCGGCGTACGCCGAGGCGGTCGCCGAGCTGCCGGCGTACCTCGGCGGCCACGGCTACTTCCCGACCGGGCTCCCGCACCTGCAGGCCGAGGTGGCCCGTGGCTTCGAGGCGCGCGGGCTGCCGACCGACCCCGACCAGGTGATCATCACGCCCGGAGCGCTGTCGGGCGCGGCGATCGTCGCGCAGGCACTCGCCCGGCGCGGGGACCGGGTGCTGGTGGAGTCACCGGTCTACCCCAACGCGACCCTCGCCCTGCGCAACGCGGGCGGCCGACTGGTCGGTGCCCCCGTCGACCCCGAGGGCTGGGACCTCGCCGCCATCGGCGCACAGCTGCGCCAGGTCCGCCCGGCGCTGGCCTACCTCGTGCCGGACTTCCAGAACCCCACCGGGCACCTCATGACCGACGCCGAGCGTGAGGAGTACGCCGGGCACCTGCGCGCCGCGGGCACGGTCGCGGTCGTCGACGAGTCGCTTCAGGCCCTGGCGCTGGACGGCCAGGAGATGCCGCGGCCCTTCGCGGCGCACTCGCCCGACGCGATCACCATCGGCAGCGCGAGCAAGGCGCTGTGGGGAGGGCTGCGGCTGGGATGGGTGCGCGCGCCCCGCGGACTGGCCGAGGAGCTGACCCGTGCCCGGCTCAGCCTCGACCTGGGCTCGCCCGTGCTGGAGCAGCTGGTGCTGGCACGGCTGCTCGCGGGCGGGCCGGTGCTGCCCGACCAGCTGGTGCGGCTGCGCGAGCAGCGCGCGGCCCTGCTCGAGGCGCTCACCGAGCAGCTGCCCGAGTGGCGCTGGGTGCGGCCCGGGGGCGGTCTCGCGGTGTGGTGCACGCTGCCGCGCGGCAGCGCCCTGGCGATCGCCGACGCCGCCGAGCGGGTCGGTGTCGGGCTCACGCCCGGACCGCTCTTCGCGGCCGAGGGCGGGCTGGACCGGTTCGTGCGCATCCCCTGGACCCGCCCCGCCGAGGAGCTGCGCACCGCCGTGGCCCGACTGGCCGAGGTCTGGCAGGCGCTGCCCGACACCCCGGTCCGGCCGCGGCCGGGTCGGGTGCTCGTCGCCTGAGGAGGAGTCCGTCGGGCTCCCGCCCGCGACGCAGCGGTGGGACAGTGGCCCGGTGACGACGCGCGAGGACCTGGTGGCCGGGAGGTACATGGCCTTCACGACGTACCGACGCACCGGCGAGGCGGTCACCAGCCCGGTGTGGGTGGTGCCCGTCAGCGACGGCAGGGTCGGCTTCTGGACCTCGGCGCGCAGTGGCAAGACCAAGCGGCTCGACCACACCGAGCGGGTGCGCGTGCAGCCCTCGGATGGGCGGGGCCGGGTCGAGGCCGGCTCGCACCCGCTGGACGGGACGGCCGAGATGGTGCGCTCGGGCGGGTTCTTCGACGAGGTGCACGCCAAGGTCCGGGAGAAGTACGGCGTCATGACCACCGTCACCCGGTTGCTGGCCAGGGTGGGGCCCCAGGGCCGGAAGGGCCTGTCCTACGCCGACACCGTGGTGCTCGTGCGGCTCGACGGCCAGCCCGGGCCCTAGCCGAGTGCCCTTCGCTGGGGACTACCCCTCGACCGCCCCCCGGGGGTCGAGCACGTCGCGGGCGTCCAGCGCTCGGCGCAGGTCGTCCAGCAGCTTGCGCAGCAGCCGCGAGACCTGGGTCTGGGTCACGCCCAGGACCTCGCCGATCTCGGACTGGCTGAGCTCCTCGACGAAGCGCAGGTGCAGCAGCTGCTGCTCGCGGGGGCCGAGGGCGGCGATGAGGGGGCGGAGCACCAGGTGGTCGTCGACCCGCTCGAGCCGGTCGCCCTCGCCCAGCAGGTCGCTGATCCTGGCGGTGCCCGTCGGACCGACGGGGGCGTCGAGCGAGGTCGCGTGCATGGCCGCCGAGGCCTGCAGCGCCTCCTCGCAGGTGTGCTCGTCGATGCCGAGCCGCTCGGCGAGCTCCGCGGTGGTCGCGGGCCGGCCGAGCTCCTGCTCGACCTCCTCGCGCAGGGCTCGCACCTGGGCGCTCAGCTCCTGCAGCCGCCGCGGGGGCCGCACCACCCAGGAGTGGTCACGGAAGTAGCGCTGCACCTCGCCGCGGATGGTCGGCACCGCGAAGCTCAGCAGGTCCTCGGCCTGGGCCGGGTCGAAGCGGTGGACGGCCTTGCACAGCCCCTCGTACGCCGCCTGCTGGAGGTCCTCGGAGGACAGCCCGCGCCGGCGGTAGCGCGCAGCGACGGCCTCGGCGACCGGCATGTTGGCGTCGACCACGCGGGCGAGCACCGGCCGCCGCACCTCCTCCTCGGGGAGTCCGTGGGCGAAGACGAGCAGCGCGCTGGTGGCGCGCCTGCGAGGATCGTGCTCGACCGGCGCGGTCGTGCGCTCGGCGGTGCCGTCGACCGCGTGCAGCCGGGTCGTGGTGACCTCGCCCGGGGTCGGGGGTGCCGGGGTCCCCCGGGGCGGGGCGACGGTGAAGCCGGACCGGCGCCGCAGTGACGGGCCGGGCGCGGCGGGACCGGGTGAGGCGGGACGGGGCGGGAGCGGGGCGATGCTCATGGTGGGAGGGTCCTCCGGGCTGGACACAGACCGGGGAGCCGACGCTGCTGCAGCTCCCGCGTTGAGGGCGTCCTTCCCCCGTCGTCGCGAAACTATGCACAAGGATTCGACAGGTCTCCCTTCGGGTGGCCGCATCCGTTCCCGCGAGGGCGCCGGGCACGATGAGTCCTGCTCGTGGGGTCGGTCCACCTCCCAGGACCCACGGGTCCGTTCCCGCACCGCGAGCCCGAGGAGACCCCATGAAGCTGCTGCTGACCTCCGGCGGCGTGACCAACGACAGCATCCGCACCGGCCTGGTCGACCTGCTCGGCAAGCCGGTCGAGGAGGCGAGCGCGCTGTGCATCCCGACCGCGATGTACGCCCACCCCTGGGTCGGCATGGGAGAGAAGCCCTGGCAGTTCGTGGCGGGGCGTGCCGAGAACCCCATGGTCGACCTCGGCTGGGACTCGATGGGCCTGCTCGAGCTCACCGCGCTCCCGAGCATCGAGCGCGACCTGTGGGAGCCCCGGGTGCGCGAGGTCGACGCGCTGGTCGTCGCCGGCGGTGACGTGCTCTACCTGGCGCACTGGCTGCGGGAGTCCGGGCTGCTGGAGGTGCTGCCGGGGCTCGAGGAGACCACGTGGCTCGGCCTCAGCGCCGGCAGCATGGTGATGACCCCCGAGGTCGGGCAGGACTTCATCCAGTGGCGACCGCCGTCCGGCGACACGAGCACGCTCGGTTGGGTGGACTTCTCGATCTGCCCGCACCTGGCCGCCGACGGCGGGCCCGGCAACAGCCTCGACGAGGCCCGGTCGTGGGCCGCCGGCCTCAGCGGCCCGGCGTACGCGATGGACGACGAGACGGCGGTCCGGGTCGTCGACGGCGAGGTCGAGTGGGTCTCCGAGGGGACCTGGCTGGAGCTCTGAGCAGACTCAGTCCAGGATCACGTCGGCGCCCTGCTCGCGCAGCCGCTGGAGGCTCTCGAGCATCTGGGCGAGGGCCTCCGGTGGGTGCGGCGGCCAGTCCTCGACCTCGTGCACGACCCGGAGCGCGCCCTCTGTCCGGAAGGACTGCGTCGGGTTGCCGGGGAACCTCTTGTCGGTGACGTTCGGGTCGTCCTCGAAGGGGGCGAGCGGTTCCACCTCGTAGACGTGGCCGGGGCCGTCCTCACCGCTCAGGGCGCAGGAGAGCTGGGCTCCCCAGGCGGCGGTCGTCACCAGGGTCGTGAAGTAGACGTGGCGCAGCACCCGCCCCTCCTGGTACGCCGAGGGGTGGCCGGTCCGCAGCTCCTCGCCCGGCGCGAGCACCGCCCGGGTGCCGTGCAGGAACGGCCCCCGCACGTGGCAGTGGTCGTCGTAGGTCACCGCGCGACGCGGCTCGGCAGGCAGCCCCACCCGGCCATCCTCGCCGAAAATCCCTCGCCGACGCACCCGCCCGCCACCTAGCCTCGTTCCGCCCCACCCCCTCCTGGCAGGAGCCGCCGTTGCTCGTGTGAGCACGCCGCCCCCGACCCCGGACGCCACGCGCTCCGGGGCCGACCCGACGTCTCGCAGCCCAGGAGCGACATGCCCGCCACCACCCCTGCCTCGCCCCGCTCGCACGGCACTCCCCTGGCCGCCCACGGCCTCGACCTCGTGCGACCCGACGGCACCACGACCCTGCGCGGCCTCGACCTGCTCGTCCCCGCGGGCCGCTCCGGCCTGGTCGGCGCCAACGGATCGGGGAAGTCGACC
Source organism: Nocardioides ginkgobilobae (assembly GCF_054781275.1). Lineage (NCBI taxonomy): Bacteria > Bacillati > Actinomycetota > Actinomycetes > Propionibacteriales > Nocardioidaceae > Nocardioides > Nocardioides ginkgobilobae. The sequence goes on along the minus strand of NZ_BAAGUS010000002.1, from coordinate 85,627 downwards.
CTGCTGCACGTGCTCGCCGGCCGGCTCGCACCGAGCGCGGGCCACGTGACCGGCCCGGACCCGAGCAGCATCGGCCTCCTGCCGCAGGACCTCGCGCTGCGGGTCGAGCAGCCGGTCGAGGACTTCCTCGGCCTCGGTGCGACCCGGCGCGCGCTGCGCCGGATCGAGGCCGGCTCGGTGGACCCGGCCGACTTCGACGCCGTCGGCGCGGACTGGGACGTGGACGAGCGCGCCCGTGCCCAGCTCGAGCGGCTCGGCCTGCCCGGAGGGCTGCTCGACCGCCGCGTCGGCGAGGTCTCCGGCGGGGAGGCGGTGCGGCTGGCGCTCGCCGGCCTGCTCCTGGCCCGGCCCGACGTGCTGCTGCTGGACGAGCCGACCAACAACCTGGACCGAGCCGCCCGCGCGGTGCTGCACGAGGTCGTCGGCTCCTGGTCGGGCACGCTGCTGGTCGTCAGTCACGACCGGGAGCTGCTCGAGCGGGTCGACCGGGTCGGCGAGCTCCGCACGCCGCGGCAGGGGCCCACGACGGTCGGCTGGTACGGCGGCGGCTGGTCGTCGTACGCCGCGCAGGTGGGCGCCGAGCGCGAGGCGGCCGAGCACGCCGTGGCCGTCGCGCGCGCCGACGTACGACGTCAGCAGCGTGACCGGCGCATCACCGAGCAGCTGCTGGCGGCCCGCTCGCGGATGGCCCGCCGCGACGCGCCCGACACGACGAAGGCGGCCCGGGACTTCCTGCGCAACCGCGCCGAGAAGGGCGCCGGCAGCCTGCGCACCACCCAGGACCAGCGGCTCGAGCAGGCCCGCGAGCGACTGGGCACCGCCGAGCTCGCCGTGCGCGACGACTCCGCGATCCGGGTGGACCTGCCCGGCACGGCGGTGCCGCGCGGGCGCCGGGTGCTCACCACCGACGGGCTGGTGCTGCGCACCGGTCGAGCGGTGGACCTCGAGCTGGCCGGGCCGGAGCGGGTCGCCGTCGTGGGCCGCAACGGCGCCGGCAAGTCCACGCTGCTGCACACCCTCGCGGGGCGGCTGGCTCCGCTGGCCGGCCGCGTCGCGGTGCACGTGCCGACCGCGCTGCTCCCCCAGCGCCTCGACGTGCTCGAGGAGTCGCTGACCGTCGCCGGGAACGTCCACGCCGCCCACCCGGGAGCGACGGCCACCGAGGTCCGCGCGCTGCTCGCGCGCTTCCTCTTTCGCGGCGGCGCCGGCGACAAGCAGGTGTCGGCGCTCTCCGGCGGCGAGCGGTTCCGTGCCAGCCTCGCGACGCTGCTGCTGGCCGACCCCGCGCCGCAGCTGCTGCTGCTCGACGAGCCCACCAACAACCTCGACCTGGCGTCGTACGACGCCCTGGTGACGGCGCTGGCGTCCTACCGCGGCGCGCTCGTGGTGGTCAGCCACGACCCGGGGTTCCTCGAGGAGGTCGGGGTCGACCGGGTGCTGGACCTGGACGGACCCGCGGCCTGCTGAGCCCGGGGCGGGGGCTTCGTCAGCAGGCCGAGCCGTCGATGCCGCAGGCGTCACCGGCCGCACCACCGACGGCCCCGCCCACGAGCTGCACCGGCGGGTGCGCCTCGGACCAGGCCCGGTCGAGCAGCCGGCTGAAGACCTCGGTGGGCTGCGCGCCGGAGACGGCGTAGCGCCGGTCGACGACGAAGAACGGCACGCCGCTGACCCCGAGGTCCTGGGCTGCGTCGATGTCCGCGGCGACCGCGTCGGCGTACTCCTCGCCCGTCAGCACCTCCTCGACCCGCTCGGGGTCCAGGTCCAGCGCGAGCGCCTCGCGGCGCAGCACCTGGTGGTCACCGATGTCGGCGGCGTCCTCGAAGTACGCCGAGAGCAGCGCCTCCTTGAGGCGGCCCTGCAGGTCGAGGCCCCCCTGGTCCAGGGCGAGGTGCAGAAGCCGGTGGGCGTCGAGGGTGCTGGTGTGCACGGTCTCGAAGAGCCGGAAGGCCAGCCCCTCCTCGGCCGCGAGGTCGACGAGCTGCTGCTGCATGTCGCGCATCTCGTCCTCGGAGCGGCCGTACTTCCGGGCCAGCACGGGCGTGGTCAGCTGGCGCTCGGCACCGTGGCCGTGCGGCGGGGCCGAGGGGTCGAGCTGGAAGGAGCGCCACACGACCTCCACCTGGTCGGCGTGCTCGAAGGACTCCAGCGCGCGCTCGAGGCGCCGCTTCCCGACGAAGCACCACGGGCAGACGACGTCGCTCCAGATCTCGATCCGCATGTGTGGTTGAACCCTCACCGACCGGCCGGCATTCCGCTCCAGGTGCCCGTCTTGGCCACAGGATCCCCACAACCCGGTACGCCGCCCGAGGCCACGACCCGGGGTCCACCTCAGGGTGGGCTCGGGGTCACGCCAGGGGTCGGCTGGGTGGTGCTCCCCGATGTGCCGGACCCCTCGGCGCCGCGAGGCTCGACCCATGATCGAGATCCACGAGCTGACCAAGCGCTACGGCGACCACCTCGCCGTCGACCATGTGACCTTCACCGCCCGCCCCGGGCGCGTGACCGGCTTCCTCGGCCCCAACGGCGCCGGCAAGTCCACCTCCCTGCGGATCCTCGCCGGGCTCACCCCCGCCACCAGCGGGACGGCCAGCGTCCTGGGCCGGCGGTACGCCGACCTGCCCAACCCGGGTCTGGAGATCGGCGTCCTCCTCGACGCCTCCGCCCAGCACGCCGGCCGCACCGGCCGCGAGGTGCTGCGGGTGGCCGCCGAGACGATGGGGCTGCCCCGGACCAGGGTCGCCGAGATGCTCGACCTGGTCTCCCTGACCGAGGAGGAGGCCGGCCGCCGCGTCCGCGACTACTCCCTGGGCATGCGCCAGCGTCTCGGCCTGGCCACCGCCCTGCTCGGCGACCCCGCCGTGCTCGTGCTCGACGAGCCGGCCAACGGCCTGGACCCCGCGGGCATCCGCTGGATGCGCGACCTGCTGCGCGACCACGCCCGGCGCGGCGGCACCGTGCTCCTCTCCTCGCACCTGCTGCACGAGATCGAGGTCATCGCCGACGACATCGTCGTGATCGGGCACGGCCGCGTCGTGGCCCAGGGCACCAAGGAGGAGCTCCTCCACGACGACCGCACCCTGGTGCGGGCACCCGAGGTGGGTGCCCTCGCCGCCGCGCTCACCGGCGCCGGCTGGACCGTCGAGCGGGTCGACCCCGCCGACCCCACCGCGGGCCTGCGCACCGACGCCTCCCTGGCCACCACGGGCCAGGTCGCGCTCGCGGCCGGCCTCCCCCTGCTCGAGCTGCGCGCCGCCGACGGCGCGGGGCTCGAGGAGATGTTCCTCCAGCTCACCGCCGACACGCAGAGAGAGGCCGCAGCATGACCACCCTGACGACCAGCCCGAGCGCCGCCGCCGCGGCCCCGGGCGGCACCCCGTCGGCGTACGCCGACCGGGCCGCTCCCGCACCCATCCCCTTCGCGCGGCTGCTCAAGGTCGAGCTGCGCAAGATGTTCGACACCCGCTCGGGGCTGTGGCTGATGGCCTCGATCGGGATCCTCGCCGCGCTGGCCTCGGCCGCCGTCGTGCTGTGGGCCCCCGACGACCAGGTCACCTACGAGACCTTCGCCGCTGCGGTCGGCTTCCCGATGGCGGTGCTGCTGCCGGTGATCGCGGTCCTGTCCGTGACGAGCGAGTGGAGCCAGCGCAACGGCCTGACCACCTTCACCCTGGTGCCCCACCGCGGCCGGGTCATCACCGCCAAGGCGGCCGGTGCCCTCGTCGTGGCCGTCGCCGGGATGCTGGTCGCCGCGGCCGTGGGCGTCGTGGGCAACCTCGTCGGCTCCGCCCTCAACGGCACCGACGCGATCTGGGACGTCAGCGTCTCCGACTTCACCGCCATCGTCCTGGCCAACGTGCTCGGTGTCTTCCTGGGATTCATGCTCGGCGCGGTGCTGCGCAGCTCGCCGGCGGCGCTGGTGGGCTACCTGGTCATCAGCTTCGTGCTGGTGCCGCTCACGATGACGCTGGCGGCGGCCCAGCAGTGGTTCGCCGACATCCAGCCCTGGGTGGACTGGAACTTCACGCAGAGCCAGCTCTTCGAGGGCCTGCCCACCGACGGGGAGTACTGGGCACAGCTGGGCGTCACCACCACGGTGTGGCTGCTCCTGCCGCTGGCCTGGGGACTGTGGCGCCTGGTGCGGGCCGAGGTGAAGTAGCGGCCGCCGACCACGACGTACGACGCAGCCGAGCCGGGCCCCTGTCGGGACCCGGCTCGGCTGTCGGTGCGTGGTGGTGCGGGGCCGCCGGTCAGCGCGCGGCGGTGCCCTCGACGTAGTCGGAGTCGTGGCTCTTGACCCACGCCATGAGCTTGCGCAGCTCGCGCCCGGTCTTCTCGATCGGGTGCTGCTCGCCCTGCTCGCGGAACTTCGTGAACTCCGGGGAGCCGTTGTCCATGTCGGTGATGAACCGCTCGGCGAAGGCGCCGTTCTTGATGTCCTCGAGGACGGCCTTCATGTTCTCCTTGACCCGCTCGTCGATGACGCGGGGACCGGAGACGTAGTCGCCGAACTCGGCGGTGTCGGAGACCGACCAGCGCTGCTTGGCGATCCCGCCCTCGTACATCAGGTCGACGATGAGCTTGAGCTCGTGCAGGCACTCGAAGTAGGCGACCTCGGGCTGGTAGCCGGCCTCGATGAGGGTCTCGAAGCCGTACATCACCAGCTGCGAGGCGCCACCGCACAGGACGGCCTGCTCGCCGAACAGGTCGGTCTCGGTCTCCTCGGTGAAGGTGGTCTTGATGCCGCCGGCGCGGAGGCCGCCGATGCCCTTGGCGTAGGACAGCGCGAGCGGCCAGGCCTGGCCGGAGGCGTCCTTCTCGACGGCGACGAGCACGGGGACGCCGCGGCCGTCGACGTACTCGCGACGCACGAGGTGGCCGGGGCCCTTCGGGGCGACCATGAAGACGTCGACGTCCTCGGGCGGGGTGATGTAGCCGAAGCGGATGTTGAAGCCGTGGCCGAAGACCAGGGTGTCGCCCGCCTTCAGGTTCGGGGCGATCTCGTCGGCGTAGAGCTTCCGCTGGTGCTGGTCGGGGGCGAGGATGACGACCACGTCGGCCTCGGCAGCGGCCTCGGCCGGCGTCATGACCTTCAGGCCCTCGGCCTCGGCCTTCGCCCGGCTCTTGGAGCCCGGCTGCAGGCCGATGCGGACGTCGACGCCGGAGTCGCGCAGCGACAGCGAGTGGGCGTGGCCCTGGCTGCCGTAGCCGATCACGGCGACCTTCTTGCCCTGGATCAGGGACAGGTCGGCGTCGTCGTCGTAGAACATCTCAGCCACGGGGGCTTCTCCTTTGGTGTGGGTACTGCTGGGTGGTGGGGCGAAGTCTGGGTTTCGAGACGGCGCTGGCGCGCCTCCTCAACCGGCGCATCGGCGCTGGCGCGCCTCCTCAGCCGGCGGTGGCTGCCGTCGGGGCGGGGACCGAGACCGGGCGCAGGTTGCGCTCGGAGATCGAGCGGGAGCCGCGACCGATCGCGACCATGCCCGACTGCACGAGCTCGCGGATGCCGAAGGGCTCCACGACCCGCAGGAAGTCGGCGATCTTGCCGGCGTTGCCGGTGACCTGGATCGTCACCGCGTCGGGGGCGACGTCGACGACCTTGGCGCGGAAGAGCTGGACGGTGTCGAGCACCTGGCCGCGGGTCTCGGCGGTGGCCGCGACCTTGACCAGGACCAGCTCGCGGTGGACCGAGGCGGTCGGGTCGAGCTCGACGATCTTGATCACCTCGACCAGCTTGTTCAGCTGCTTGGTGACCTGCTCGAGCGGGGACTGCTCGACGTTGACCACGATGGTCATCCGGGAGATCCCGTCGTGCTCGGTCGGGCCGACGGCGAGGCTCTCGATGTTGAAGCCGCGGCGGGAGAACAGGCCGGCGATCCGGGTCAGGACGCCGGGGCGGTCCTCCACGAGGACGGACAGGGTGTGCTTGCTCATGTCGTCTCAGGCCCTCACAGCTCGTCGTGTTCCCACTCGGGCGCGAGGTCCCGGGCGTACTTGATCTCGTCGTTGCTCGTGCCGGCGGCGACCATCGGCCAGACCATGGCGTCGCGGTGCACGCGGAAGTCGACCACGACCGGGACGTCGTTGATCTCCATGGCCTTCTCGATCGTGGCGTCGACCTCGTCGGCGCTGTCGCAGGCCAGGCCCACGCAGCCGTAGGCGTCGGCCAGCTTCACGAAGTCGGGGATCCGCACGGGGCCGTCGTGGCGCTGCAGGTTGGTGTTGGAGTAGCGCTCGTTGTAGAAGAGCGTCTGCCACTGGCGCACCATGCCGAGCGACTCGTTGTTGATGACCGCGACCTTGATCGGGATGCCCTCGATCGCGCAGGTGGCCAGCTCCTGGTTGGTCATCTGGAAGCAGCCGTCGCCGTCGATGGACCACACGGTGGTGTCGGGGCAGCCGACCTTGGCGCCCATCGCGGCCGGGACGGAGTAGCCCATGGTGCCGAGGCCACCGGAGTTCAACCAGGTGCGCGGCTTCTCGTACTTCACGAAGTGCGCGGCCCACATCTGGTGCTGGCCGACGCCGGAGGTGTAGATCGCGTCGGGGCCGGCGATGTCGGAGAGGCGCTGGATGACGTACTGCGGGGCCAGGCCCTCCGCGGGCGTCTCGTAGCCCAGCGGGTAGCGCTGCTTGAGCCCGGCCAGGTAGCCGACCCATCCCTCGTAGTCACCGGTGTGCCCGGCGTCCTGCTCGGCCTGGAGCGCGACCACGAGGTCGGAGATGACCTCGCGGCAGTCGCCCACGATCGGGACGTCGGCGTGCCGGTTCTTGCCGATCTCGGCAGGGTCGATGTCGGCGTGGATCACCTTGGCGTGCGGGGCGAAGGAGTCCAGGTTGCCGGTGACCCGGTCGTCGAAGCGCGCACCCAGGCTGATGATGAGGTCGCTCTTCTGCAGCGCGGCGACAGCGGCGACCGTGCCGTGCATGCCCGGCATGCCGAGGTGCTGCGGGTGGCTGTCGGGGAAGGCGCCCAGGGCCATCAGCGTCGTCACGACCGGCATGCCGGTGAGCTCGGCCAGGACCCGCAGCTCCTGGTGGGCGTTGGCGCGGATCGTGCCGCCGCCGACGTACAGCACGGGCTTGCGGGACTCCAGGATGAGCCGGGCGGCCTCGCGGATCTGCTTGGAGTGCGGCTTGGTGACGGGGCGGTAGCCCGGCAGGGAGATCTCGGTGGGCCAGGCGAAGGTGGTCATCGACTGCAGCGCCGACTTCGCGACGTCGACCAGCACCGGGCCGGGGCGCCCGGTCGAGGCGATGTAGAACGCCTCGGCGACGGTGCGCGGGATGTCGGCGGGGTCGGTGACGAGGAAGTTGTGCTTGGTGATCGGCATCGTGATGCCGCGGATGTCGGCCTCCTGGAAGGCGTCGGTGCCGATCATCGAGGCCCCCACCTGCCCGGTGACGGCCACCATCGGGACCGAGTCCATGTAGGCGTCGGCGATCGGGGTGACCAGGTTGGTCGCGCCCGGGCCCGAGGTCGCCATGCAGACGCCGACCCGGCCGGTCGCCGCGGCGTACCCCTGGGCGGCGTGGCCGGCACCCTGCTCGTGGCGCACCAGGATGTGGCGGATGGAGGAGTCCATGAGGGGGTCGTACGCCGGGAGGATGGCGCCGCCCGGGATGCCGAAGATGTTGTCCGCGCCGGCCGCCTCCAGCGACCGGACCAGGCTCTGTGCGCCGGTGATCTCGCTCATGCCCTGCTCGTCTCCTCTGTCCTACTGCTCGTCGGGGCTGCTGCCCCACCAGGATGGCCCCACAAAAAAGCCCCCCGGCCACGATGGCTACGAGGGGATGACGCGCTGGCCGGATCGGGGTCGATCAGCTCACGCGTCGCGTGCGTACGAGGAGGTCCTGGCGCATGCGGCCACCGTAGCCCCCCTGTCCCCGCACGTCATCCGAGGGGTGTCTCGGTCCCACCATCTGAGACGAGCGTCCCGCATCGTGGGCGTCAGGCGGGCGAGCAGGGGCTCCGTCACGCGGCGGAGCCAGGGCCGCGGCCGAGCCAGGTGGTCAGGCAGGCCCGGTTGCCCTGGGGGTCCTCGAGCACCCAGAACGCCGGCGCCTGGTCGTCGCTGACCAGCCGGCCGCCGGCCTGGAGCACGGCGGTGATCCGCTCCTGGACCACCTCGGGCGGCACCCGCACGTCGGCATGCCAGCGCTGGCGGTGCTCCCCCACGTGGCCGGGTCGCTGCTCGGTCGGCTGGAACCACACCGAGGGCCACCGCCCGGCCGGGTCGACCGCGTCGTCCTCGGCCTCGTCCAGGCCGAGCACCGCGGCCCAGAACGGCTTCACCTCGCCTGCGTCCCAGGTGTCGAGCGCCCACTCGACCGCCTGCAGCTGCGCGGGGACGGCGCTGACGCCCAGGGCGTGGGCTGCCTCGGAGACAGCGCGCGCCAGGCGCAGGTCGCGGCGGGTGACCCCACCGACGTCGTGCGACCAGGTGCGCACCTCGACGAAGCCGTAGCGCAGGTCGACGTCGGGGTGGTGGTCCTGCTCGTCGGCGACCTCGGCCACCTTCGCCACCAGGCGCGCACCTGTGGTGAAGTCGCCGGTCTCGAAGCGGGCGGCCAGCAGCCCGAAGAGGGGGCGCCAGTCCTCGAGCCCGCCGTCGACCTCGGTGCTGATGTCGTGGTCGGAGAGGACGTGCTTGTCGGCGTCGGGGATCGAGGGGCTCACGGGAGGACAGCCTGCCGCTCCGGCGGTCCGCTGACCAGCCGGGCGGCCGAGGCCGATCAGCCCTGGTCGGCCGTGACGGCGACCGGCTCCTTCTGCAGCGTCTCGCGGGCGGCCAGCCACAGCGGCAGCGCCAGCAGGCTGACCAGGCCGGTCACCGCGAAGGCCCAGCCCCAGCCCGCCTGGTCGGCCACGACACCGATGAGGACCGGGCCGATGATCGCGCCGCCGTCCTGGGCCATCTGGAAGGTGGAGAGCACGGTGCCGCCGGAGCGCTGGTTGCCGATGACGTCGGCGACCGTGGCCTGCTGGCCGGGGTTGACCATGCCGGCACCGAAGCCGGAGACCAGGGAGAGCACCAGCAGCACGACGAGGCTCTCGCTGAGGCCGAGCGAGCCGAGCGAGACCGCCGTGATGCCGAGGCCGAGCACGACCATCGGCTTGCGGCCCACGGTGTCGGTGACCTTGCCGGAGAACTGCAGGCTGGCCGCGGTGCCGGCCGCGGCGACGGCGAGCGCGACGCCGGCGACCCAGGTCTCGTCGTGCATCGCGACGGCGAACTGCGGGACGATCGCGACCCGGACGCCGAAGTTGGCCCAGCCGTTGGCAAAGGCCGAGGCGAGCGCGGCGCGGTAGGCGGAGTCGCGCAGGCCCTCCCCCAGCCGCATCGGCTCCTGCGGGGTGGCGGTCGGGTCCGGCCGGAGGCTGGCGTGGGAGAGCCGGACTCCCACGACGAGGGCGGCGACGACCAGGGCGGCGGCGTACACCACGAACGGCACGCGGAGGCCGAGCCCGGCCATCAGGCCGCCCAGCACCGGGCCGAGCATGCCGCCGATGAGGAAGGAGCTCGCGTAGGCCGAGGAGACCCGCCCGCGCATCGTCGGCGGCGCCAGGCGCACCAGCAGCGCCATCGCCGAGACGGTGAACATCGTCGAGCCGAGGCCGCCGAGCCCGCGGAAGACCAGCAGCTGCCAGTAGGTCTGCGCGACGGCGGTCAGCAGCGAGGACGCCGCGACGATCCCGAGGCCGGTGAGGTAGACCCACCGCTCCCCGAGCCGGGCCACGAGCACGCCGCTGCCCGGGGCGCCGAGGAGGCGGAAGAAGGCGAAGATCGAGACCACGAACGAGGCAGCGGCCACGCCCACGTCGAAGCTGCGGGCGTAGGCCGGCAGGACCGGGCTGATGATGCCGAAGCCGACCGCGATGACGAAGGCCGAGGCGATCAGGACCTTGATCTCACCGGGGATGGGCTGCTGGTCCGCGCGTCGGGGTCCCGAGGCGGCGCCGGCGCGCCTCCTCGACCGCCGGCCGGGTGCGGCGGTGTCCTCGCTGGTGCTCACGCGTGTGCCAGCACCTCGGCGGCCGCGCGCATTCCCGCCCCGACCTCCGCGAAGGAGGTGGACAGGGGGGCGAGCCCGACCCGCAGGCCACCCGGGTCGCGGTAGTCGGGGATGACGTCGCGCTCCCAGAGCCGGGCGACGACCTCGCGCATCCGCGGGTGGTCCACCGTCACGTGCCCGCCCCGGCGGTCCGGGTCGCGCGGGGAGGCCAGCTCGGCGCCGAGCGGTGCCAGCAGCTGGTCGGCCAGCTCCACGGCGTACGACGTCAGGGCGACGGACTTGGCGCGGACCGCCTCCATGCCGACCTCGGCGATCGTGGCGACCGTGTCGCGCAGCGCGAGCATGCCCACGACGGGCGGGGTGCCCGAGATCATCCGTCGGATCCCGGGCGCAGGCGTCCACTCCGGTCCCATGGCGAACGGGTCGGCGTGCCCCATCCAGCCCGTCACCGGCTGGTCGACCCGGTCGAGGTGGCGGGCGGCGACGTAGACGAAGGCGGGCGAGCCGGGCCCGCCACCGAGGTACTTGTAGGTGCAGCCGACGGCCAGGTCGACGCCCCAGTCGTCGAGGGCCAGCGGCACCGAGCCGACCGAGTGCGAGAGGTCCCACAGCACCACGGCGCCGGCGTCGTGCGCGGCGGCGGTGATGGCGGCGGCGTCGGCCAGCCACGCGGAGCGGTAGGCGACGTGGGAGAGCAGTACGCAGGCGGTCCGCCCGGACAGCTGGGCGGCGACCGACTTCGGGGTGACGCCGGCGGCGGGGTCGACCTCGACCCAGCGCAGCGACAGGCCGAGCTCGCGGGCGACCGAGGCTGCGACGTACCGGTCGGTCGGGAAGTCGTCGCGGCACAGCACGACCTCGGTGCGGTCGGGCCGGAGCGCACAGGCCGCGCGCAGCGCCTTGTAGAGCAGCACGGTCGTGGAGTCGCCGACGGTCGTCTGGCCCGGTGCGGCGCCGAGGCAGGCGGCGGCGATCTCGTCGCCGACGACCAGCGGCAGCTCCATCCAGGACTCGTCCCAGCCGCGGATCAGCCGACCGCCCCACTCGTCGGCCACGAAGGCCGCCATCCGCTCGGCGGTCGAGCGCAGCGGACGGCCCAGGGAGTTGCCGTCGAGGTAGACCAGCGGGGTCTCGCTGCCGACGTACCTCGCGCGTAGGTGCGCCAGCGGGTCGTCGCGGTCCAGCTGCTCGGCATCCCTCACGGCGCATGTCTACCCCAGCCCGGGGAGACCCGGTGGCATGCTCCCCGGCATGGCCATCCGCCCCGAGCTGCTGGAGGTGCTCGCGCGGCGGGCACTCACCGAGGACTCCGCCCGGCCCGAGGCCGTCGCGCGGCTGCACGAGCGGGGCGGGCGGACCGCCCGGGAGAACCTCGCCGAGCTGGTCGACGAGGGCAGCTTCGTGGAGTACGGGCGGTTCGTGACCGCGGCGCAGTCCCAGCGACGCCCCCTGGACGAGCTGCTCGACCGCACCGCCGCGGACGGGATCGTCGGCGGGCTGGCGACGGTCGACGGGCACCCCGTGGCGGCGCTGTCCTACGACTACCTCGTGATGGCCGGCACCCAGGGGATGCGCGGGCACCGCAAGACCGACCGGCTGCTCGACGTGATCGACCGGCTGCGGGTGCCGACGGTCTTCTTCGCCGCCGGGGGCGGCGGCCGGCCCGGCGACACCGACATCCCGCTGGTCTCCGCCCTCGACGTCACGACCTTCGCCGCCTGGGCCCGGCTGTCGGGCCGGGTGCCGCGGATCGCGGTCGTGGAGGACAACTGCTTCGCCGGCAACGCGGTCATCGCGGGGTGCTCGGACCTGATCGTCGCGACCGAGCGCGCCTCCCTGGGCATGGGCGGGCCGGCGATGATCGCCGGCGGCGGGCTGGGTGACGTGGCCGCGGCCGACGTGGGTCCGATCGAGGTGATGGAGGCCAACGGCGTCGTCGACGTGGTCGCTCGGGATGACGACGCGGTGGGCACGGCTCGCGAGCTGCTCTCCTACTTCTTGGGTCGTACGACGGCGTGGACCGCCCCCGACCAGGCGTCGCTGCGGGAGGCGGTCCCCGAGGGCGAGCGCACGGCCTACGACCTGCTGCCCATCGTGGAGACGCTGTGCGACGAGGACTCGGTGACCGTGCTGCGGCCCGGGTTCGCGCCCGAGCTGCTCACGGCCCTGGGTCGGATCGAGGGCCGCACCGTCGGGGTCGTGGGCAACGACACCCGGCACTGGGCAGGCGCGGTCACCGCGGACGCCGGCGACAAGGCAGCGCGCTTCCTGCAGCTGTGCGACGCCCACGGCTTCCCGGTCGTGTCCCTGGTCGACACCCCCGGGATGATGGTCGGCCCCGACGCCGAGCGCACCGGGCTGGTGCGGCACACGTCGCGGCTGCTCGTCGCCGCGGCCCGGATGGAGGTGCCGCTGCTGGGGGTGGTGCTGCGCCGCGGCTACGGGCTGGGCGCGCAGGCGATGCTCGGCGGCAGCACCCACGAGCCGCTCATGACGATCGCCTGGCCCGGCGCGCACCTCGGGGCGATGGGGCTCGAGGGCGCCGTGCGGCTGTCCATGCGGCGCGAGCTGGAGGAGATCGCCGACCCGGACGAGCGGGAGGCGCGGGTCAGGGACCTGACGGCGTACGCCCAGGCGCACTCGACGGCCCTGGAGGTCGCCCGGCACTTCGAGATCGACGACGTCGTCGACCCGGCCGAGACCCGCGGCATCCTGGCCCGCCTGCTCGACGCCGCCGACCGCGACGGCCGGCTGGTCGGGAGCGGGCGCCCCGTCGACACCTGGTGATCCTCCCGGCGGTGGCCCGACCGATGAGTCCGTCGGTCGGGGCTGGTCGGATGGGGTCGTGAGGAAGCTGATCGTCACCGAGTTCATCACCCTGGACGGCGTCATCGAGGACCCGAGCTGGACCTTCTCGGAGGTCGAGCACGACGACGCCGTCTACGACATCAAGGGCCGCGAGCAGGAGGAGGCCAGCGCGCTGCTGCTCGGCCGGGTCTCCCACGACGAGTTCGCCCCCGTGTGGCCGTCGATGGAGGAGTTCGAGACCTACAACGCCATGCCGAAGTACGTCGTCTCCTCCACCCTCGAGGGCTCGGACTGGACCAACACCCACGTCCTGCGCTCGCTCGACGACGTGGCCGCGCTCAAGGAGCGCACCGACGAGGGCGAGGGCCCGATCTACGTGCACGCGAGCGCGACGCTGGCCCATGGACTGCTCGCCGCCGGGCTCGTGGACCGGCTGCACCTGCTGGTCTTCCCGCTGCTGCTGGGCTCGGGCAAGCGGCTCTTCTCCGACACCGGCTCGAAGGTGAACCTCCGGCTCGTCGAGTCCGCGACCTACGGCAACGGCGTCACCCTGCAGGTCCTCGACGTCGTCCGCTGATCTCTCCGCCGCCCCGGGGCGGGCTGGCCTGGGCGGGGGCCCCGGAGGAGCGGCGCCAGGCGGTGAAGCTGCCGACCGCGGACGGTCGCGGTCGCACCAGCCACAGCCACGGGTGGACCTCCTGCGGCTGCACCTGCGCGGCCCGGGCGCGGAAGCCCGGGACCGGCGCGTGCGTGACGGCCAGGCTGCGACCCGCCAGCTCCTGGGCCACCACGCCGCGGCGCACCTCGACCTCGCGCCGGGTGGCGAGGTCACCGAGCGTGTCGGCCAGGAAGACCAGCCGCTTGCCGGAGAGCCGCAGGGTGCGCAGCAGCGGCTCGTCGAAGACGAAGACCGCGGGGCGGTCGTCGTCGGCCGCCAGTGCGGGGTCGGCGTCGCCGAGGGACTCGGCGGTCAGCCACACCTGCTCGGCTCCCCCGCCCTGCACCTCGGCCGGCCCGCCGTCGAAGCCGTCCTTGCCCAGGTCCGGTCCGTCGACGCGGGGCAGGTCACCGGTCTCGGGCCAGTCCTCGATGGGGCAGGCGCTGCTCAGCGGGCAGGAGCGGCACAGCGCCTTGGCGCGCTTCTCGACCTGCCACCGGCTGAACCCGTAGGGCCGGCCGCTGCCGGTGCCGACCGTCCACTGCCAGCCCAGCCGGTTGGCCGCGCGCGAGCCGTCGAGCAGGTGCTGGAAGAACAGGTCCTCGCCGTCGCGCCAGTCCGCACCCGCCCGCACCGCCCACTGCGAGGCCAGCCACATGCGGGTCTGGTTCACCAGCCAACCCTCGCCCTCGAGCTCACCGACGACGGCCTCCATGCAGGCCATCTCCGCGGGCCACGGCTCGGGCCAGGCCGGACCGACGCGGGGCTGCTCGTGCTTGATCGACCGGCCCAGGGCGGCGCCGGTGCGGGCGTACAGGTGCCGGGAGTACTCCTGCCAGAGCAGCTCGTCGCGGTACTTGTCGCGGTCGTGGGCGGGCGCGCCGGCGACCGCCTTCCACATCTCGGGCAGCGGCACCAAGCCGTGCCGCAGGTACGGCGACATCCGGGTCGCCCCGCGCCCCGACACCGGCAGCACCACGCTGCGGCGCCGCGCGTACCCGCTGATGTCGAGCGACGCCAGTGCCGCATCGGCCGCGGTCTGTCCCCGGACGTGTCCCCCGCGGCGTACCGCGTCGGGGCCCTCGAGGGTCAGGTCGCCGAGGTGCTCGGCGACCCAGGCGAGGGTCGCGTCACCTGCGGCCTCGTGGGGCGGCGGCGGGGTCGGGAGCTGCACGTCCCAGGTCTACCGGCAGGCTCAACACCCGGGCGGGTCAGAACTGACGACCCCGAGGGCTCGGAAGTGACTGCTCGGCGGTGGCCGAGGGTCAGCCCGTGACCGCCCCGTGCGCGGCGGAGGACACGATCTTGGCGTACTTGCCGAGCACGCCGCGGGTGTACTTCGGCGGCTTGGGCGCCCAGCCCTCCTTGCGCGCCTCGAGGTCGTCGATCTCGACCTCGAGGGTGCGGTTGAGGACGTCGAGCGTGATCGGGTCGCCGTCGCGGACGAAGGCGATCGGGCCGCCGTCGACGGCCTCGGGGGCCACGTGGCCCACGCACAGCCCGGTCGTGCCGCCGGAGAACCGACCGTCGGTGAGGAGCAGGACGTCCTTGCCGAGGCCGGCGCCCTTGATCGCACCGGTGATGGCGAGCATCTCGCGCATGCCGGGCCCACCCTTGGGGCCCTCGTAGCGGATGACGACGACGTCGCCGGCGACGATCCGGCCCTCGGCGAGGGCGTCCATGGCGTCGCGCTCGCCGTCGAAGACCCGGGCGGTGCCGCGGAAGACGGTCTCGTCGAAGCCGGCCGACTTCACCACGGCACCGTCGGGGGCCAGCGAGCCCTTGAGGATCGTCAGGCCGCCGGTCTTGTGGATCGGGCGCTCGAGGGAGCGGATGACGTCGTCGTCGAGGGCCGGCGGGTCCAGCTCCGCCAGGTTCTCGGCCAGCGTCTTGCCGGTCACGGTCAGCGCGTCGCCGTGCATGAGGCCGGCGTCGAGCAGCGCCTTCATCACGACGGGGATGCCGCCGATCTTGTCGACGTCGTTCATGACGTACCTGCCGAAGGGCTTGAGGTCGCCGAGGTGCGGGACCTTGTCGCCGATCCGGTTGAAGTCGTCGATGGTCAGCGGCACCTCGGCCTCGCGGGCGATGGCCAGCAGGTGCAGGACGGCGTTGGTGGAGCCGCCGAGCGCCATCACCACGGTGATGGCGTTCTCGAAGGCCTCCATCGTCATGATCTGGCGGGCGGTGATGCCCTGGCGCAGCAGGTTGACCACGGCCTCGCCGGAGCGGTGGGCGAAGCCGTCGCGGCGGCGGTCGACGGCCGGCGGCGCGGCCGAGCCCGGCAGCGACATGCCGAGGGCCTCGCCGACGGCAGCCATCGTGTTGGCGGTGTACATGCCGCCGCAGGCGCCCTCGCCGGGGCAGATCGCGCGCTCGATCTTGTCGACCTGCTCACGGGTGATCTTGCCCGCGAGGCACGCACCGACGGCCTCGAAGGCGTCGATGATCGTGACGTCCTTGCCGTCGACCTGTCCGGGCATGATCGAGCCGGCGTAGAGGAAGACCGAGGCCAGGTCGAGACGCGCGGCGGCCATGAGCATGCCGGGCAGGGACTTGTCGCAGCCGGCGAGCAGGACCGAGCCGTCGAGCCGCTCGGCGTTCATCACGACCTCGACGGAGTCGGCGATGACCTCGCGGGAGACCAGCGAGAAGTGCATGCCCTCGTGGCCCATGGAGATGCCGTCGGAGACCGAGATGGTGCCGAACTCGAGGGGGTAGCCGCCGCCGGCGTGCACGCCGTTCTTGACGGCCTTGGCGAGCCGGTCGAGCGAGAGGTTGCAGGGGGTGATCTCGTTCCAGCTGGAGGCCACGCCGATCTGCGGCTTCTCCCAGTCGTCGTCACCCATGCCGACCGCACGCAGCATGCCGCGCGAGGCGGCGCGCTCGAGGCCGTCGGTGACGTCGCGGGACCTGGGCTTCAGGTCGATCTTCTCGTCGGGCTGCTGCTGGCCGGTCATGGCGGCCAGCCTACGTGCGAGCGTCGTCACTCCGACGGCGCATCTCAGCCCCACCGGCTGGGCCGGTGACCCCCCACGCCCTAGCCTCGTCGGGTGACTGCTTCGACTCCGGTGACCTGGGACGGCTACGCGGCCGTCCTGCTCGACCTCGACGGGGTGCTGACCCCCACCGCCGAGGTGCACATGCGGGCCTGGTCGGCGATGTTCAACGAGTTCCTCGCCGAGCACGACGGCCCCGGCGACACCTCCCCCTACACCGACGTCGACTACTTCGCCCACGTCGACGGCAAGCCGCGGTACGACGGCGTGCGCGACTTCCTCGCCTCCCGCGGCATCGAGCTCCCCGAGGGCGAGCCGGGCCGACCGTTCGACCGCACCGTCATGGGTCTCGGCGACCGCAAGAACGACGCCTTCAACGAGGTGCTCCAGCGCGACGGGGTGGCGCCGTACGCCGGTTCCGTGGCCCTGCTCGACCACCTGCGCGACCTCGACGTCCCGATGGCGGTGGTCTCCTCCTCCGCCAACGCCCCCGCCGTGCTCGAGGCCGCGGGGCTGGCCGGCCGGTTCGTGACCGTCGTCGACGGCCGGGTCGCCGCTGCCCGCTCGCTGCCGGGCAAGCCCGCGCCCGACACCTTCCTGCACGCCGCCGAGGTGTGCGGCGCGACCGCCGCGACGTCGGTCGTGGTCGAGGACGCCGTGTCCGGCGTGCGCGCCGGTGCCGCCGGCGGCTTCGGCCTCGTGGTCGGCGTCGACCGGGGCGCCGGGCACGACGAGCTGACCGCCGCCGGCGCCCACGTCGTCGTGGCCGACCTCGCCGAGCTCGTCCCGTGAGCAGCCGCGCCCCGGCAGGCGACCCGCTGGACCGCAGCCGGTTCCCCGTCGACCCCTGGCGGCTGGTGGAGCGGTCGCACAGCCACGCCGACCTCGGGGTCAGCGAGACGCTGTTCACCGTCGCCAACGGCTACCTCGGCATGCGCGGCAACCCCGAGGAGGGCCGCGACGCCCACGCGCACGGCACCTTCGTCAACGGCTTCCACGAGACCTGGGAGATCCGGCACGCGGAGGCCGCCTTCGGCTTCGCGCGCACCGGCCAGACGATCGTCAACGTCCCCGACGCGAAGCTGATGAAGCTCTACGTCGACGACGAGCCGCTCATCCTCGGCACCGCCGACCTGGAGCACTACGAGCGGATCCTCGACTTCCGCGACGGCGTGCTGCGCCGCTCGCTGGTCTGGCGCACCCCCTCGGGCAAGCGGGTCAAGGTCGACTCCACCCGCATGGTCTCGATGACCCAGCGGCACCTGGCCCTGCTGGCCCTCGAGGTCACGATGCTCGAGGGCAGCGCCCCCATCGTCATCTCCAGCCAGCTGATGAACCGCCAGGACGGCAGCGACGAGTACCACGACGCAGCAGCGTCCATGGGCGAGGGCATCGACCCGCGCAAGGCCGCCGCCTTCGAGGGCCGGGTGCTGCTCCCCCGCCTCTCGACCGTCCAGGACGGCCGGATGATGCTGGGATACCAGTGCGCCTCCTCCCGGATGACGATCGCCGTGGCCGCCGACCACCGACTGCGGGTAGCCGGCAGTGGCGCCGACGTCGACACCGTCGTGCGCCACGACGACGACCTGGCCAAGATGGTGTTCCGGGTCCAGGCCGAGCAGGGCCGCACCGTGCGGCTGGAGAAGGTCGTGGCCTACCACACCTCCCGCGGCGTGCCGGTGCGCGAGCTGGCCGACCGCTGCGAGCGGACCCTGGACCGCGCCGCCCGCACCGGCACCGGGGAGGCGGTCGCCGAGCAGCGTGCCTGGTTCGACACCTTCTGGGACGCCGCCGACGTCGAGGTCACCCCCTCCCGGCGTGGCGACGGGCCGGGCGGCGAGCAGGAGACCCGGGCCCTGCAGCAGGCGATCCGCTTCAACCTCTTCTCCCTCGCCCAGGCCAGCGCCCGCGCCGACCAGTGGGGCGTGCCCGCCAAGGGCGTCACCGGTTCGGGTTACGAGGGCCACTACTTCTGGGACTCCGAGATCTACGTCGCGCCGTTCCTCACCTACACGCAGCCGGCGCTGGCCAAGAACCTCCTGCACTTCCGCTCCCGGATGCTCGACGCCGCGCGGCACCGTGCCCGCGAGATGGCCCAGCACGGTGCGCTCTTCCCCTGGCGCACCATCAACGGCGAGGAGGCCTCGGCCTACTACGCCGCCGGCACCGCGCAGGTGCACATCGACGCCGACGTGGTCTACGCGCTCTCGCAGTACCTCGCCGCCACCGATGACGTGGGCTTCCTGCTGCGCCACGGCATCGACATCCTGGTCGAGACCTCCCGCATGTACGCCGACCTCGGGTTCTGGCGCGAGAACGGCCGTCCCTCGTTCCACATCCACGGCGTCACCGGGCCGGACGAGTACACGACGGTCGTCAACAACAACCTGTTCACCAACGTCATGGCGCGGCACAACCTCGAGCAAGCCGTGGCCGCGGTCGAGCTGATCCGTCGCGAGCACCCGCAGGACTTCGAGCAGGTCCGCAAGCGCCTCGACCTCACCGACGAGGAGGTCGAGGAGTGGGCCCGCTGCGCCGAGGGGATGCACGTGCCCTTCGACGAGGGCCTCGGCATCCACCCCCAGGACGACTTCTTCCTCGACCGCGAGGTGTGGGACCTCTCCCAGACCCCCGACGAGCTGCGGCCGCTGCTGCTGCACTACCACCCGCTGGTGATCTACCGGTTCCAGGTGCTCAAGCAGGCCGACGTGGTCCTGGCGCTCTTCCTGCAGGGCGACCGGTTCACGGCCGAGGAGAAGCGGGCCGACTTCGAGTACTACGACCCGATCACCACCGGCGACTCCACGCTCTCGGCGGTGGTGCAGTCGGTGATGGCCGCCGAGGTCGGCTACCACGAGGCGGCCTGGGACTACTTCCGCTCCGCGTTGTACGTCGACCTGGCGAACCTCCACGGCAACACCGACGACGGCATGCACATCGCCTCCACCGGCGGTGTCTGGTCGGCGCTGGTCTGCGGCTTCGGCGGCATGCGCGACCACGGCGGCCGGCTCTCCTTCGACCCGCGCCTGCCCGACGCGTTCGGCTCGATCACCTTCGCGCTGGTGTGGCGCGGCTCCCGGGTGCGGGTGCGGCTGGACGCCGGGTCGCTCACCTTCACGGTGGTCGACGGCGTCGGGGGCGTCCCGGTGACCGTCCGCGGGACCGAGCACGTCGTGCACGCCGACGAGCCCCTCGTCGTACGGCTCGGGGAGAACGACGGGCGAGGGGGCGGTCACGGCCGCCGGCTCTCGGTCGAGCTCGCCGAGGAGCCGCAGCTGGGCGGCACGCGCGCCGACGGGTCCAAGATCACCGCCGGCGTGCCGGACCCGATCCCCGCGCCCGAGGAGGAGGCCTACCACGACGCGATGCCCGAGCCGCCCCCCATCGGGCCGCACGTGCCGCAGTCGTGACCGGTGCGGCCGCGGCGGGTCAGCCCACCGCGGCCGGCTCCCGGTCGCGAGCCGGCTCGAACCGGTAGGCGTCGAGCGGGAAGGTCCGGCTGGCCCACATCGTGCCGAGCGTGGTGCCCGGGCGCAGCCCGACGTCGCCGTGCTGGTCGAAGTAGTAGCTGTTGGCGCCGGTGCACGACTCCTGCCAGAAGACCTGGGTCGGGCGCCGCTCGAGCATCGAGGCGAGGTAGGCGTCGTTGGCCGCCTGCGTCACCTCCACCCGTGAGGCGCCGGTGCTGCGCGCGTGCTCGAGGCAGCGCACGATGTGGTGCACCTGGGTCTCGATGAGGTGGAAGTAGGAGCCGCCGATGTAGCCGTAGGGGCCGAAGACGGTGAAGAAGTTGGGGAAGCCCGGCACGGAGACGCCCTGGTAGGCCTGCACCCGGTTCTCGGCCCAGAACTGCTGGACCGTGCCGCCGTCGGCGCCGACCAGCGGGAAGGTCGGGAGGCTGTCGGGCTCCATGACCCGGAAGCCCGTGGCGAGCACGAGCACGTCGAGCTCGTGGAGGGTCTCGCCGGCGCCGCCCCGGGTGCGGATGCCCTCGGGGACGATATCGGTGATGGCGTCGGTCTCGAGGTGGACCTGGGGCAGGTTGTAGGTCGCGAGGTAGTCGTTGTGGAAGCTCGGGCGCTTGCACCCGACGCCGTACGCCGGGGTGAGCTTCTCGCGCACCTCCGGGTCACGCACCTGCGAGCGCAGCCACAGCCGCCCGGCGTGCTCCATCGTGGAGGCGATCCGGACGTAGGAGTGGAAGTGCGCCGCGACCGGGAAGGTGACCTCGACGAAGGCCTGGCTGGCCAGCCGCAGCCCCTGCTTGACGCCCGGGAGCCGCATCGCCAGGCGCAACGGACCGGGCAGCGCGGCGTCGGGCTTGGGGAAGCACCAGATCGGGGTGCGCTGGAAGACGGTGAGCGCGTCCACGACCGGGGCGATCTCGGGGATCAGCTGCACCGCGGAGGCACCGGTGCCGATCACGCCGACCCGCTTGCCGGTGAGGTCCAGGTCGTGGTCCCAGCGGGCGGTGTGCACGGTGGTGCCGGCGAAGTCGTCGATGCCGGGGATGTCAGGGGCCTTCGGGGTGGTGAGCACGCCCGAGGCGTTGAGGAGGTACGTCGCCGTCAGCTCGGTCCCGTCGGCCAGCCGGACCCGCCAGCGCGTCGTCGCCTCGTCCCAGGCCGCCCCCTCGACGAGGCAGCCGAACCGCATCCGGTCGCGGATGCCGGCGGCGTCGACCAGGTCCTCGGCGTACCTCTTCAGCTCCGAGCCGGGGGCGTAGGTGCGTGACCAGTCCGTGCGCTGGGCGAAGGAGAACTGGTAGCTGAACGACGGGATGTCGACCGCGACGCCGGGGTAGGTGTTCCAGTGCCAGGTGCCTCCGACGCCGTCGGCGGCCTCGAGGACCAGCCAGTCGCGGATGCCGGCCTCGTCGAGCTTGATGGCCGCCCCGATGCCGGAGAAGCCGGCGCCGACGACGAGCACCTCGTGGTGCTCGACGTCGGAGCCGGTGCGGGTGCCCTCCAGGTCGGGTGTGGTCGCGCTCACGCCGTCACGGTAGCGAGCGGCCAGGAGCCGGTGGAGGCGTCTCGCGGGCGGGCGGTCGGGGGCCTCGGGAGCTCAGCCGATCGCCGCCGCGCGCACGCACATCACGTCGGGCAGGTCGCGGACCGCGCAGTGCCAGGTCTCGCCGGAGTCCGGCGAGACCCACACCGAGCCGTTGCGCGCACCGACGTACACCCCCGCCTCGGGGTGGTCGTCGACGCACATCGCGTCGCGCATGACCCCGACGAAGAAGCTGTCGGGCAGCTGGCCGTCGCCGAGCCGCTCCCAGGTGTCGCCGGCGTCGCGCGAGCGCCAGACCCGGGCCTGGGCGTCGACCGGGTAGCGGCCCTCGCCACCGCCGAGCGGGAAGGTGTAGATCGTGTCCGGCTCGTGCGGGTGCGCGACCACCGGGAAGCCGAAGTCCGAGGGCA
Organism: Nocardioides ginkgobilobae; assembly: GCF_054781275.1. Taxonomy (NCBI): domain Bacteria; kingdom Bacillati; phylum Actinomycetota; class Actinomycetes; order Propionibacteriales; family Nocardioidaceae; genus Nocardioides; species Nocardioides ginkgobilobae. The sequence goes on along the minus strand of NZ_BAAGUS010000002.1, from coordinate 63,725 downwards.
GGCCGTCGGCGATCGAGGTCCAGCTGGCGCCCTCGTCGTCGGAGCGGAAGACCCCGCCGTGGTTCTGGAGGTAGAGCCGCTCGGGACGCGAGGGGTGCCGCGCGACCTTGTGCACGCACTGGCCGTACGCCGGGTACTGCTGCCCCTCGGGCAGGAAGACCGCCGAGACCCCCTGGTTGCGGGGCTCCCACGTCTCCCCGCCGTCGGTCGTGGCGTAGACCCCGCCGGTGGACAGCGCCGCCAGGACCGAGGACGGGTCGCTGGGGTGCGGCAGGATCGTGTGGAAGGCCTGGCCGCCGTAGCCCGCACCCCACTCGGAGCGGTGCGGGTGGTCCCACAGGCCGCGTTCGAGGGTGAAGGTGTGCCCGCCGTCGGAGGATCGGAAGACCGCGCCCGGCTCCGTGCCGGCGTACACCACCCCGGGCCCGGCGCCGGCGACGAGCTGCCAGACCCGCTCGACCGAGGCGTCGACGTCGGCCGGGAACCGCGGCGGCTCCTCGGCGTCCTTCCAGGTCGCGCCGAGGTCCTCGCTGATCCGCACCTGCGGGCCCAGCCAGGGCGAGGACGCGCCGACCAGGAGGCGCGGCCGCTCGCCACGCACGTCGACGAGGCAGGAGTAGACCTCCTCCATGTCGCTGTGCGGGCCGCTCCACTCCCAGTCGCGGCGCGCGGCGTCCGAGCGCCCGACCCACAGTCCCTTGCGGGTGCCGACCATGAGGACCGTGCTGCTCATCTGCTTCTCCAGATCTCCCCGAGAGGGGGCGTGGGCGAGGTGTCACCTACGGTGACCCGGTGACCGGCCGGAACTCATCGTCCACCCGCCGACCGGTCCTGTCACCGGTGTGGCTGGTGCTCGTCGGGATCGCCTCGGTGCAGCTCGGTGCGGGCTTCGCGAAGTCGCTCTTCGACGAGGTCGACCCCACCACGATCGTCTGGCTGCGGCTGGCCACGAGCATGCTCGTGCTCGTCGCCGTGCTGCGGCCGCGGCTGCGCGGGCGCAGCCGGGAGGACTGGCTCGTGGTGCTCGCCTTCGGGGCGAGCCTGGCGCTGATGAACTGGGCGATCTACCAGTCGTTCGCCCGGATCCCGCTCGGGGTCGCGGTGACGATCGAGTTCATCGGGCCGCTGACCCTGGCGGTGCTGGGGTCGCGACGTCCGCGCGACCTGGCGTGGGTCGTGCTCGCGGCGGTCGGGGTGCTGCTGCTGGGCTTCGACGGCGACGACCTGGACGCCGCGGGCGTGGTGTTCGCGCTGGTCGCCGGGGCGGCGTGGGCGGCGTACATCCTGCTGAGCGCGCGCACCGGGCGGCACTGGGAGGGCCTGGACGGTCTCGCGGTGGCGAGCGTCGTGGCCGCGCTGCTGCTGACCCCCTTCGCGGTCGGCACCGGCGGCGAGGACCTGCTCGACCCGCGCATCCTGCTGATCGGCGCCGCGGTCGGGCTGCTGTCCTCGGTCATCCCCTACAGCTGCGAGCTGGTCGCGCTGCGCAGCCTCTCCCCCGGCGTCTTCGGCATCCTGATGAGCCTGGAGCCGGCCGCCGCGGCCCTCGCGGGGATCCTGGTGCTCGGCGAGCTGCTCGGAGCGGCGCAGTGGGCCGCGGTCGCCTGCGTCGTCGCCGCGAGCGTCGGCGCGACCCGGGCTGCGGGCGGGGCAGGGCGGGCCGGTGCGGCCGAGTCGGCCGTCGTCGTACGCGACTGAGGCGTGACCTGAGATTCACATGAGCGTCACGCACGAGGTCTTGCGCCGGCGCGTCCGGGGCCTAGATTGGGCGGTGCCGTCGCCGTTGGCCCCGACCCTCTGGCTCCCGCCCCTCCCCGAGGAGTCCACCCGCATGTCCCTCCCGCAGCACCCCGACCCCCGGTCCCGCCGGCTGCGCGTCCTGCCCCCGATCGGCACCCCGCGCAGCGTCCCGGTGGCCGCGTGGCAGGCACTGCGCACCTCGGTCCAGCAGTGGGCGGTGGACTCCCAGCGCGCGGCCTGCCGCAACGCGATGGTCGCCGGCACCGCGCTGGCCGCCCGACGCGCCGAGCGCGAGGACGTCGAGGAGTTCCTCGCCGCGCGCGAGGGTCGCTCCGGCGTACCCGGGTCCGAGGACGGCCCGGCCGCCGAGCGCACCGCCCGCGGCTGACCGCGCTGGACTCCTGCGGGCCCCTGGCCCGCTCCTCGGGCACAATCGGCCCCATGCCGAAGTCCGCGGCCCGCCCGACCACCGCCCCCGTCATCGCCTTCCACGAGGTGCTCTCCGACGACGGCACCCGGCTCCGCGCCTGGACCAACGACCCCGACGGCACCCGCACCGGGCCCACCGTCGTGCTGTGCAACGGCCTCGGGACCAACCCCTGGGCCTGGCCGGCGCTGCTCGACCCCGCGTGCGAGGTGCGGGTCGTGTCGTGGAACCACCGCGGCACCGGCGGCTCGGCCCGCCCGGACGACCCCGACCGCTGCGGCATCGAGGAGTTCGTCGAGGACGGCCTCTCGGTCATGGACCACTTCGGCGTCGCGCGCGCGGTGCTCATGGGCTGGTCGATGGGCGTCAACACGATGTTCGAGCTGGCCTTCCGCCACCCCGAGCGGGTCAGTGGGCTCTTCGCCGTGGCCGGCGTCCCGGGCGACACCTTCGCCACGATGCTCGGCCCGCTGCGGCTGCCGCACCTGGTGGCCCGCACGCTCACGGTCAACATCACCCGCGTCGGCAAGCACGCCGGCTGGGCACTGAACCCGCTGGTCCACCGGCTGCCGATCGGCCGTCGCGCGATCGACCTGCTCAGCCACACCGGCTTCATGCTGCCGGTGCGCGACCCCGACATCACCGCCAAGGCGGTGGCCGAGCTGCTCTCGACCGACCTGCGGTGGTACTTCCACCTCGCGCTGCGCACCTCCGAGCACGGCCGCGTCTCGCTGCGCAACATCCGCGTGCCCGCCGCCTTCGTCGCCGGCCGCTGGGACCTGCTCGCCGGCTCCCGGGACATGCGCACCGCCGCGGAGCGGATCGAGGGAGCGACGTACGTCGAGCTGCCCGGCACCCACTTCCTCAACCTCGAGCGTCCCGAGCAGGTGCACGAGCTGCTGCTGGAGTTCCTGCGGCGGGTGCCGTGAACCGACCCCGGCCACGGCGCCGCTCGCCGCGACCGGTCCGCGGGCTGGCTCTGGCCGCGGTCCTGGTGCTGGTCACGGGAACGACCGCGTGCCTGGAGGAGGGCAGCACCTCCACCGTCACGCTCATCGAGACCACCGCCACCGGCACACCACTCCCGGTGCCGACCGAGGCACCGACCGACGCCTCCTCTGACGGGGAGGACGACGCGGACGGGAGGGGCAGCGGGAAGGGCAAGGGCGGTCCGCCCGAGCTGGTGGGCACCATCGCCACCGACCTCGAGGCCCCGTGGGGCCTGGCCTTCCTGCCCGACGGCGACGCGCTGGTCACCGAGCGCGACACCGCCCGGCTGCTGCGGCTGACCGGCCCCGACCATGAGGTCGTCGAGGTCGCCACGATCGAGACCGCGGCCCCCGAGGGCGAGGGCGGGCTGCTCGGGGTGGCCGTCTCCCCGACGTACGACGAGGACGGGCTGGTCTACCTCTACGTCACCACCGCCACCGACAACCGGGTCGTGCGGGCCGTGCTCGACGGCGACGCCCTCGGCGAGCCGGAGCCGATCCTCACCGGCATCCCCAACGGCTTCATCCACGACGGCGGGCAGCTGCTCTTCGGGGATGACGGGCTGCTCTACGTCTCCACCGGCGAGATCGGCGAGCCCGACCGCGCCGCCGACCCCGACGACCTCGGCGGCAAGATCCTGCGGATCACCCCCGACGGCGACCCAGCACCCGGCAACCCGGACCCGGAATCGCCGGTCTTCTCCCTCGGCCACCGCAACGTGCAGGGCCTGGCGTTCGTGCGCAACCAGCTGTGGGCCTCGGAGTTCGGGCAGGACACCTTCGACGAGCTTAACCTCGTGCGGCCGGGCAAGGACTACGGCTGGCCGGCCTTCGAGGGCGAGGGTGGCAAGGTGGCCCGGGAGCAGGGGTACGTCGACCCCGCGATCACCTGGGACACCGACGACGCCTCCCCCTCGGGCCTGGCCTACGCGAAGGGCCACCTCTGGCTCGGTGCACTCAAGGGCCAGCGGCTGTGGCGGGTCGAGGTGAAGGGCTCCAAGACGGCCAGGAAGCCCCGGGCGTTCTTCCTCGGCGACCACGGCCGCCTGCGCGGTGTCGCGCTCGCCCCCAACGGCACGCTGTGGGTCACCACCAGCAACCGCGACGGCCGCGGCACGCCCGCCCCCGGGGACGACAAGATCCTCCAGGTCCAGCCGTAGGACTCACGCGGCCTCCCCGGTCGGACCGATCCGCTGGAGGACCGTGCGTGAACCTGGCTCACGCCCCGTCCTCCGGATGAACCTCGGGCCGACTGTCTCCCGCCGAGCCGGCGCGTTCTTCCGGAAAGATGCGCCGGTTCGAGCCGACCGTGCCTCGCCGAACCGGCGCGTTCTTCCGGAAAGATGCGCCGGGTCGGCCACCCACATGCGGGCGCGGGAACGATCAGTCGATCAGTCGGTGGCGACCGTGCCGGTGACGGTGGCGCGGCGGTTGGCACGCCGCAGCACGGCGAGGACGGCGGGGCCCAGGACGACGATGGCGACGGCATTGGTGATCGCGCGCATGGTGTCCCAGCCACCGGTGGAGGTGAGCAGCGTGTAGATCCCGAACCGCTGGAGGTTCTCCAGGATCGGCGCGCCCGGCACGTAGGACAGGTCGCTCTCGTAGCCCGGGACCGCGACGCCGAGGAGGAACGGCCAGCCGGAGAGGTTCATCAGCGCGCCGAAGAGGTACGCCGCCACGACGGCGTACGCCACCAGCAGCGCGATCTCCGCCCGACCCCGGGCCCGGCGCGGCAACAGGCCGGCACCCATGCCGACCCAGGCCGCGACCAACATCTGGTACGGCAGCCAGGGCCCGACACCGGCGGTGACCAGCGCGGAGGCGAACAGCGACGTGCACCCGAGCGCGAACCCGAACCCCGGCCCCATCACCCGCCCGCCGATGATCAGCAGGAAGAAGACCAGCTCGACGCCGGAGATCCCCGGGGAGATCGCCCGGGTCACCGCGTTGACCGCGCTCAGCACCCCCAGCAGGGCCAGCACCCGCGCATCGAGCCCGCCCTCGGTGACCTCCGCGAGCACGACGGCCACGACCACCGGCAGCAGCGCCAGGAAGAGGAACGGCGGGTCCACGCGCGCGCCGTCGGGCACCCGCAGCAGCAGCGGCCAGACGAGCATCATCAGCCCCGCGAGGCTGGCGAGGGAGAGCACGGCGACCGAGCGCCGCGAGAGGGGCACGGCGTCGACCAGCCGCTCGTGCGGCGCCGTCGGCCTGGCCGGGGCGGGCGCGCTCACGCCGTCTCCAGCGCGGCGACCACCTCGTCGACCCGCAACCACGGCGGGCCGAGGACCTTGGTGACCTGCGGGGCGAACGCCGGTGACTCCGCGACCACGCGGCGGGCCGGGCCGCGCGAGACGACCTCGCCGTCGGCCAGCACGACCGCGTCGTCGGCGGCCTGCGCGATGAACTCGACGTCGTGGCTGGCCACCAGCACCGCGTGCCCCTCGGCGGCCAGCGCCCGCACCGACGCGGCGAGCGCCCGCTTGGCGGCGTAATCCAGCCCGCGCGTCGGCTCGTCCAGCAGCAGCACGCCCGGCCGGGCGGCGAGCACCAGGGAGAGCGCCAGCGCCAGGCGCTGGCCCTCGGAGAGGTCGCGCGGGTGCGCGTCGTCGGGTACGCCGGGGACCAGCTGGTCCAGGATCCGCCGGCACCCGCCGCGGTCCGCGGGGCGCTCGCCGTCGCCGGCGGCCAGTTCCTCGCCGACGGTCTCGAGGTAGAGCAGGTCGGCCGCGTTCTGCGGGAGCAGCCCGACCAGGCCGCGGCGCTCGGTAACGGGCCTGGTCGCCGGGTCGGCGACGGCTCCGCCGCGCCGGACGTCGACGGTGCCGGCGAACCGGGCGCCGGTGCCCTGCAGCGCCCACAGCAGCGAGGACTTCCCGGCGCCGTTGCGGCCCATGAGCGCCGTGACGCGGCCGGCCGGCAGGGTCAGGTCCACCGAGCGCACGGCCACCTCGCGGCCGTGGACGACGGTGACGCCGGTGGCGACCAGGCCGTCCCCGTCGGCGCCGGGTCCCGAGGCGACCCCCGACTGCTCGCTGGTCGAGGTGCGAGGAGCGTCGGCGACGAGCCAGGAGACCCCCGCCAGCCGCTCCTGCAGCCCCCGCGCGCGGCGGCGCGCGTCGCGGACGCTCAGCGGCAGCGGGCTCCAGCCGGCGGCGCGGCCGAGCTCGACGATGGGCGGGACGACCGGGGACTCGGCCAGCAGGTCGACCGGCTCCCCCACCCGCACCCGGCCGTCGCCGGTCATCAGGCACATCGTGTCGGCGAACGGGACGACCCGCTCCAGCCGGTGCTCGGCCAGCAGCACCGAGACGCCGAGGTCGTGGACCAGCCGGGTCAGGGTGGCCAGCACCTCCTCGGCCGCCGTCGGGTCGAGGGCGGAGGTGGGCTCGTCGAGCACGAGCAGCCGCGGGTGCATCGTGAGCACCGAGCCGATGGCGACCCGCTGCTGCTGCCCCCCGGAGAGCGTCCGCAGGTCGCGGGCACGCAGGTCGGCGATGCCCAGCAGGTCGAGGGTCTCCTCGACCCGGCGGCGCATCGTCGGCGCGGGCAGGCCGAGCTGCTCCATGCCGTAGGCGAGCTCCTCCTCGACGGTGTCGGTGACGAAGCCGAGGGCCGGGTCCTGCCCGACGTAGCCCACCACGTGGGCGCGCTCGCGCGGCGGGCGGTGCAGCACGCTCTCACCGTCGAGCAGCACGTCCCCGGTCAGCACGCCGCCGGAGAAGCGCGGCACCAGTCCGCTGACGACGCCGAGCAGCGTCGACTTGCCGACGCCGGTGGGCCCGGAGAGCAGCACGAGCTCGCCCTCCTCCACGACCAGGTCGACGTCGGCCAACACCGGCGGCTGGCCGGCCTGGTAGCCCAGGCGGATCCCGCGCAGCTCGAGGACGGGGGCGGTCATGCGGCGGCTCCGACGGGCTGGGGTACGACGGGGGCGGGGGCGCCCGCGAGCACCAGGACGGGTCGTGGGGCGGCCATCCCGCCGGCCAGCGCGACGGCCACGCCGAGGAGCACGACCGCGCTCACGACGGGCACCGCGTCGAGGGACGGGTAGGCGACGAGCAGCTGGGAGCGGCCGGTCCACACGCCCAGGGCGGCGGTGGCGACACCGGAGCCGGCGACCAGCCACTCCTCGAGCCGCCACGGGTCGGGCCGGTAGCGGGTGCGCTGCACGCGACGCCCGGCGCTGACCAGGCCGAGGACGGCGATGCCGACGCCGAGCAGCAGCACCGGCAGCGCGAGCCAGCGCGGCGCGGTGCGGTCGAGGACGGCGTACGTGCCCAGGCACACGCCGCACAGGCCGGTGATCATCAGGGCGCCGGTGCGGATGCGGGCGCGGCGGTCCAGGCCGGGGGCGCGGCCGTAGCCGCGGGCGTCCATGCCGGCGGCCATCGCCATCGAGCGGTCGATGGCGTCCTCCAGGACCGGCACGAGGAACCGGCGCAGCCGCCCGACCCGGCCGCTCGCCCCGGCACGCAGGCCCTGGGCGGCGCGCACGCGCCGGGCGGAGTCGGCGAGCTGGGGCAGGACGGTGACGGCGACCACCAGGGCCGCTCCGATCTCGTAGAGCGCCGGGGGCACGGAGCGCAACAGGCGCTTGGGGTTGGCCAGCGCGTTGGCCGCGCCGATGCAGATGACGATGGCGGCGAGCCGCATGCCGTCGTACAACCCGGCCAGCAGGGACTCCAGCGTCACCGGGCCGAGCAGGGTGATCCCCGCGGCGATGTCCGGCAGCGGCACCGCCGGCAGGTCGAGCAGGACGGTCGTGCCGTAGCCGCCACCGAGGACGAGGCGGAAGGCCACCCGGAAGACGACGACGGCCAGGCCGAGCCAGAGGTAGAGCCGGAAGGCGCGCGCCCACGGCTGGTCGGAGCGGCGGGCCAGCACGACGACGCAGGCGGCGCCGACGAGCAGCAGCAGGGAGAAGGGGTTGGTCGTCGCGGACGCCGCCGCGGCGAGGCCGAGCGCCCACACCCACCACGCGACCGGGTGCAGGTCGCGTGGCAGGCGTGGGGCCCGGGTGGTCATCGCAGCGACCGCCGCCGGGCGAGCACGGCGCCGCCGGCGCCGAGCGCCAGGACGAGCAGGGCGACCGGGGCCACCCACACGGGCAGGCCGTCGGTCTCCGCGGAGGCCGGCGCGGCGTCGGGGTCGGAGACGACGTCGTCGGCGACCGCCTCGTCCGCAGCGTCCTCCGACGGCTGGTCCGAGGGCTCGGAGGCCGTCCCGGACTCGTCGGTACGACGGTCGCGACCCTTCCGCCCATCGCGCTCGCCCGCGCCCCGGTCCCGGTCCCCGGCACGCGCGCGACCCTCGTCCGAGGGTGCGCCCGCCGTGGCCGACGGGTCCGCGCCCGTGGTGCTCCCGGTCGCGGGGGACGAGCCGGTCCCGGCACCCGAGGAGCCCGAGGACCCGCCCGAGCCCGCACCGGACCCCCCGCTGCCGGTCGTGGGCGTCGCGCTGGGCGCGCTGCCCTGCGGCGGGGTCGCGCTCGGGCGCGCCTCCCCCTCGACGTCGTCGAAGGAGAAGGCGACCGAGCCACCCTCGGGGACCTTCAGCGAGGTGACCCCCTGCGAGGAGTAGGTCCACGTCCCGGAGGTGCCGTCGGACCACCACAGGCTCCAGAACCGGTCGGCGGGCGAAGCGTTGACGCAGGGGTCGTCGGCCGGCGCGTCGTCGACGCGGCACACGAAGCCCGGCTGGCGCTGGGCGTAGGTCAGCGAGTGCCCGGCCGCCGCGAAGAGCGCGGAGGCCACGTCACCCCCGCCGTCGGCGACGCACGAGGTGGACACGGGACCGCCGAGGCTGTTGGGGTCGACGACCACGCTCACCCCGCTCCCCGCGGGGCAGGTGGCCGCGGAGGCGGGCTGGGCACCCACCGGCACCGTGAGGACGGCCGCCCCGAGCGCGAGCGCCGCCACGCGTGCGAGCCGGGTCACCGCCGGCACGTCGCCTTGGAGAGGTTCTGCAGCACGGCCGTGGCCTGGGCCGTCGCCCGGCGCCACTGGTCGCGGGACCCCGTGGTGATGCCGTCGTCCTTGCCGGCCCGGAAGGCTGCTCGGTCGAAGGCGATCGCGCCGATCTCCCCGTCCAGCTGGGTCTCGGAGTGCTTCGGGGCGACCTGCAGCTTCTTCACCCAGCGCGCGGCCTGGCGAGCCTTGCCGCAGGAGCCGACCTCGGCCAGCGCCCAGCCGGCCAGACCCGTGGAGTTGCTGTTGCTCGACTCACCCTCGACCCCGGTCGAGAAGGAGCCGTTGTCCTGCTGGTTGCTGGCCAGCCAGCGTGCCGCCCGGGTGACGGCTGGGACGACCTCGTCCTCGAACCCCTCGACCTGCAGCAGCTGGGTGACCACGAGACCCGTGGTGTCGACGCTCGGCCGGCCGCCGTCGGCGTCGCAGGACTGGTCCTCGGCGGCGGCGTCCGCGGTGAAGGGCAGGCGGAAGTAGCCGTCGGCGCACTGCTGGGCCAGCAGGAACTCCACGGCGGCACCGGCCTCCGAGGACCCGGCGCGCGACAGCGCAGTGGCCGCGAACGCCTGGCCGATGGTGTTGGCGAAGTCGCCGAAGTCGCTCTGGTCCGCGATCCGGCCGGCCGAGGGACCCGCGTCGGCGGTCACGCCCTCGAGCTGGGCGACCAGGTCGGTGCCGCCGACGTCGGTCGGGTCACCGCCGGTCAGGACGGTGTACGCCGCCAGCTTGGCCGTCGCACCGGCGTACACCGCACCGGGGTCGAACTCGCCGCCCTGCGTGTAGGACTCGACCTCCCCCGCCGCGGCGGTCGCGATGTCGCGGGCCACGGCGCCCTTGCGGCCGGCTCCGAGGAGCGCGAGGCCGGCGTCGATGCTCAGGCCGACGTCGGTGAAGGCGAACTCCTCGTTGACCATGAGGCCGTCGGGGCCGAGCTCACCGGTCAGCCACTGGACGGCGCGCTTCTCCTCGGCGGCACCGGCGGGGGCGGCCGAGGCCGGGATCGACGAGACCGTGCCGACGGCCAGGGCCGAGGCGGTCAGCGCGACGAAGGTCGCGCGCAGGGTGGTGCGGGTCATGGGTTCCTCTCCGCTGCACCAGCGGGAGGGCACGACTCGGCAGACCGAGGTGGCCACCCGCTGCTTTCCACGACAGCGTGTGATCGGGACGCGTCGCAGCAGGTGCTCCGGCTCGCCGCCCCTCCACGCGGGAGGAGCGGCCTACGGTTGCGGGTCAGCGCCGGACTTCGACCGGCTTTCCCCGCTGCGAGCGTGTGTGGAGTTGGGTGCACCAGGCGGTGCCGCTGGAGCGTACCGCGATCCGAGGCCGGCACCAGCCCGGGACCAGGAGACCTGCGCCACCCGGGACCTGTGGTAGGGCAGGCCCCGGGTGCGGCGCACCCAGGTCAGCGCACCCATGTCAGCGCACCCGGGTCAGCGGGATCAGGTCAGCTTCTCCAGCACCAGCTCACGGACGCGGCCGGCGTCGGCCTGGCCGCGCATCTCCTTCATCACCGCACCGATGAGCGCACCGGCGGCCGCGACCTTGCCGTCGCGGATCTTGTCGGCGACGTCGGGGTTCTCGGCGATCGCCTTGTCGACTGCGGCCGAGAGCGCGCCCTCGTCGGAGACGACGGCCAGACCGCGCTTCTCCACGATCTCCGCCGGGGTGCCCTCACCGGCCAGCAGGCCGTCGAAGACCTGCCGGGCGAGCTTGTCGTTGACGGTGCCGGCGTCGACCAGCGCCTGGACGGCGGCCACCTGCTCGGGCGTCACGCCCAGGTCGGTGATCTCCACGCCGGCGTCGTTGGCGCGGCGCGAGAGCTCGGAGAGCCACCACTTCCGGGCCGCCTGCGGCGAGGCGCCGGCGGCGACGGTCCGCTCGATCTCGCCCATGACCCCGGCGGCGACGACGTCGCGCATCTCCAGGTCGGTGTAGCCCCAGGACTCCTGCAGCCGCGCGCGCCGCAGGACGGGGTTCTCCGGCAGGGTGCCGCGCAGCTCCTCGACCCACTCCCGCGACGGGGCGACGGGCACCAGGTCGGGCTCGGGGAAGTAGCGGTAGTCGTCGGCGTCGGACTTGGGCCGCCCGGCGGTGGTGATGCCGGTGTCCTCGTGCCAGTGCCGGGTCTCCTGGAAGATCGCCTGACCGGAGTCGAGGATCGCGGCGTGCCGCTGCATCTCGAAGCGCACCGCCCGCTCGACGGAGCGGAAGGAGTTGACGTTCTTGGTCTCGGTGCGGGTGCCGAGCGTGCCCGACCCCTTCGGCGACAGCGAGAGGTTCACGTCGGCACGCAGGTTGCCCTGGTCCATCCGGGCCTCGGAGACGCCGAGCGCGACGATCAGGTCGCGCAGCTGGCTGACGTAGGCACGGGCGACGGCCGGGGCCTTCTCCCCCGCACCCAGGATCGGGCGCGTGACGATCTCGATGAGGGGGATGCCGGCGCGGTTGTAGTCGACCAGGGAGTAGTCGGCGCCGTGGATGCGACCGGTGCTGCCGCCCACGTGGGTCGACTTCCCGGTGTCCTCCTCCATGTGCGCGCGCTCGATCTCGACACGGAAGGTCTCGCCGTCGACCTCCACGTCCATCCAGCCGTCGAAGGCGATCGGCTCGTCGTACTGGCTGGTCTGGAAGTTCTTCGGCATGTCCGGGTAGAAGTAGTTCTTCCGGGCGAAGCGGCACCATTCGGCGATGTCGCAGTTCAGCGCCAGGCCGATGCGGATCGCCGACTCCACGGCCTTGCCGTTGACCACCGGCATCGCGCCGGGCAGCCCCAGGCAGGTGGGGCAGACCTGGGTGTTCGGCTCTCCGCCGAAGACCGCCGGGCACCCGCAGAACATCTTAGTCGCGGTGTTGAGCTCGACGTGGACCTCCAGGCCGAGCGCCGGGTCGTACGCCGCCAGCACGTCGTCGAAGGGCATCAGGGTCTCGTTCGCGGCGGTCATCGGGCCACACCTTCCAGCGCAGGAGCCTTGTCGAGCAGCGGGCCGCCCCACCGCTCCTCCAGCGCCGCCTCGAGGGCGGCACCGACACGGTAGAGCCGGTCGTCGGCCATCGCGGGCGCGAGCACCTGGAAGCCGGCGGGCAGGCCGTCCTCGTCGGCCAGGCCGCTGGGCAGCGAGATGCCCGGGACGCCGGCGAGGTTGGCCGGGATGGTCGCCAGGTCGTTGAGGTACATCGCCAGCGGGTCGTCGAGCTTCTCGCCCAGCTTGAACGCCGTGGTCGGCGCGGTCGGGCTGACCAGCACGTCGACCTGGCCGAAGGCGGCCTCGAAGTCGCGCGAGATGAGGGTGCGCACCCGCTGGGCGGTGCCGTAGTAGGCGTCGTAGTAGCCGCTGGACAGCGCGTAGGTGCCCAGGATGATGCGGCGCTTGACCTCGTCGCCGAAGCCGGCGTCGCGGGTGGCGCGCATGACCTCCTCGGCCGAGGGCGAGTCGACACCCTCCGGCAGCACCCGCAGGCCGTAGCGCATGGCGTCGAACTTCGCGAGGTTCGAGGACGCCTCGCACGGCATCACGAGGTAGTAGGTCGCCAGCGCGTGCACGAAGCTCGGGCACGACACCTCGACGACCTCGGCGCCGGCCTTCGTCAGCAGCTCCAGCGACTCCTGGAACCGGGCCAGGACGCCGGCCTGGTAGCCCTCGCCCTGCAGCTCGCGGATGACGCCGACCCGCAGGCCCGTCAGGTCACCGGCAGCGCCCTGCCGGGCGGCGGCGACCAGGCCGGGCAGCGGCTGGTCGATGGAGGTGGAGTCGCGCGGGTCGTGCCCGCCGATCAGCTCGTGCAGCAGCGCGGCGTCCAGGACGGTCCGGGTGACCGGGCCGACCTGGTCGAGGCTGTTGGCCATGGCGACCAGCCCGTAGCGGGACACCCCGCCGTACGTCGGCTTGACCCCGACCGTGCCGGTGACCGCACCGGGCTGGCGGATCGAGCCGCCGGTGTCGGTGCCGAGGGCCAGCGGTGCCTCGAAGGCGGCGACCGCGGCGGCCGAGCCGCCCCCGGAGCCGCCGGGGATCCGCTCGAGATCCCACGGGTTGCGGGTGGGGCCGTAGGCGGAGTGCTCGGTGGAGGAGCCCATCGCGAACTCGTCCATGTTGGTCTTGCCCAGGATCGGCAGGCCGGCGGCCTTGAGCCGCGCGACGACGGTGGCGTCGTACGGCGGGACCCAGCCCTCGAGGATCCTCGACCCGCACGTGGTGGGCAGCCCGGTGGTGGTCAGGACGTCCTTCACCGCGATCGGGACGCCGTCGAGCGCGTGCAGCGGCGCCCCGGCCGCGCGGCGCTCGTCGGAGGCGGCGGCCGCGGCCAGCGCCCCCTCGAGGTCGACGTGGAGGAAGGCGTGGACCCCGGACTCGGCCGAGCCGTCGACCGCGGCGATCCGGTCGAGGTGAGCCTGGGTCAGGGCGACCGAGGTGGTCTCGCCCGCGGCGAGCGCCTCGGCGAGGTCGGCAGCGGTGCGCCGCGTCACGTCGCTCACTGCTCGTCCCCCAGGATGCGCGGCACGGCGAAGCGCTGCTCCTCGGCCTGCGGGGCCATGGCGAGCGCCTGCTCGGCGGTCAGGCTGGGCTGCACGACGTCCTCCCGGAACACGTTGGTCAGCGGCATCGGGTGGGAGGTCGGAGGCACGTCGGGACCGGCCACCTCGCTGATGGAGGCGACCGACTCGAGGATCACCGACAGCTGGGGAGCCAGGTGGTCCAGCTCGGCGTCGGACAGGTCGATCCGGGCCAGGGTCGCCAGGTGGGCGACCTCGTCTCGGGAGATCTCGGGCATGCGGGCCATCCTAGGAGCGGCCACCCGCGGGGGTGACTGCCGGGCCTCCACCGCTCCGTACGCTCGAAGTTGAACCATCAACATTCGTGCAACGAACTCGGGAGGACACCCGCATGACCAAGGTCGCGATCGTCTACTACTCCAGCTACGGCAGCACCCACGCCATGGCCCAGCGCCTCGCGGAGACCGCGGAGAAGCAGGGCGCCGAGGTGCGCCTGCGGCACGTGAAGGAGACCGCCCCGGCCGAGGCCTACGGCTCGCAGGAGGCCTGGAAGGCCCACGTCGACGCGATGGCCGGCGAGCCCGTCGCGGCGCCCGAGGACCTGGAGTGGGCCGACGTCGTGGTGATGGGCTCCCCCACCCGCTACGGCCACGTGACCAGCCAGATGCAGGGCTTCATCGACACCCTCGGCCCGCTGTGGTCCGAGGGCAAGCTGGCCGACAAGGTCTACACCGCCTTCACCTCCTCCCAGACCAAGCACGGCGGGCAGGAGACGACGCTGCAGGCCTTCCACACCACCTTCGCCCACCTCGGCGGCATCATCGTCCCGCCCGGCTACACCGACCCGGTGAAGTTCACCGACGGCAACCCGTACGGCGTCGGCAAGGTCACCGGCGCCGGCGGCGACCTGGACGACGACGACCACGCGGTGCTCGACCACCTGGTCACCCGCGCGATCCGCATCGCCGAGCGGCTGAACGGCTCCGCCGCGGCCTGAGCCGCACGAGCCACGAGCGAGCCGCGCACGACCCCCGCAGGGGCCGGTCCCGCCCGGGGCCGGCCCCTGCGTCGTACGCCGGGCCGCGGCCGCCCTGCCTCAGCCGGTCGGCTTGCCCGGGCCCTTGGTGGGCGAGGCGGCCTGGGTCGGCTTGGCCGTGGGCTTGCCGCCGCCGGGAGTCGGCGAGCTCGCCTGGGTCGGCTTGGCCGTCGGCTTCCCGGGTGACTGGGTGGAGGCCGGCGGCGTGGTCGCCGCGGTCGTGGGCGTGGTGGCCGCCGAGCCCGGTGTGCCGGTGGGCTGGCCGGCCGACGTGGGGGCGCCTGACGGGGTCCGCGTGGGCCGCGCGGTGGCCGCGGGTGCGGTGGCGGCCGGGGCGGTCGTGCCGACCGCCGTCGTGGCCACGACCCCCACGACCGACGGCCGGGTCGTCTCCGGGCGCGGGGCGCGCGAAGCCGGGCCGACGGCAGGCTCGTCCGGCTCGGTGGCCTCCTCCCACGACTCCAGGCCGGGGAACCCCGGCAGGTCGTCGAGGCTCCCCGGCGGGGCGGAGACCGGCGCGGCCAGCACCACGAAGCCGGTCAGCACGCCGGCAGCACCGGCCAGGACGGTGCCGCTGCGGCGTACGGGCGTGGCGACGGCGGCCAGGGCCAGGCCCGCCCGGCGGCGACGCAGGTCCTCGGGCAGGTCGGACCGGATGGCGGCCAGGCTGTTGAGCGGGGCCAGCGCGAAGCCGACCCCCTGCACGAGCAGCAGTCCCCCGACCGCGAGCGCGCCGGGGGTGCCGGCCACCAGGGCCGCGGCGCCGAGCCCGAGGCAGACCAGCGCCAGGACGGTCTCGGTGCGGTTGCCGCGCAGCGCGTCGAGCGCGGTCGGCTCCCCCTTGACCTTGGGCGTGCGCAGGAACGCGCCCTGCTTCGACACCAGGCCCAGCCACGACGCCTTGGCCACGGTCAGCCCCAGGCCGAGCCACAGCCCGAAGGCGCCCGCCGCCTCGCCCCACGAGGCGCGGCTGGCACGCCGCACGAGCGCGACCGAGCGGACCGCGCCCAGCACGACGAGCGCGACGACGGCCACGAGGATCAGCCCGGAGAGTCGTCGGATGACCAGGCCCTCCCCCGTGATCGCGTCGACGGCCCCGGCGAGCAGGAAGAACGTGAAGACCACCGCGGCCAGGTCGCCGAACCACTGCAGGCCGCCCACGAGGTAGGCCCAGCGCTGGCCGAGGGTCAGCCGGTTCTCCTCGGTGCGCCGCCCGGGCAGCAGCGAGCGCCAGTGCATGCGCAGGATCTGGATGCCGCCGAAGCACCAGCGGAACCGCTGGCCCTTGAGCGACTCGAAGCTCAGCGGCATCACGCCCCGGCCGTAGGCGCGGTCGATGTGCACGCCGCGGGTGCCGGCGCGCAGCAGCCGCAGCGAGAGCTCGGCGTCCTCGGTGATGCACCACTCGTCCCAGCCGCCGACCTGCTCCAGCGAGGAGCGGCGGATCAGGCCCATGGTGCCGCCGAAGATCGCCCCGTTGCGCTCGTTGCGCGAACGCTGGCTGACGTCGAAGAAGTAGCCGTAGGAGTGGTAGAGCCGGCGGAAGTAGGCCGAGACGCGCCAGTCGCGGTAGTCCTGCGGGGTCTGGACGAAGGAGACGTCGGGGTCGGCGAAGAGCGGGGCGCAGTCGGTGAGGAAGTCGGGGTCGACGTGGTAGTCGGCGTCGACGATGCCGATCACCTCGGCGCGCGGGTCGGTGACGGTGAGGGCGTGGTTGAGCGCCCCGGACTTGAAGCCCGGCCAGTCCTCGAGGTGCCGGAAGGTGACCCGGTCGTGCCGGGCGCAGAACTCCTCGAGCGGGCGCCACAGCGCGGGGTCGGTGGTGTTGTTGTCGACCACCAGGACCTCGTAGTCCTCGTAGTCCAGCAGCAGGAGCCGCTCGACAGTCTCGATGACCATGTCCGGCGGCTCGTTGTGGCACGGCACGTGCAGGCTCACGAACGGCCGGCGGGCCCCGGGAACGGGCGTCGCCGCCGCGGGACCGGTCCAGTGCCGCCGCGCCAGCACGTCGACCAGCTCCCAGACGTAGCCGGCGCCGAGGAGCAGCACGAAGAGCTCCAGCAGCCACAGCGCCCCGCTGACGGCCATGGTCAGGACGCCGGCGTCGGCGGTGAGGGTCCAGGTGGCGATGAAGGCGAGGTAGAGCACACCGGTGTCGAGAGTCAGCGCCCACGCGGCGAGCCCGCGGACGTCCCAGGCGCGACCCAGGGGGTACCACGCCAGCACGGTCGCGCCCAGGCCGACCGCCGCGCCCGTCGCCGTACCGGGCGGGAGGTCGAGGAGGCGAGCGACGCCGAGCGCGGCCAGCGCCACGACCACCGCGCCGGCGACGGCCGTGGTCAGCGGCAGGTGCGGGGTGCGCGCGTCCCGGTCGCGGACGGTGAAGAGCAGCACCGTGGCGACCACCAGCAGGGCGGCGGAGACCAGGAGCGCGGAGGTGAGGGGCTCGAGCACGCCAGGTCCCCTGCCCGGTCAGGGCCCGGCGAAACCGGGCGAGGGGTCGTACGTCGGTACTACGACTCCTCGTCGGGCGCCGTGGGCTCGACGGTCGGCGGGCCCTGCTCGAGCAGCTGCTTGAACCCGTCCTCGTCGAGGATCGGCACCCCGAGCTGCTCGGCCTTCTCGGCCTTGGAGCCGGCGTTGTCGCCGACGACGACGAAGTCGGTCTTCTTCGAGACCGAGCCCGCCGCCTTGCCGCCGCGGCTCAGGATCGCCTCCTTCGCGGAGTCGCGGGAGAAGTCGATCAGGGAGCCGGTCACCACGACGGTGAGCCCCTCCAGCGTGCGCGGCACCGACTCGTCGCGCTCGTCGGCCATCGAGACCCCGGCCGCGGCCCACTTCTCGACGATCTCGCGGTGCCAGTCGACCTCGAACCACCGGGTCACCGCGTCCGCGATCGTCGGGCCGACGCCCTCGGCGGCAGCCAGCTGCTCCTCGGTGGCGGCGCGGATCGCCTCCATCGAGCCGAACTCGGTGGCCAGTGCCCGGGCGGCCGTGGGTCCGACGTGCCGGATGGAGAGCGAGACCAGGACCCGCCAGAGCGGGACCTGCTTGCGGGTGGCGAGGTTGTCGAGCAGGCGACGGCCGTTGGCCGTGAGCTGCGGGCCCTCCTCCCCCTTCTTGGGGGCACGGGTGAAGAGGTCGGTGCGCAGGAGCGCGGCCTCGTCGAGGTCGAAGACGTCGCCCTCGTTGGCGACCACGCCCGCCTCGATCAGCGCCACGGCCGCCTCGTAGCCCAGGCCCTCGATGTCGAAGGCCGAGCGGCTGGCCACGAAGAACAGGCGCTCGCGCACCTGGCCGGGGCACTGCTCGGAGTTGGGGCAGCGCAGGTCCTTGTCGCCCTCCTTCTGCTCCGCGAGCGCGGTGCCGCACTCGGGGCAGTGGGTCGGCATCTCCCACTCCGGCAGCCCCTCGGGCCGCAGCGCCAGCACCGGGCCGAGGATCTCGGGGATGACGTCGCCGGCCTTGCGCAGGATGACAGTGTCGCCGGGTCGCACGTCCTTGCGCTTGACCTCGTGGGCGTTGTGGAGGGTGGCGTTCTCCACGGTCGAGCCGGCCACCCTGGTCGGCTCCATGACGCCGTACGGCGTCACGCGGCCGGTGCGACCGACGTTGACCCGGATGTCGAGGAGCCGGGTGTTGACCTCCTCGGGCGGGTACTTGAAGGCGATCGCCCAACGCGGAGCGCGGCTCGTGGAGCCCAGGCGTCGCTGCGACGCGACGTCGTCGACCTTGACCACGACGCCGTCGATCTCGTGCTCGACGTCGTGGCGGTGCTCGCCGAAGTGGGTGATGACCTCCTCGACCTCGGCCAGGGTCGCCACCACGCGGGCACGCGCCGAGGTCGGCAGGCCCCAGGCGGCGAGGGCGGCGTAGGCCTGCGACTGCGACGCCGGCTCGAAGCCCTCGCGGGCACCGATGCCGTGGCAGACCATCCCGAGCGCGCGCGAGGCGGTGACGCGGGGATCCTTCTGCCGCAGCGAGCCGGCCGCGGCGTTGCGGGGGTTGGCGAACACCGGCTTGCCGGCCTCGGTCATCTGCTCGTTGAGCCGCTCGAAGGCCTCGGTCGGCAGGAACACCTCGCCGCGGACCTCGACCAGCGCCGGGACCGGGAACTCCTCGGTCGCCGTGAGCCGGTGCGGCACGACGTCGATCGTCTTGACGTTGGGGGTGACGTCCTCCCCCGTGCTGCCGTCGCCGCGGGTCAGCGCGCGCACGAGGCGACCGTCCTCGTAGAGCAGGTTGATGGCCAGGCCGTCCACCTTGAGCTCGCACAGCAGCGCCGGCGACTCCACGCCGTCGCGCGCCAGGCGGGCGTGCCAGGCCTCGAGCTCCTCGAGCGAGAAGGCGTTGTCGAGGCTCTCCATCCGCTGCAGGTGGTCGACGGGGGTGAACTCCGTGGACACCGCGCCCCCGACCTTCTGGGTCGGGGAGTCGGGCGTGCGCAGCTCGGGGTGGGCCTCCTCGAGCTCCTCCAGCCGCCGCATCCGGGCGTCGAAGTCGGCGTCGTCGATCGTCGGGGAGTCCAGCACGTAGTAGCGCCAGCGCGCGTCCTCGACCTCCTCCGACAGGCGGCGGTGCTCCTCGCGCGCGTCCTCGGTCGCGGGGGTCCCTGTGGCCATGCGCGCATCCTGCCAGGGCGCGCCGACATCCCCGGCCCACCCGTCCGGCCACCCATCCGTCGGGTGCCCGGCGACGAAGACGTCAGCGTGAGCACCGCGTCCCTGACCCGCCTGGACCTCGCCGGGACCCCCCGGGTCGTGTGCCTGGTCCTGCACGGCGGGACCCAGCACTCCCACGAGCCGGTCGGCGGGCGCAGCGCCTCGTGGAAGCGGATGGCGGCCATGCAGCGCCGGATCACCCCGCGGCTGCACGAGGCGAGGATCGCCACGTGGCTCCTGCGCTACCGCGCCCGCGGCTGGAACGGCACCGGCGCCGGCCCGCAGCAGGACGCGCGCTGGGCGCTGGACCAGGTGAGAGCGACGTACGGCGACGTGCCGGTCGTGCTGCTCGGGCACTCCATGGGCGGGCGCACCTCGGCGTACGTCGCCGACGACCCGGCCGTGGTCGGTGTGATGGCCCTCGCGCCGTGGTGGCAGCCCGACGACCCGGTGGGGGCGCTGCGCGACCGCCACGTCGTGGCCGCGCACGGCCGCTCCGACAAGATCACCTCCGCCAGGATGACCCGCGCCTTCCTCGCCCGGGCGACCCCGCTCGCGGCCAGCACGGAGTACGTCGACATGGGCCGGGTCGGGCACTACATGCTGCGTCGGATCGACCGGTGGAACGACGTCGCCGCCGAGGGCGTGCTGAAGCTGGCCACGCACGTCTGAGCCCGACCACCCCGCCTGACCTCAGGACTGTCGGCGGACCCGGCTAGACATTTCACCCGGAGCGGGAATGGTCGGGCGGCGTCCGGCTGTTGGGCTCCGATGGAACGGAACCGTTTCGTTTCATCGGGCACAGTCGAGGGAGGGCGCATGACCGAGTCCGTCGCGCGTCCCCGCGTCGAGGGCGACCGGGAGGCCGAGATCCTCGAGGCGACCCTCGACGTGCTGGTCGAGGTCGGCTACGACCGACTGACCCTCGACGCCGTGGCCTCGCGGGCCAAGGCCTCGAAGGCAACCCTCTACCGCCGCTGGAACGGCAAGGCGGCCCTGGTGGTCGACGCCCTGGTCCACGACAAGGGACCGGCGCCCGAGGCGCCGGACACCGGCAGCCTGCGCGAGGACCTGCGCGAGGCCTACTGCGGGCTCGGCGGCATGGCCACCCCGCGGCAGGCGGCGCTGTTCGGCAGCATCCTCACCGCGACCACGACCGACCCCGAGTTCGCCGAGGTCTTCCGGCGCGACGTGGTCGGACCCCGGTTGGCCGTGAGCCGGAGCATCTGGGACCGCGCCGTCGCGCGCGGCGAGGTCTCCCCCGACGCCGACCTCCAGGTCCTCGAGCCGGCCCTCGCGGGCATCCTCATGCACCGCGTCCACCTCCTCGGCGAGCTCCCCACCCCGGAGCTCGTCACGCGCGTCATCGACGCGGTCCTGCTGCCCGCCGCGACCCGCCCGGGCAGTCCACGTCAGCACCAGAAGGATCCTCATGACTGACACCACCGACGCCCCGGCGCAGCCTGCACGCGCCGGGCACAGCCGTCTCGGATGGGCCCTCGTGGTCATCTCCGTGGCGCAGCTGATGGTCGTGCTGGACGGCACGATCACCAACATCGCGCTGCCCTACATCGGTGCCGACCTGGCCATCGAGCCCGCCAACCTGTCGTGGCTGGTCACGGGCTACGCCCTCGCGTTCGGCGGCCTGCTGCTGCTCGGCGGACGGCTGGGCGACCTCTACGGACGCCGCCGCGTCTTCATGGTCGGCCTGCTCGTCTTCGCCCTGGCCTCGCTGCTGGGCGGCGTGGCCCAGAACGAGGCGATGCTGCTGGCCTCCCGCGGGCTCCAGGGCCTCGGTGCCGCACTCGCCTCCCCCGCGGCGCTCGCGCTCATCACCACGACCTTCCCGGCCGGCCCGCAGCGCAACCGCGCCTTCGCGGTCTACGCCGCCATGTCCGGCGCCGGAGCCGCGGTCGGCCTCATCCTGGGCGGCTGGCTGACCGGCCACGCCGACCTCTTCGGCCTGGGCATCGACGGCTGGCGCTACACCTTCCTCATCAACGTCCCGATCGGCGTGGCCGCGGCCGTGGCCGCCCCGTTCTTCCTGCCCGAGTCCGAGACGCACAGCGGCTGGCTGGACGTCCCCGGCGCCATCACCGGCACACTCGGCCTCCTGGGCGTGGTCTACGGCCTGACGCGCGCCGGTGAGGAGGCGCACGGCTGGGGCGACACCTGGACCATCGCCAGCCTGGTCGCCGGCGTCGCGCTCCTCGTCGTCTTCCTCGTGATCGAGTCGCGCGTGGAGCACCCGCTCCTGCCGATGCGGATCTTCCGCAACCGCACCCGGGCGTCCAGCTTCGTGGCGATGATGATCGCGCCGGCCGCGATGTTCGCGATGTTCTACTTCCTGTCGCTCACCATCCAGCAGGTCATCGGCTACTCCCCGCTCCAGGCGGGCTTCGCGTTCCTGCCGTTCTCGGTCGGCATCGTCATCGGCGCCGGGCTCTCCTCGAACCTCGTCGCCCGGGTGGACCCACGCTTCCTGGCCGGCACCGGCACGCTGGTCGCGGCGTTCTCGCTGTTCATGTTCAGCCTCATCGACATCGACACCTCGGCGGGCAACGTCGTCTCCCAGCTGGCCCAGGACTCCACGGCCGGCGAGGGCTACAACTACTTCGCCCACATCCTGCCGTGGATCTTCACCATGTCGATCGGCATGGGCCTGACCTTCGTGCCGCTGACCCTCACCGCCGTGCACCACCTGCGCAACGAGGACTCCGGCATCGGCTCGGGCGTCCTCAACACCATGCAGCAGGTCGGCGGCGCGCTGGGCCTGGCGACCCTGTCGACGGTCGCCCTGAGCGTGGTCAACGACCGGGCTGCGACCGTCACCCCGCAGCTGGCCGAGGCCGCCGGTGCCGCCGGCATCGACGTCGCCATTGAGCAGGGACAGGGCTTCCTGCAGGCGGCGGTCTTTCAGGCCACCTTCTCCGAGGGCGCCACCGACGCCTTCCGGATCGGTGCGTTCATGATGCTCGCCGCATCGCTGGTCATCTGGACCCAGCTGCGGGTCAAGCACACCGAGCTGGCCACCGACGGCCCCGAGGGTGCCGCGGTCCACGTCTGAGCCGCACCTCACCGTCGAGCGGGCACGTCCTCCCCGGAGGACGTGCCCGTTCGACGTGGGCGGGGGCCGGCCGGGCCGGGTTTGTCGGCTACCCGACAGACCCGGGAGCTCCACGACAGAACTTCGTCGTCGAGCTTCCGGGTATCGACCACAACCCTCGTGCCAGCGCGGTCCGGGTTCGTCGGCGCCCCGACAAACCCGGAAGCGCCACGACGAACCCGGCGGGCCGCGCGGGCCGGTCGGCCGAGGCTGCGGCCCTCAGGTCAGGGCGGCCGCGACCTGGCGGGACAGCGTGGTGGCGCGCCGCGCCCAGGCCTCGGTGGCGCCGGCCAGGCCGCAGGTGGGTGCGACGGCGAGCGAGCCGACGGTGGGGTCGAGGCCGAGCATGTCCAGCCAGCGCTGGACCCGCTCGACGACCCGGGTGTCGGTGAGCCCCTCCCCCTCCACAGCAGGTACGACGCCGAGCGCGACGGTCGTGCCGGCCTCGAGCGCCTCGGCGACCGTGTCGTGGTCGCCCGCGGAGAGCATCGAGAGGTCGAGGACCAGCCCGGTCGCGCCGGCGCCGCGGACGAGGTCCCAGGGGACGCCCGGGGCGCAGGAGTGCACCCACGGCTCGGCCCCCTCCGCGGCGATCGCCGAGAGCACCGCCCCGAGCAGCTCGGAGGCCTCGGGCGGGTGCACCGCCCGGTGTCGGCCGAACCCGGACGCGGTCGGCACCTGGGCCGCGAGCACCGCGCCGAGGGCCGGCTCGTCGACCTGCACGACCAGCGACGTGGCCCCGGGGACCCGCCGACGCAGGTCGCGGACGTGCGCGCGCACCCCCTCGGCCAGCGACCCGGCCAGGTCGCGGCGCGCTCCGTGGTCGGACAGCACCCGGTCCCCGCGCGGCTTCTCGACGGTCGCGGCGAGCGTCCACGGCCCGGCGACCTGGGTCTTGAACGGCCCCTCCCAGCCCTGGGCCTGCTCCTCGACGGCGTCGAGGTCCTGGGCCAGCAGGCTGCGCGTGCGCCGGTGGTCGACCCCCGGAGCCCCGTCACCCACGAGCCGCCAGCCCGCGGGCTGCAGGTCGACGGTCAGCCCCTCGAGCAGCGCCAGCGCGCGCCCGGTCATCGACGCGGTCGCTCCGCGCCCCGGCAGCTCGGGGACGTAGGGCACGTCGAGCTCGCCGAGCACCACGCGCACGGCCTCGGCGTAGGCGGCCGCGTCCTCACCCGGCCAGGAGCCGACGCCGGTCGAGCGGGTCATGCGGACGCTCCGGCCGGGGAGCGGTGCGTGGCGGAGATGGTGGCCGACCCGACGACCCGGCTGCCGTCGTACACGACCACGGCCTGGCCGGGGGCGATGCCTTCGGCGGGGTCGAGCAGGCGCACCGAGACCCGCTGGTCGGCGCCGTGCCCGCTGACCTCGACCTCGGCGCGGTGCTCGGCGCCGTGGGCGCGCAGCTGCACGGTGCCGACGAGCCGGGTGGGCTCGGTGCCGCACCAGCGCGGGCGGACCCCCTCGAGCCCGTGCACAGCCAGCCGCTCGCGCGGGCCGACCCGCACCGTGCCGGCGACCGGCTCGATGTCGAGCACGAAGCGCGGCCTCCCGTCGGGCGCCGGCGTGCCGATCCGCAGGCCCTTGCGCTGGCCGATCGTGTAGCCGTAGGTGCCCTGGTGGCGGCCCAGCTCCTCGCCGGTCTCGTCGTCGACGATCGCGCCGCCGTGGTTGGGGGCACGCTCGCCGAGCTTCTCGCGCAGCCAGCCGGCGTTGTCGCCGTCGGCGACGAAGCAGATGTCGTGGCTGTCGGGCTTGTCGGCGACCAGCAGACCGCGGGCGGCCGCCTCCTCGCGCACGCGGGTCTTGGGGGTGTCGCCGAGGGGGAAGAGCGAGTGCCGCAGCTGGTGCTGGTCGAGCACCCCCAGCACGTAGGACTGGTCCTTGCCGGCGTCGACGGAGCGGTGCAGCTCCACCAGACCGTCGGCACCCTCGCGCAGCACCGCGTAGTGCCCGGTGACCACCGCGTCGAAGCCCAGGGCCAGGGCCCGGTCCAGCACCGCGGCGAACTTGATCTTCTCGTTGCACCGCAGGCAGGGGTTGGGGGTGCGTCCGGCGGCGTACTCGTCCATGAAGTCCTCGACCACGTCGGCGTGGAAGCGCTCGGAGAGGTCCCAGACGTAGAACGGGATGCCGATGACGTCGGCGGCGCGACGCGCGTCGTTGCTGTCCTCGATGGTGCAGCAGCCGCGGGCCCCGGAGCGGTAGGAGGCGGGGTTGCGCGACAGCGCGAGGTGCACGCCGGTCACGTCGTGGCCGGCGTCGTGGGCGCGCGCGGCGGCCACGGCGGAGTCGACCCCGCCGGACATCGCCGCCAGCACCTTCACCGCTCGCTCACAGCCGGGCCGCCCGGGCCCGCTCGACGGCCGGGCCGATCGCGTCGAGGACCGCGTCGACGTCGGCCTCGGTGGTGGGCCGGCCGAGGGTGAAGCGGAGCGAGCTGCGGGCCGCGTCGTCGTCGCGGCCCATCGCCAGCAGGACGTGCGAGGCCTGGGGCACGCCGGCGGAGCAGGCCGAGCCGGTGGAGCACTCGATGCCTCGGGCGTCGAGCAGCATCAGCAGCGAGTCGCCCTCGCAGCCGGGGAAGGAGACGTGCACGTTGCCGGGCAGCCGACGGGTCTCCCAGTCAGGGGCGTCGGGACCGTTGAGCACCACGTCGGGCACGACCCGCCGCACGCCCTCGACCAGCCGCGCCCGGAGGGCGGCGAGGTGGGCGGCGTGCTGCTCGCGGCGTACGACGGCGAGCTCGAGCGCCACCGCGAACCCGACCACCGCCGGGGTGTCGAGGGTCCCCGAGCGCACGTCCCGCTCCTGGCCACCCCCGTGCAGCAGCGGCGCGAGCTCGAGGTCGCGACGGACCACGAGCGCGCCGACCCCGTGGGGTCCGCCGACCTTGTGCCCGGAGACGCTCATCGCGTCGACGCCGGAGGCCGCGAAGTCGACGGGGAGGGCGCCGACGGCCTGGACGGCGTCGGTGTGCACCGGGATGCCGTGCTCGCGCGCCGCGGCGACGACCTCGGGCAGCGGCTGCACGGTGCCGACCTCGTTGTTGGCCCACATCACCGAGAGCAGGCCCACCTCGTCGGGCTCGGCGAGCGCCCGGGCCACGGCGTCGAGGTCGAGCGCCCCCTCGGCGTCGACGGGCAGGTGCTCGACGGCGAAGTCCTGCGCCGTGGCCAGCCACTCCAGCGGGTCGAGCACGGCGTGGTGCTCGACGGCGGTGGTGAGCAGCCGGCGCCGGCGGGGGTCCTGGCCGCGGCGCGCCCACGCCAGACCCTTGAGCGCGAGGTTGTCGGCCTCGGTGCCGCCGGAGGTGAAGACGACCTCCCCGGGCCGGCAGCCCAGGGCCGCCGCGACCCGCTCGCGCGACTCCTCCACGGCGCGCCGGGCGGCCCGGCCCGAGGCGTGCAGCGAAGAGGGGTTGGCGGCCCGGCCGAGCTGCTCGACCATCGCCTCGACGGCCTCCGCCACCATCGGGGTGGTGGCGGCGTGATCGAGGTAGACGGGCGGGGTCATGGCGTCGCCCAGCGTACGGCGCCGGGTCCCCGCCCCGGGTCCGGACCCTGCCGCCCGCTCACTGGCCGGGTCACGGGGTGCCTGCCACCCGGGCCACCTCGACCAGGAGCGCGAGGTGGTCGGTGCCCTCGACCCGCAGCGGCTGCGAGGACGTGCCCACCCAGGCCGGCCCGGTGAGCACGTGGTCGATCTGCACCAGCGGCGGCAGCGGCAGGCTCTCGAAGAGGCCGTTGCTGGGCCAGGTCGGCTGCCAGCCCCCGTTGGCCTCCTCCGTGGCGTCGCGCCAGCCGCCGTCGACCAGGGCCTGCACGGGGGCATGGTCGAGGGTGGCGTTGAGGTCGCCGGCGACCAGGTCGACGTCGAGCTCCCGGACCGCGGCCAGCACCACCGCGTGGTCGCGCCGCCAGGCCCCGACGTCGGTCGGCGCCGCGGGGTGCACCGCAAGCAGGCGCACGGGGTCGCCGCCGTCCGGGTCGGTGACCTCGACCGCCCACGTCTGCATGTCGGTGGCCACGCGCACCGGCTCCCCCAGCGGCGTGCGGGAGAGCACCATCGTGCCGTCGGTGCGGCCCTCGGGGACCGCCTCGCCGATCCGGTGGGGGTAGGCCTCCGCGAGCCCGGCGCGGTCCAGGGTCGCCAGCGCGTCCAGGGTCACCTCCTGCAGCACCAGGACGTCGACGTCCTCGGCCACGGCCGTGCGCAGGACGGTGAGCCCGTCGCCCTGCCCGGCCAGCAGGTTGCTGGTCAGCACCGACCAGGTGCGGCCCTCGGTGGCCGGCCGCTCCCCGGTGACCAGCGGGGCGAGCCACCAGGCGTGCAGGCCGAGCCCGGCCAGCACCGCGACGGTCGCCGCCACGAGCAGCCGACCGCCTCCCCCACCGCGCGCGGGTCGGCGCAGGAGGGCCACGGCCAGGAGCACCAGCGCAGCGGCGTACGACGGCAGGGCGAGGGGTGCGAAGCTGACCAGCCGCACCGCGGTGGCGGAGTCCAGGCCGAGCAGGCGGACCAGCGTCAGCGCGACGGCGGGGAGCACCAGGAGGGCCGACGCGCCCCAGACGAGCATCCCCCCAGCACGCACGGCGCCAGGCTAGCCAGCCGCTGGGCGCGCGCCAGGAGCCCGCTGGACGATGGGGCCGTCGCGAGCGTCGTCCAGCCGGTTCCTAGAGCAGCACGAGGTCGTCGCGGTGCACGACCTCTCGCTCGTACGCCGCACCCAGCTCCTCCTTGAGCTCGGCCGTCGAGCGCCCGACCAGCGCGGGGATCTCCTCGACGTCGAAGTTGACCAGGCCGCGGCCCACCACTGCGCCGTCGGGCCCGGCGAGGTCGACGGGGTCGCCGGCGACGAAGCTGCCCGTGGCGCCGGTGACGCCTGCGGCCAGCAGCGAGGCACGGCGCTCGACGACCGCGCGGACGGCGCCGGCGTCGAGGTGCAGCGTGCCGCGGGACTCGGTGGCGTGCGCGAGCCACAGCAGCCGGGTGGGCCGCCGGCGGCCGGTGACGTGGAAGAGCGTCCCGACCGGCTCGCCCGCCAGCGCGCCGGCGGCGCGGTCGGCGGAGGTGAGCACGACGGGGATGCCGGCACCGGTCGCGATCCGGGCCGCCTCGACCTTGGTGACCATGCCACCGGTGCCGACGGCCGAGCCCACCGACCCGATGGTGACCGCGGCCAGGTCGTCCTCGCCGCGGACGTCGGGGAGCAACCGGGTGCCCGCGCGGCTCGGCGGGCCGTCGTAGAGCCCGTCGACGTCGGAGAGCAGCACCAGGAGGTCGGCGTGCACGAGGTGGGCGACCAGGGCGGCGAGGCGGTCGTTGTCGCCGAAGCGGATCTCGGAGGTGGCGACGGTGTCGTTCTCGTTGACGATCGGCAGGACGCCCAGCTCGAGGAGCGTGGCGAGGGTCTGGTGGGCGTTGCGGTAGTGCGCGCGACGGGTGACGTCGTCCAGGGTCAGCAGCACCTGGCCGGCGATGACGCCGTGGCGGGCCAGCTCCTCGGTGTAGCGGTGCACCAGCAGGCCCTGGCCCACGGACGCCGCCGCCTGCTGGGCGGCCAGGCCGCGGGGCCGCTTGGCCAGGCCCAGCGGGGCCAGGCCTGCGGCGATCGCCCCCGACGAGACCAGCACGACCTCGGTGCCACGCTCGCGCGCGGCGGCGAGGACGTCGACGAGCGCGCGGACCCGGTCGGGGTCGATGCCGCCGGCCGGGGTCGTGAGGGAGGAGGAGCCGACCTTGACCACGACGCGGCGTGCGCCGGTGACCTCGGGCCGGGTGCCCGCCACGGGGGCGCTCACCCCCGCTCTGCTCCGGCGCCGGGGTCGTCCTCGGCCCAGTCGGGGTCGTCGGCGCTGCCGATCTCGTAGGACATCGGACCGGCGGCGCCACCGCGGCGCTCGGCGTCCAGGCGTCGCGCGACGTCGGCCCGGGTCTCGTTCTCCCCGCGCTCGGGCATGGCGGCATCGATCTCGCGACGGCGGCGCGAGGCGTCGCGACGCTCGTCGAAGCGCTGGTCCTCGCCACGTCGGCCGAGCATCTCCGCGCCGGCCTCGATGCCGGGCTTGAAGTCGAAGACCACGGCGTTGTCGTCGCGGCCGATGAGGACGGTGTCGCCCTCGATCGCGCCCAGCTTGACCAGCCGGTCCTCCACCCCGAGGCGGTTGAGCCGGTCGGCGAGGAAGCCCACGGCCTCGTCGTTGCTGAAGTCGGTCTGGCGCACCCAGCGCTCGGGCTTGGTGCCGCGCACCCGCCAACCGCGGTGACCCGGCTCGACCGGGACGTCGTCGGCCTCGGTGACCGTGAAGTCGGCGCTGCCGTCGACGCCCGGCGGACGCAGGACGATCCGCTGGGGCACCACGACCTCCTTGGCGGTGCGGGAGGCGGCCACGATCTCGGCCATCGCGAAGGTGAGCTCCTTGAGCCCCACCCCGGACGCCGCGGAGACCGGGATGACGCGCAGGCCGCGGGCCCGGATGTCGTCGCCGGTGATGTCGGCGATGTCGCTGCCGTCGGGGACGTCGACCTTGTTGAGGGCGACGAGGCGGGGCCGGTCCTCGAGACCGCCGTACCTGCTGAGCTCGGCCTCGATGACGTCGAGGTCGTCGATCGGGTTGCGCCCCGGCTCGATCGTCGCGGTGTCGATGACGTGCACGATGGCCGCGCAGCGCTCGACGTGGCGCAGGAAGTCGTGGCCCAGGCCGCGGCCCTCGCTGGCGCCCTCGATCAGACCGGGGACGTCGGCGACCGTGAACACGGTCTCGCCCGCGGTGACCACGCCGAGGTTCGGGACGAGGGTGGTGAAGGGGTAGTCGGCGATCTTGGGCCGGGCCCGGGAGATCGCGGCGATCAGGCTGGACTTCCCGGCGCTCGGGAAGCCGACCAGGCCGATGTCGGCGACGACCTTGAGCTCGAGGACGATCTCGAGCTCGTCGCCCGGCTCGCCGAGCAGCGCGAAGCCGGGGGCCTTGCGCTTGGCCGAGGCCAGGGCGGCGTTGCCGAGACCACCGCGGCCGCCCTCGGCGACCACGAGCTCGGTGCCCGGGCCGACCAGGTCGGCCAGGACGTTGCCCTGGCGGTCGGCGACGACCGTGCCGTCGGGGACCGGCAGGACCAGGTCGCTGCCGTGGGCGCCGTTCTTGTGGGCACCGGCGCCGTGGCCACCGTGCTCGGCACGGCGCTTGGGGCTGTGGTGGTAGTCCAGCAGGGTCGTCACGCCGGGGTCGACCCGCAGGATCACCGAGCCGCCCGGACCGCCGTTGCCCCCGTCGGGGCCGCCCAGCGGCTTGAACTTCTCGCGGTGCACGGACGCCACGCCGTTGCCGCCGCGCCCGGCGCTGACGTGCAGCGTCACGCGGTCGACGAAGGTCGGCAGGGCCATCAGGTGCTCCTCGGATCTGTTCTGTTCTCGGGTGGGGAACGACGAAGGGCGCCCCGGATCGGGACGCCCTCGACGGGACCGGACGAGCCGGTCGGAAGTGCTAGCGCCTGGTCACTCGCCGGGCACGATGTTGACGACCTTGCGACCGCGACGGGTGCCGAACTCCACGGCACCGGCCTGCAGCGCGAACAGGGTGTCGTCGCCGCCACGACCCACACCGGAACCCGGGTGGAAGTGGGTGCCACGCTGCCGGACGATGATCTCGCCGGCGTTGACCAGCTGACCGCCGAAGCGCTTGACGCCCAGGCGCTGGGCGTTGGAGTCGCGGCCGTTCTTGGTGGACGCCGCACCCTTCTTGTGTGCCATGAGGAGTTCCTTCGTGTCGTTGCTGCTGACTCGCCGGCCGGACGGGTCAGAGGGAGATGTCGGTGACCTTGACCTGGGTGTACTTCTGGCGGTGACCCTGGCGCTTCTTGTAGCCGGTCTTGTTCTTGTACTTCTGGATGACGATCTTCGGGCCCTTGGTGGCGCCGAGGACCTCCACGGTCACGGCAGCCTTGTCCAGGCCGGTCGAGGTGACCTTCTCGCCGTCGACGGCCATGACCACGGGGAGCGTCAGGGTCTCGCCGACGGGCGTGCCGACCTTGTCGATCTCGATGACGTCGCCCACGGCAACCTTCTGCTGGGTGGCGCCAGCGCGCACGATCGCGTACACCGCGGTCTCCTTCGTCGTCCTACGTCTGATGCTGCTGGGTCTGGTGCTTGTGCTGGTGGTGCTGCCTCCGGGGCTGCGGCACCTGCCCACGCCTGACCCTCCCACCCGGGAGGTCGGCGGCGACGGTGGCGCCACACGGAGAACGGCACGCTCGCGGGCGCACCGAACGATGATGCTACGCGCCCGCGGGGCGCCCCCGCAAAACGTCAGCGCTTGCGCGCACCCTTGCGCTTCACGGGCACGTGCTCCACGGTGCTCGCGCCGCCCCCGGTCTCGGTCCCGGCGTCGGTCCCGGCGTCGGGCGCAGCACCGGCGGTCCCAGGCTCGACCCGCCCGTCGCCGGCCGGCTCGCCCACACCGCCGACCGCGGACGCCTCGCCCATGCTCGGCACGCTCCCCTGCCGGGCAGGCCGGCTGGAGCGGGTGCGGGTCACGACCTTCGGGGCGGCCGGCGGAGCCGTCTGGGCCGAGGAGCTCTCCGCGGGCGCGGCGGGCTCCACCTTTGTCGGGTCCACGACCACGGCCGCCGCCTCGCCGGTCGTCAGCGGCGTCGTACGACGGGCGCTGCGACGGGTCCGGGTGACGACGCCACTGCTGCCCGCGGGGGCAGCGGTGGGGGCCTCCGCTCGCTCTGGCGCCGGGGTCGGCTCCGGTGCGGGCTCGGTCTCCGTGGGGCCCTGCTGCACCGGCTGCTCGACTGCCGGCTGCTCGACTGCCGGGGCCTCCTGCGGGACGGCGGCTGCCGCGGCGTCCGTGCGGTCGGACTGACCGGACTGGGCTGACTGGCCGGAGCGGCTGCGCTGGGAGCGCGAGCGGGTGCTCACGCGGGGCGCAGCGGGCTCGGACAGGTGCTGCTCGGACTGGGGCTGCTCCGCCTGGGGCTGGCCGGTCTGCGACGTCGCCTCGTCGGCCGGCTGCTGGTCGGCGGCCTCGGCCGCCTTCTCGGCGTCCTGGCGCTCCTGGCGGGCCATGGCCGCCACGTCCTTGGGCGAGGGGGCTGCGGGGGTGCTGGAGCCGCCGGAACCGCCCTGACCGCCCTGGTTCGAGCCGGCCGAGCCCTCCGAGCCCTTGCCGCCCCGACCACCGCGGGAGCGCTTGCCGCCGCCGCCGCGTCCGCCGCGGTCGTCGTCGGAGCCCCCGCCCCGCGGCTCGACCGGGTGCTCGTGGATTACGATCCCGCGGCCCTGGCAGGCCTGGCAGTTCTCGCTGAACGCCTCCAGCAGCCCGGTGCCGATCCGCTTGCGGGTCATCTGCACCAGGCCGAGCGAGGTGACCTCGGCGACCTGGTGGCGGGTGCGGTCGCGGCCCAGGCACTCGACCAGGCGCCGCAGCACGAGGTCGCGGTTGGACTCCAGGACCATGTCGATGAAGTCGACGACGATGATGCCGCCGATGTCGCGCAGCCGGAGCTGGCGCACGATCTCCTCGGCCGCCTCGAGGTTGTTCTTGGTGACCGTCTCCTCCAGGTTGCCCCCGGAGCCGGTGAACTTGCCGGTGTTGACGTCGACGACGGTCATCGCCTCGGTGCGGTCGATGACCAGCGAGCCGCCCGAGGGCAGCCAGACCTTGCGGTCCAGGCCCTTGGCGATCTGCTCGTCGACGCGGTACGCCGCGAAGACGTCCTTGCCGGCGTCGCGGCCCTCAGCGGCGGGCTCGAAGCGCTCGAGCCGCTCGGCGAGGTCCGGAGCCACGTGGCTGACGTAGGACTCGACGGTCTCCCAGGCGTCCTGGCCCTGGATCACGAGCCTGGCGAAGTCCTCGGTGAACAGGTCGCGGACGACCTTGAGGGTCAGGTCCGGCTCGCCGTAGAGCAGCTGCGGGGCGCTGCCCTTGGACTTCTTCTCGATGTCCTCCCAGCGCGCCTTGAGCCGCTCGACGTCGGCCGTCAGCTCCTCCTCGCTGGCGCCCTCGGCCGCGGTGCGCACGATGACGCCGGCCGTGTCGGGGACGATCTCCTTGAGCAGGGCCTTGAGCCGGCTGCGCTCGGTGTCGGGCAGCTTGCGGGAGATGCCCGAGGTGGTCCCGTCCGGGACGTAGACCAGGAAGCGGCCGGCCAGGCTGATCTGGCTGGTCAGGCGCGCGCCCTTGGCGCCGATCGGGTCCTTGGTGACCTGCACCAGGACCGGCTGGCCCGAGGAGAGCACCGACTCGATCTTGCGCGGCTGGCCCTCCTTGTGGCCCAGCGCGGACCAGTTGACCTCGCCGGCGTACAGCACGGCGTTGCGGCCCTTGCCGATGTCGATGAAGGCGGCCTCCATCGAGGGCAGGACGTTTTGCACCCGACCGAGGTAGACGTTGCCGATGAGCGAGGTCTGGGACTCGCGCGCGACGTAGTGCTCCACGAGGACCTTGTCCTCGAGGACGGCGATCTGGGTGAGGTCCTCGCGCTCGCGGATGACCATGACCCGGTCGACCGACTCGCGGCGGGCCAGGAACTCGGCCTCGGAGACGATCGGCGCGCGCCGGCGTCCGGCCTCGCGACCCTCGCGACGACGCTGCTTCTTGGCCTCCAGGCGCGTGGACCCGCTCAGCGCGGTGATCTGGTCCTCACCGGTGCGCGAGCTGCGCACGCGCGTGGTGGTGCCGGGCTCGTCGGCGGAGTCGTCCCCGCCCTCGCCGGAGCGGCGACGGCGGCGCCGGCGGCGCGAGGAGCCGGAGCCCTCGCCCTGCCCCGCCTGGGAGTCCTGGTCGCCGTCGTCCTTCGCGTCCTTGTCGGCGTCGCCGTCCTCGGACGAGGCGGCGCCGGACTCGGCGTCAGCGGAGGAGCCGGCACCCTCGGCACCGTCCTCGGAGTCCTCATCGGAGTCGGCGGAGCCGCCACCGGAACCGCCGGAGCCCCCGCGGCGACGGCGACGGCCACCGCGGCGTCGGCGGCGGCGCGCGGGCGAGCCGTCGCCGGAGTCCTCGCCGCCCTCGTCCGCGCCCTCGTCGTCGGACTCGTCGGAGTCGTCGGACTCGTCGGCCGCGTCGTCGCCGTCGGCCTCGGCCTCGGCCGCGGGCGCGTCGGCCGGGGCGTCGGACTGGTCCTCCGGCTCGGCCGTGGCCTCGGCGTCCTCGTCCTCGTCAGTGGGCTCCTCGACGGGCGCGGGCGCTGCCTTCTTGGCGGTGCTGCGGCGGCTCGTGGTCTTCTTCGCGACCGGGGCCTGGAACAGCGGCACGGGGGCGCCGGTGGGGGCGCCCGCCTCGTCCTGCTCGGCGTCGTCGGTCGAGGTGCCCTCGACCGGGGCGTCCGCCGGGGCCTCGGTCTTCTTCGCCGCGCTCTTGCGGGCGCCTGCCTTCTTCGCGGTCGCCTTCTTCGCGGCCGTCTTCTTGGCGGGAGCGGTCTGCCCGTCCTCGACCGGCTCGACCGGCTCGGCCGGTGCGTCGACGGCGGAGACGCCCTCGAGCGGCTGGTCCGCGGCGGGGGTGTCCTCGGCCGCCGGGGCGGCCTTCTTGGTCGTGCGCTTGGCGGCAGCCTTCTTCGCCGGCGCCTTCTTGGCCGCCTTCTTCGCCACGGGCTCGGTCGCGGCCGTGTCGTCGGCGCCGGCCACGGCAGCCTCGGCGCCGGCCTCGAGCGGCAGTGCCTCGTCGGCAGCGGCCTTCTCGGCGGCAGCCTTCTTCGTGGCCGTCTTCGTGGCCGCAGTCTTCTTGGCGGGGGCCTTCTTCGCCGTCTTGCGGGCGGCGGTCTTGCGCGCCGGGGCGGCGGGCTCCTCGGCCTGGCGACCCTCGGTCGCGGTGCCGCCGGCGGCGGCGGGGGTGCTCTCGGCGGCGGGGGTGTCCCCGGCCCGCTCGACGACTGCCTGGTCGTGCGTGCTGTCCTGCGTGTTGTCCTCGGGCACGTGCTGCTCCTCGGCCCGGTCGCGAGGTGCGCAGCGTCCGGGCTGGTCGTTCGCCGCGACCCCGCGGGGCCGGACGCAAGTCTGTCGTGTGGCGGCGACCCCCTCCGCGGGTGCGTCACCTCGGCCGGCCCTCGCCTGCCGCGGTCGCCTGCTCCGGGAGGATCGCTGTCACCGATCAGCCGGGCCGCGTCGCGGTCTGGCGACGACCTGTCCTCGGTGTGCCGGCCCTTGCGCGGGACCGGCGAGAACGTCGTCGTGTCCTGGACCCCCCGGTCGGGCTCGTCGCGGCACGGTGCCGCGGCGGACTGGTCAGGAGGTCTGGGACCGTGGCGAGTATCGCACACGCGGACCGGAGGGGCCGGTTCGTCGACGTCCCTGCCCGGGACCGGGCGCGTCGCCGGGTCCGGCCGCGACGACCCCGGCGCGGCGTCGACCGGAGTCCACCCGACGCGCCAGGCACGTCATGCCGACTCCGCTCGTGAGGCGTCCTGGTACGCCGCGGCCCGCGGCGGTGCGGCCGGCTCAGCCCAGATCAACCGATCATCGCCGTCGCGAGCGGCACCAGGCGGGTGCGCTGGCAAGGCGCCGGCGCGAAGGCCTGCTGGGTGCCCGTCGAGCGTCGGCAACGCAGCCAGGGCGCCCGCATGGTGTCGCGTAGCAGGCGAGGATCGGTGGACCTGGGCTCAGGCGAGCGGGTCGCCGACCTCGCCGGTCTCGGGGTCCAGCGGGCCCTGGGCCCGGCGGGTCAGCAGCGGCGCGCTGCCCGTCTCCAGGCCGGCGGTCTCGCGCAGGCCGCGGAGGACGTCGTCGGGGCGGACGGCGGGGGTGGTGGAGTGACGCAGGACCAGGTCGAGCCGCGAGCCCTGCTCGTGCGGGGTGACGGCGAGGGAGACCACCGCGGCGCGGCAGTCGAACTCGCGCAGCCCCTTCTTGGTCATCCGCTCGACGAGGACCGCCTCCCGGGCGAGGAAGCCCTCGACGGCCGCGGCGGTGGTGTCGGGCGCGGTGGGCACGTCGAGGGTCCAGTGGCTGGCCTCGAGCCGGTCGGCGAGGGAGCCGCCGGGCGACTCCACCACCTGGAGCACGTCCAGCCCCGGGGGCAGCGCCTCCTCGAGCTCGGCGTGCACACCGGCGGGGTCGACGACCTGGGCGAGGGCGATCTCGAGGTACTCCGCCTCGCTGGCCGACCCGGTCGGCGCGGCACCGGCGTACGAGATGCGCGGGTGGGGGTTGAAGCCGCTGGAGTAGGCCATCGGGATCCGGGCACGGAAGACCGCCCGCTCGAAGGCCCGGGAGAAGTCGCGGTGGCTGGTGAAGCGGAGCCGGCCACGCTTGGCGTACCGGATCCTCAGGCGCTGGACCGGGGGGGCCTGCTGCTCGGGCTGCTCACGCACGGAGCACAGGGTAGGTGAGGTCACCGGGGTCGGCCCGCATCGCCGGCGAGGGGTAGACCGTGCCCACCCGCTCCCCCGTGAGCCAGGTCTGCAACCGCCCGGCCTCGGCCCGCAGCGCGGCACGACCCTCGGCAGGGACGTCCTCGAGCAGCCGGACCTCGACCACGCCGTCGGGGTCCTGCACCCAGCACCCCACGACCCGCCCGTCCCACCAGGCCGTCGTGCCGGCGTTGCCGTTGCGGTCGAAGAGGGCCGGCCCGTGCTCGCCGAGGTAGAAGCCCCGCTCCTTCCACCCCATCACCGTGGGGTCGAGCACCGGCAGCAGCGCCGCCCACGGCGCGACGGCCGGCTCGGGCTCCACGTCGTCGGCCAGCACGTACGCCGTCGCGCCGGTCCCGAGCACCACCTCGACGGCCCCGACGTCGGCCAGGGCGCGGCGCACGGCCCCCTTGGTCGCGCCCAGCCACCAGACCAGGTCGGTCTCGGTCCCGGGGCCGAAGCGCTCCAGCCAGCAGCGGACGAGCGCGGCGTAGCCGGCCTCCGCGGTCAGCGGCTCCTCCACCTGCTCGAGCCAGGCCGCCATCGTGGCCCAGCGCGGCCGGAAGACCCGCCAGTGCGAGGTGTTGGTGCCCCGGACCAGGTGCCCCTCGGCGCCGAGGACGGTGAGGAACCGACCGGGGCCGACCTGGGATGAGGGCAGGTCGGCACGCACGTCCATCGCGGGCACGACCGCACGCAGCTCGGTGGTGGTGAGCCCCGCGGGCGCGGCGTCCAGGGCGGCGAGGACCTCCTCGCCCACCTGCGCGAGCAGCGCGTGCCCGTCGTCGGCCAGGCCGGCGGCGACGAGGTCCCTGGCCAGCCTGGTCCGCTCGGTCGCGGCCACCCGCGCGGCCGCGCTCCCCCAGGCCGCGGGCAGCAGGTCGCGCGGGAAGACGAACATCGTGCGCCGCATCGCCAGCTGCCGCACCAGCGACCGCTCCCCCTCGAGCGCGTGGTCCACCGCGGAGCGGGGCACCTCGGCGCGGGCGTGCACGGCCAGGTGCACCGTCGCCGGCTCGGTCGCGTGCAGCACCACCACGGACCGGGTCGCCTCGACCGGGTCGGCGACCCGGTGCCCGGGCGCGACGGCGTGCCGCCGCGCGAGCCGCGCCCGCCGCTCGTCGTCCCCCACCCGGCGTACCGACGTCCCGCTCGCTGCCCCTGCCCCTGGCCCGCCCGCTGCCCCACCCGCCGTCGCCACGGACGCGATCCTGCCCCAGCCCGCCGACAACCGTCCCGTCCCGACCGTCCGTGGCCGAGCGGGCACACCTCTCCGGAAGGACGCGCCGGCTCGACACCCGCACGGTCGCCTCCGAGCGCGCACCACCCACCACCCTGCGGTCGGCGAGCGGGTGCGAGCATCGCGGGGTGAACCGGTCGCAGCTGCTCTTCTGGACCGGGCTGGTCCTCGTCTCGGTCAACCTGCGCCCCGCAGCCGTCAGCGTCGGGCCGGTGCTCGAGGAGGTGCGGGACGGGCTGGGCCTCTCCGACGCCCAGGCGGCGCTCCTCACCTCGCTCCCGGTGCTCGCCTTCGCCCTGGTCGGCGCGCTGGCCTCGGCCGCGGCGGCCCGGGCCGGGCTGCACCGCGTGACGCTGCTGGCGCTCGTCGCTGTGACGGTCGGACTGCTGCTGCGGGCGCTGACCGGCGACCCGGTCGCGTTCCTGGCGTTGTCGTTCCTGGCGGTCTCGGGCGCGGCGGTGGCCAACGTGCTGCTGCCCTCGCTGGTCAAGCGGCACCAGCCGGACCGGATCGGCGAGGCCACCTCGGTCTACTCCACGGTCCTGGCCGTCGGCCTGACGGCTGCCCTGGTGCTGACCGTGCCGCTGAGCCGGCTGCTGGGCGGCTCGGTCGACGAGGGCTGGCGCTGGGGCCTGGGCATCTGGACGGTCCTGGCGGCCGCGGCGCTCCTGCCCTGGCTGCTGATGAGCCGGCACGACCGGGTCGTGCAGGAGGAGGGCCCGCGGGTGGCGTTCTGGGCGGTGGCGCGCACGCCGCTGGGCATCGCGCTGGCGGCGTACTTCGGCCTGCAGTCGCTGCAGGCCTACGCGATCTTCGGCTGGTTCGCGCAGCTGTGGCGCGACAACGGCTACTCCGCGGGGACCGCCGGGCTGCTCGTCGGGCTGCTCACCGGCGTGACGATCCCGCTGTCCTACGTGCTGCCGCGGGTGCTCGTGGCCAGCCCGCGGCCCGCGGTCGTGCTGCTCGCGGTCGTGGCGTGCTACCCCGTCGCGTACGTCGGGCTGCTGGTCGCCCCCGCCTCGCTGGCCGTGCTGTGGGCGCTCCTGACCGGCGCCGGCACCACGACCTTCCCGCTCATCCTGACCCTCATCGGGCTGCGCGCCCGCACCGCCGAGGGCACCGCCACCCTCTCGGCCTTCACCCAGTCCGCGGGCTACCTCCTGGCGGTGGTGGGCCCCTTCGTGGTCGGCCTGCTGTACGCCGCCACCGACGCGTGGACGCTGCCGCTTCTCTTCCTGCTGGTGCTCGTCGCACCGCTCGCGTGGCTCTCGGTCGTGCTCGCGCGTCCGGCCCACGTGGAGGACCAGCTGCGCGACCGCGCCCCGTCACCCCAGCACGGGTGACGGGGCGCGGCCCCTGCGGAGCAGCCTCCGGCCAGGAGGTGCTCAGCCCGTGGTCAGCGACGTGTCGTCGACGACGAAGCTGGTGCCGAGCGAGGAGTCCTCGGCGCCGAGGAACCGGACCGTGACGGTGCGACCGGTGAAGGCCGACAGGTCGAGGGTCCGCGTGGTGTAGCCGGTGCCCTCGTCGAGGTTGGAGTAGGTCGCCAGCGTGGTCGCGCTGCCGCCCGAGACCACCTGCACGCGCAGGGTGTCGTAGGCCTGGCTGGTCGTGGTCTCGGCGCTGCTGACGTAGAGCCGGAACGACAGCGTCGCGCGGCCGGCGGTGGGGACGGCGACCTGCTGGGCGACCTCGTCGGTGCGCGTGGTGCCGTAGCCGTTGAGCCAGGCCTTCCAGCTCCCGCTGGCCGCCGGGGCACCCGTGTCGTTGGTGATGACGCCCGAGGTGGAGGTCCAGGACACGGCGCCGGACTCGAAGCCGGGGTTGGCCAGCAGGTTGCCCGACGGGGCGGGCGGCTCGGTCGTCCCGCCGGTCACGAGCGAGGTGAGCAGGCGGTTGGGCGAGCCGGTGCCGGCGCTGGTCACCTTGCCGCTCGTCGTCGCACCGAGGACCGCCGAGGAGACGGTGCTCGGCGAGGCGCTCGGCGCCCCCTGGAGGTAGAGCGCCGCGACACCGGCGACGTGCGGGGT
Organism: Nocardioides ginkgobilobae; assembly: GCF_054781275.1. Lineage (NCBI taxonomy): Bacteria > Bacillati > Actinomycetota > Actinomycetes > Propionibacteriales > Nocardioidaceae > Nocardioides > Nocardioides ginkgobilobae. The sequence goes on along the minus strand of NZ_BAAGUS010000002.1, from coordinate 24,685 downwards.
CGCCATCGAGGTGCCGGAGATCGTGTTGGTGGCGCTGGTGCCGGTGTGCCAGGCCGAGGTGATGTCCGAGCCGGGCGCGAAGAGGTCCAGGCAGCTGCCGTAGTTGGAGAACGAGGAGCGCGCGTCGGTGCGGGTGGTCGACCCGACGGTCAGCGCCGCGGCCACGCGCGAGGGCGAGCCGTTGCAGGCGTTGGTGTCCTCGTTGCCCGCGGCCACGGCGTAGGTGACGCCGTCGGCGATGGAGGTCGAGACGGCCTGGTCCAGCGCGGAGGAGACCCCGCCGCCCAGGCTCATGTTGGCGACGGCCGGGGCACCGGCGGCGTGGTGGGAGGTCACCCAGTCGACGCCGGCGATGACGCCGGACGTCGAGCCGTTGCCCGTGCAGTCCAGCACGCGCACGGGGCGCAGGGTCACGGCCTTCGCGACGCCGTACGTCGAGCCGCCGACGGTGCCCGCGACGTGCGTGCCGTGGCCGTTGCAGTCGCTGGTGCCGCGGCCGTCGCTGATGGCGGTGTAGCCCGACTGCAGGCGCGAGCCGAACTGCGTGTGCCCGGCCAGGATGCCGGTGTCGATGATGTAGGCGGTGACGCCCTGGCCGGTGCGGTCGTAGGTGTAGGAGCCGTCGAGCGGCAGGTTGCGCTGGTCGACGCGGTCCAGGCCCCAGGTGGCGCCGGTCTGGGTGGCGTCGACGGACAGGGCTTGGTCGGCCTCGATGAACGCGACCCCGGGGCGCTTCGCGAGGGCCTCGACGGCGCGCTCGGGCAGCTGCGCCGAGAAGCCGCGCAGCGCGGTGCCGTAGGTCTCCAGGACCCGGCCGCCGTGCGCGCGGGCGGTCTCGCGGGCGTCGGCGTCGGCACCGGCCGCGGCCCGCTCCTCCATGACCACGATGTAGCGGCCCGGGACGGCGGCGGCGCGGTTCTCGCCGACGACTGGGGCCCGGTCGGAGCGGGCGTCGCCGGGGACGGCCTGGGCGGGCGTGGCAGCGAGGCCGGTCAGGCCGGCGAGGGCCACGGAGCTGGCCAGGGCGGCGGCCGAGGTGGCGCCGAGTCGGCGCAGGGCGCGCCTGCGGACAGGGGTGGACGTCATGGGTGGACTCCCGAGAAGTGGTGAGGACGCCGCGAGCGCGGCTCCCGGCCGGTCGGCACGGTGCGCAGGAACGTAGTGGCGTCGCGGGCCGTCCGGGGGCCGCGCGATGGCTCACCTTCTCGCCCTGCAACAACTCGCAGAAGTGCCCGCTGGGCTGCGCCGCCGTCCCGGCCGAGCGGATGTGCTCGCCGCACGGCCCGTCCGTCCCTAGGGTGAGCACCGTGACGCAGCCGCCGACAGGTCCTGACCAGCCCCAGCAGCCCGAGCAGCCCGGCCAGGACCCGCAGGGCACGCCGCCGTTCCCGCCGTCGTACGACGCGCCCCCGCCGCCGCCCCAGCAGCCCTCGGACGACCCCTATCCCGCCCCGGGCACCCCGCCCCCGTCGTACGGCTCCACGCCCTACGGCCAGGCCCCCTCGCCGTACGGCGCACCCCAGCAGCCGGCGGGGCAGCCGTACGGCGCTCCCGGCTCGTTCCCGGGCGGCGCGTTCCCCGGCGGCGGCGAGCAGGGCGAGCCCAGCAAGGGCATGGCCATCGGCGCGCTGGTGTCCTCGGTGCTGTGCTGCCTGCCGGTCGGCCTCGTGCTGGGCATCGTCGTGCTGCGGCGCAGCAAGGACGGGCGCGACCACGGCAAGGGCCTGGCCATCGCCGCGATCGTGCTCAACACCCTGGTGATGATCGGCGCGCTGGTCCTGGTCGTCGTGGCGGTCGTCGTCGGCAGCTCGGTGCGCGCGGTCAACGACCTCGAGCCCGGTGACTGCATCAGCGCCGAGGGCCTGCGGGGCGATGCGGAGAGCTTCGAGACGATCACCGTGGGGGACTGCTCCGAACCGCACGACGCCGAGGTGCTCGCGATGGCGACGCTCACCGAGGAGGCGGCCGCCGGCGGCCCCGACGGCGACTACAGCCAGCTGTGCGACGAGGCCGTCTCCGACGACCCCGAGCGGGAGGCGGTCAGCACCAGCGGCGACGTCTCGCTGCTGGTGATCTACGACGAGCTCGAGGCGGGCGAGAAGATCGCCTGCCTCGCCCTGGCGCCCGACGGCGGCCAGCTCGACGAGCCGCTGGTCGACTGAGCACGACGGCCCGCGCCCTGCGAGGCGCGGGCCGAGCAGCAGTCGGACCGGTCAGACGACCGCGAGCGGCAGCAGCTTCTGCCCGGTCGGACCGACCTGGATCTCCGTGCCCATCTCGGGGCACACGCCGCAGTCGTAGCACGGCGTCCAGCGGCAGTCCTCGACCTCGACGTCGGCCGAGCCGTCGGCGACCGCGAGGGCGTCCTCCCAGTCACCCCAGAGCCAGTCCTTGTCCAGGCCGGAGTCGAGGTGGTCCCAGGGCAGGACCTCGTCGTAGTCGCGCTCGCGCAGGGTGAACCAGTCCAGGTCGACCCCCGTGCCCGCCAGGCCCTGCTCGGCGGCGGCCATCCAGCGGTCGTAGGAGAAGTGCTCGGACCAGCCGTCGAAGCGGCCGCCGTCGCGCCAGACCTGCTCGATGACCCGACCCACGCGCCGGTCGCCGCGGGAGAGCAGTCCCTCGACGATCCCGGGCTTGCCGTCGTGGTAGCGGAAGCCGATGGCGCGGCCGAACTTCTTGTCGGCACGCACGGTCTCGCGCAGCTTGCGCAGCCGCTCGTCGGTGGTCTCGACGTCGAGCTGGGCGGCCCACTGGAAGGGCGTGTGCGGCTTCGGCACGAACCCGCCGATGGAGACGGTGCAGCGGATGTCGTTGTGGCCGGCGACCTCGCGGCCCTTGGCGATGACCGCCTTGGCCAGCTCGGCGACCTGCAGGACGTCCTCGTCGGTCTCGGTGGGCAGACCGACCATGAAGTAGAGCTTCACCTGGCGCCAGCCGTGGGAGTACGCCGCCGCGACGGTGCGGATGAGGTCCTCCTCGGTCACCATCTTGTTGATGACCTTGCGCATCCGCTCCGAGCCGCCCTCGGGGGCGAACGTGAGGCCCGAGCGGCGGCCGTTGCGGGAGAACTCGTTGGCCAGCGTGATGTTGAAGGCGTCGACCCGGGTCGAGGGCAGCGACAGCGAGACGTTCGTGCCCTCGTAGCGGTCGGCCAGCCCGGTGGCGACGTCGCCGATCTCGGTGTGGTCGGCGCTGGACAGCGAGAGCAGGCCGACCTCCTCGAAGCCGGTCTTGCGGATGCCGTTCTCGACCATCGCGCCGATCGTCTCGATCGAGCGCTCACGCACGGGGCGGGTGACCATCCCGGCCTGGCAGAACCGGCAGCCGCGGGTGCAGCCGCGGAAGATCTCGACGCTGAACCGCTCGTGGACGGTCTCGGCCAGCGGCACCAGCGGCTTGCGCGGGTAGGGCCAGGCGTCGAGGTCCATGAGCGTGTGCTTGCGCACGCGGAACGGGATGCCAGGGCGGTTCGGCACGACCGCCTCGATCGAGCCGTCCGCGGCGTACGTGACGTCGTAGAAGCGGGGGACGTAGATGTTGCCGGTGACCGCGAGCCGGCGCAGCAGCTCCTCGCGACCGCCGGGGCGGTCCTCGGACTTCCACTCGCGCACGATGTCGGAGATCGCGAGCACGACCTCCTCGCCGTCACCGAGCACCGCGGCGTCGATGAAGTCCGCGATCGGCTCGGGGTTGAAGGCTGCGTGGCCGCCGGCGATGACGACCGGGTGGTCCTCGGTGCGCTCCACGGCGTGCAGCGGGATGCCGGCGAGGTCGAGGGCGTTGAGCATGTTGGTGTAGCCCAGCTCGGTGGAGAAGCTCAGACCGAAGAGGTCGAAGTCGCCGACCGGGCGGTGGGCGTCGACGGTGAACTGCGGGATGCCCTGCTCCTTGAGCAGCCTCTCCATGTCCGGCCACACCGCGTAGGTGCGCTCGGCGACGATCCAGTCGCGCTCGTTGAGCACCTCGTAGAGGATCTGGACGCCCTGGTTGGGCAGGCCGACCTCATAGGCGTCGGGGTACATCAGCGCCCATCGGACCGTCTGGCCGCCGGACTCCTCGGAGTCGGCGCCGCAGTCCCAGTCCTTGACCGTGGAGTTCAGCTCGCCGCCGACGTACTGGATCGGCTTGGAGACGCCGGGCAGGTGCGGCTCCAGGAGCTCGAAGACGGACTGGCCACGGCGCAGGGCGGCGGGGGCGGACATCGACTCACCTCGGTGTCTGGGGGCGGAGCTGGTGGTGCTGGCCTCGGTCGGGCAGGGCAGTCACCCAGGGTACGGCGCCGCCGGTCGCACCCCGAAACCCCAGCGCGGGCGGGCTACTCGCGCGGGGCGGTCGGGGTCGGGCCGGTCGAGGTGGCGCCGGCGGCACGCGCCGCCGACGCCGAGGTGTCGCGCAGCTGCACGGGCGGGAGCAGCAGCAGGATGAGGAAGGCCAGCACCCCCACGCCGGCCGCAGCGAGGAACACCGTGTCCATCGACTCCGCGAAGCCGACCCGGAACGGGTGGGCCAGGGCGTCGGGCAGGGTCTCCAGGACCGAGGAGTCGTCCTGGATGGTGGTGACCAGGTCGGGGTCGAGCCCGCCGACCTCCTGGGCGGCCGCCTGGAACTCCGGTGTACGGGCTGCCTCGTCGAGCGCCTCGGAGATGTTGGGCCCGACGGTGCTGAAGAGCACCGAGAGGAAGACCGCGACGCCCAGGGTGCCGCCCATCTGCCGGAAGAACGTCGAGGAGGCGGTGGCCACCCCGATCTCGGTCGGCGGCACCGCGCTCTGCACGGTGAGCAGCAGCGGCTGCATGCAGGAGCCGAGGCCGAGGCCCAGCACGAACATGGCGGCGTTGACCCACGGGAGCGGGGTGTCGGCGGAGGTGAAGGAGAGCAGGAAGAGGCCCAGCACGATCACCGCGGAGCCGACGACGGGGAACATCCGCACCTGCCCGGTGCGGGAGATGACGCGGCCCGAGCCGATCGAGGCGAGCATCATGCCGGCGACCATCGGCAGCATGAGGATGCCGGACTCGGTGGGGCTGGCTCCGTGCACGATCTGCATGTAGAGCGGCAGGATCATGATCCCGCCGAACATCGCCATGCCGATGATGACGCTGGCCGCGATCGTCACGGCCGTGACGCGCATGCGGAGGAGCCGCAGCGGGATGAGCGCCGCGTCGCCCATCGCGTGCTCGGCCAGGACGAACGCCACCAGCCCGAGTACGCCGACGGCGTAGCAGGCCAGCGCCAGGCCGGAGCCCCAGCCCCACTCGCGACCCTGCTCGGCCACGGTGAGCAGCGGGACCAGGCCGACCACGAGGGCGGCCGCGCCCCACCAGTCGATCCGCACGTCGCGGCGCTCGGAGCGGACGTTCAGCGTGCGGGCGACGACGACGAGCGCCAGCAGCCCGACGGGGACGTTGACGAGGAAGACCCAGCGCCAACCCGTGACGCCCAGGATCGAGTCCTGGCCGGCCAGCAGCCCGCCGAGCACGGGGCCCAGCACCGAGGAGGTCGCGAAGGTCGCCATGAAGTAGCCGGTGTAGCGGGCGCGCTCCCGCGGGCTGACGATGTCGCCGATGATCGCGAGCACCAGCGTCATGAGACCGCCCGCGCCGAGCCCCTGCAGCGCCCGGAAGACCGCGAGCATGTACATCGAGTCGGCGAACGAGCACAGCGCCGAGCCCACGATGAAGACCGAGATGGCGAACATGAACAGCTTCTTGCGGCCGTAGGTGTCACCGAGCTTGCCGTAGATCGGGGTCGTGATCGTGGCGGTGATGAGGTAGGCCGTCGTCACCCAGGCCTGCACCGACAGGCCGCTGAGGTCGTCGGCGATGGTCCTGATCGAGGTGCTGACGATCGTCTGGTCCAGCGAGGCCAGGAACATGCCCAGCATCAGGCCGGTGAGGATCGTCAGGACCTGGGCGTGGGTGTACTCGCCCGAGTCGGTCTGGGGAGCGCCGTCGGTCGCCGGCACGTCGGGGGTATTCGTTGCCATCAGCAACCATCATACGCAGAGGTGGGTCCGGGCCCACCCCGCTCGACCGGTTGGCCACCTCCCTAGGGTTGGGGCATGAGCGACCCCGCGCGGCGAGGCCCTTTCCAGTGGACGGTCGCGGTGCCGGTCCTTTCCCTAGGCCTGCTGCTGGCGACCTGGTCCAGCCACGAGAACCCGGTCGTCCTGGTCGCCATCGCGGTGGCGCTGGTGGGCTCGATCCTGGCGGCGGTACACCACGCGGAGGTGGTCGCGCACCGCGTCGGCGAGCCCTACGGCTCGCTTGTGTTGGCCGTCGCGGTGACGGTGATCGAGGTCGGGCTCATCGTCATGCTCATGGTCGGCGGCGGGGAGGGCTCCTCGACGTACGCCCGCGACACCGTCTTCGCCGCCCTCATGATCACGCTCAACGGGATCGTCGGCCTCTCGCTGCTCGTCGGCGCGCTGCGCCACGGACTGGTCAGCTTCAACGCCACCGGCACCGGTTCGGCACTGTCCACGGTGGTCGCCCTGGCCTCGGTGTGCCTGGTGCTGCCGGGCTTCACCACGAGCGCGCAGGGGCTGGAGTACACCGCGAGCCAGCTGGCCTTTGCCGCCGTCGCCTCGCTCGTCCTCTACGGCGCCTTCGTGTTCACCCAGACCGTGCAGCACCGCGACTTCTTCCTCCCCGTCACCTCCGACTCCCAGGGGCGGATGACCGGCGTCTTCGACCTCGCCGACTCCGACGGCGACGGTCACGCCGATCCGCCGGACGGCACCGAGACGCTGATCTCCCTGGCGCTGCTGCTGGTCTCGCTGGTCTCGGTCGTCGGCCTGGCCAAGCTGCTCTCCCCCACGATCGAGGACGCCGTCTCCGCCCTCGGCCTGCCGTACGCCGTCGTCGGTGTGGTCATCGCGCTGCTGGTGCTGGCCCCGGAGTCGATCGCTGCGGTGCTCAACGCCTCCCGCGACCGGGTCCAGATCTCCCTCAACCTCGCCTACGGCTCGGCCATGGCATCGATCGGCCTGACCATCCCCACCATCGCCGTCGCGATGATCTGGCTGGACGGTCCGCTGGTGCTGGGGCTGGAGTCGACCCAGATTGTGCTGCTCGTGACCTCGGTCGCCGTCGCCACCCTCACCGTCGTGCAGGGCCGGGCCAAGGCGCTTCAGGGCGTGGTGCACCTGACGCTGCTGGCGACGTTCCTCTTCTTCTCGCTCAGCCCCTGACGAGGCGTGACCGGCCGGGTGCACCCGGACGGTCAGGCGTCGAGGCCCTCGGCACGACGGGTACGTTGCGCCGGTGACCCTCGGACTCGCCCGCGACCCCCACTCCCACGCCCGTCCCGAGGAGGTCGTCGTGCGCCGGATGGCGCTCGACCTCGACGTCTCCTTCGAGGAGCGTCGGCTCTCCGGCAGCGTGACCCTGGACGTCGAGCGCGTCGACCCGGACGCCACGCAGCTGGTGCTGGACACCTGGCACCTCGACCTCGGTGCGGTCACCGACGGTGCGGGTCGCCCGCTCACGCACGAGCTCGGCGAGCACGACCCGGTCCTCGGCGCTCCCCTCACAGTCACGCTGGGCGAGGTTGACCGGGTGGTCGTCCACTACGCCACCACCGCGGAGGCCCAGGCCCTGCAGTGGCTGGACCCCGCGCAGACCAGCTCCGGCAAGGAGTTCCTCTTCACCCAGTCCCAACCGATCCTGGCGCGCAGCTGGATCCCCTGCCAGGACAGCCCCGGCATCCGCGCGCCGTACGACGCCGTCGTCCGGGTGCCCGCCGACCTCGGGCTCATGGCCGTGATGAGCGCGGAGAACCCGACCGCGCCGGCGGCCGACGGGACGTACCGCTTCACCATGCCCGAGCCGGTGCCGAGCTACCTCGTGGCGCTGGCCGTCGGCGACCTGGAGTTCCGCGAGCTCGGCCCGCGCACCGGCGTCTACGCCGAGCCGCAGCTGGTCGAGGCGGCGGCCTGGGAGTTCGCCGACACCGAGCGCATGGTCGAGGCCGCCGAGGGGCTCTACGGGCCCTACCGCTGGGGCCGCTACGACCTGCTCGTGCTCCCGCCGAGCTTCCCGTACGGCGGCATGGAGAACCCCCGCCTGACCTTCGCCACCCCCACCGTCATCACCGGTGACCGCTCGCTCGTCTCACTGGTGGCCCACGAGCTCGCGCACTCCTGGTCGGGCAACCTGGTCACCAACGCGACCTGGAACGACCTGTGGCTCAACGAGGGCTTCACGACGTACTTCGAGACGCGCATCGACGAGGCCGTCTTCGGCGCGGACTACACCTCCATGCTGCTGCGGCTGGGTCGCCAGGAGCTCGACAAGACCCTCGCCGGCGCCGAGCCGCACCAGACCGTGCTGCACGCCGAGCTCGAGGACCCCGACGGCTACCTGCCCAAGCTGCCCTACGAGAAAGGCTCGCTCTTCCTGCGGATGCTGGAGGCCCGGGTCGGCCGCGAGCGTTTCGACGCCTTCCTGCGCGACTACTTCGACCGCCACGCCTTCGGCTCCATGGACACCCCGACCTTCCTCGCCCACCTCGGGGCCGAGCTGTTGGCGCCCGCCGGCCTCGGGCCCGAGGACGTCGGCGTCGAGGAGTGGGTCCACGGCCCAGGGGTCCCCTCCGACGCCCCGGTCTTCACCTCCGGTGCCTTCGACCTCGTCGACGCCCAGGTCACGGCCCTCGCCGCCGGCACCCCGGCAGCCGACCTCGACACCGATGGCTGGAACAGCCACCAGTGGGTCCACTTCGTCCGGTCGCTCCCGACCGACCACGCGGTGCTCGACGACGTCGACGCTGCCCACTCCCTCTCCACCAGCGGCAACATCGAGGTCGCGACCGCCTGGTTCGAGCTGGCCGTCGCCTCCGGCTGGGTCTTCGAGCGGCCCGCGGCCGACGCCGCCCTGGCCGACCTGCTGACCCGGCACGGCCGGGCGCTCTACCTGCGCAAGGTGTACGCCGCCCTCGCCACGACCGAGCAGGGCCGGAGTCGCGCGCGGGAGGTCTACGCGGTCGCCCGCCCGACGTACCACCCGGTCAGCCAGGGCGTGGTGGACCGGATCCTGGGCTGAGGGCGACTACCCGACGGTGCGGTCGGTGGCGCGCAGCCGGATGTTCTGCAGCAGCCCGATCGCGAGCAGCCCGGCGAACATCGAGGAACCGCCGTACGACACGAACGGCAGGGGGACGCCGGTCACCGGCATGATGCCCAGGCACATGCCGATGTTCTGGAAGCCCTGGAAGCCGAACCAGCAGGCGATGCCGGCGGCCGCGACCCGGCCGAAGACGTCGTCGGTGGACATCGCGATGGCCAGCGCGCGCCACACCACGACGCCGAGCAGGGCGATGAGCAGGCCCGCCCCGAGCAGGCCGAGCTCCTCGCCGGCCACGGTGAAGACGAAGTCGGTGTGCTGCTCGGGGACGAAGCCCGAGCGGGTCTGGGAGCCCTCGAAGAGGCCCTGGCCGAAGAGGCCGCCGTTGCCGACCGCGATCCGGGCCTGCTCGACGTTGTAGCCGGCGCCGCGCGGATCGAGGTCGGGGTTGGTGAAGGCGAGGAACCGGTCGACCTGGTAGGGCTTCAGCACCCCGCCGGCGACGGCCGCGACGGCCGCGGTCACTCCCCCGCCGGCCAGCAGCGCCAGCCACCGGCGCGGAGCCCCGGAGACGGCCAGGACGCCGGTCACGGTGGCGGTCAGCACCAGCATCGTGCCGAGGTCGGGCTGCAGCAGTATCAGGACGGCGGGCACGGCGGCGATCGCCAGCATGAGGACGACCTCGACCAGGCCCACCCGCGGGCGCCAGCGGCCGGTGGCGCGGTGCGCGAGCACGAGCGCCATCCCGATCACCACGGCCAGCTTGGCCAGCTCGGCGGGCTGGATCGACATGCCCCCGACCACGATCCACGACCGCGAGCCGTTGATCGTGGAGCCGGCGACCAGCACGAGCACCAGCCCCGCCACGGAGGCCAGGTAGGCCAGCGGCGCGGCGATCCGCACCCACCGGTGGTCGGAGACCAGCACGACGGCCATGAGCACCAGGCCGATGGTGATGTTGGTGACCTGCTTGTAGAGGTACGCGCGGGGGTCGCCGCCGGTGAGGTCGTCACGGGTGGTCGTGGCGGACCACACCAGCAGGGTGCCCAGCACCAGCAGGCCCGCCACGGCGACCATCAGCCACCAGTCGATGCCACCCCACCGCAGGAGCGGCCGGGTGCCCAGCGAGGAGCGGGGACGTACGCCGGCGCCTGCCCTCGCGGGCGAGCGGGTCAGGGTGGTCATCGCTCGTCCCGCTTCCCGGGGGTGCGCGCCGGCGGCAGGATCGAGCCGTCGGCCAGGAACTCGGGCAGCTGGGTCGGCGGGACGGTGCCGGGGATCGCCGCCCGCGCCGGCACCACGCGCTCGCCCTCGATGCCGTACAGCGCCTCCCAGATGGCGCGGATCGCGGGGCCGGACGTGCCGGAGCCGGTGCCGCCCTGGCTGACCATCATCACCACGACGTAGTCGTCGGAGTAGGACGCGACCCACGAGGTCGACTGCTTGCCGTAGACCTCCGCGGAGCCGGTCTTGGAGCGGATCTCGACCTCGTCCAGCGGGAAGCCGCCCATCCGCCAGGCCATCGTGCCCTGGCGGGTCACGCCCTTGAGCGCGTCGTCGATGTAGCCGAGCGTGCTCTGCGGGACGTCGACGGTGCCGACCTTCTTGGGCGGGATCCGCTGCACGACCGAACCGTCGGGGCCGACGATCGCCTTGCCGACGCGGGGGGCGTAGAGCGTGCCGCCGTTGGCCAGGGCGCCGTAGGCCCGCGCCAGCTGCAGCGGGGTGACGATCGTGTCGCCCTGGCCGATGGCGAAGTTGGCGGCGTCACCGGCGCGGTAGGCGTAGCCCTCGAGGCAGAACTCGTAGGCGAACTTGTAGACGAAGTCGGAGGTCTTCGAGTCCTGCGGCTTCTCGGAGATGCCGCAGTAGAAGTCCTTCATGGACTGGTAGTACTCGCGCTTCCACCGGCGGTCCGCGATCCGCCCGGCGGCCTCGCCGGGCAGGTCGATGCCGGTGCGCTTGCCGAACCCGAAGTCCTTGGCCTCCTCGACCAGCGGGTCGAAGGCGTCGACGTCGGCCTCGTCGGAGCCGAAGCGCTGCCAGTAGGCGTAGCCGACGCGGTAGAAGAAGGTGTTGCAGGAGACCTCGAGCGCCTTGTCGAAGCCGATGAAGCCGTAGGCGCCGGACTCGTAGTTGCGGAAGGGCCGGTTGCCGACGGTGAACGAGCTGGAGCAGTCCAGCCGGGTGTCGGTGGAGTAGCCGTTGGTCAGGGCGCCGGCGGTCATGAACGGCTTCCACGTCGAGCCGGGCGCGAACTGGCCCTGCGTGGCGCGGCCCAGCAGCGGCGTGCCGGCGGCCTCGGAGTAGAGCCGGGCCAGCTCGTCGTCGGAGATCCCGCCCACCCAGACCTCGGGGTCGTACGTCGGTTGGCTGGCCATCGCCACGACCCGGCCCGTGTCGGCCTCGAGCACCACGACCGCACCGGAGTCGGCGACGTAGTTGCGCCCGGTCACGGTGTCGCGGGTCTGCCTGGCCGTCCGGATGGTCTCGGCGAGCTGCTGCTCCACCACCGCCTGCACCTTGGCGTCGATGGAGGTGACCAGGGTGTCGCCCGGGCGCGCCTGCACCTGGGAGTCCTCGCCCAGCACGCGGCCCATCGAGTCGACCGCGACCGACTGGGTCCCCGGGACCCCGCGCAGCCACGCGTCGTACTCCTTCTCGACGCCGGCGCGGCCGACCACCGAGGCGCCGTTGACGGAGTCCTCGCCATCGGCCTCGGCCTGCTCGAGCTCCTCGGCGGTGACCGGGCTGAGGTAGCCCAGGACGTGGGCCAGGTTGATGCCGTAGGGGCGGGGGTAGGCGCGCACGCTCTGCTGCTCGGCGAGGACGCCGGGGTAGTCCTCGGGCTGCTCGAGGATGCGCAGCGCGACCTCGCGCTCGACGTCGGTGGCCACGGGCACCGGCTGGTAGGGCGAGCCGTTCCAGCAGGTGCCGGTCACGCTGCCCTCGTCGCCGCAGGTGACCAGGCGGCGCTCCAGCGCCTTGACGGGTACGCCGGTGACGGACGCGACCCGGTCGAGCAGCTCCTTGCGGTCGCGACCCGGCAGCTTGCCGAGCAGCGTGCGGTCCACCGACACCACCCAGGCCAGGCGGTTGGTGACCAACGGACGACCCATGTCGTCGACGATCAGCCCGCGCTGCGGCTGCTCGACGATGTCGCGCACGGACTGGGAGGCGGCCTGGGCGGTGTACTGCTCGCCCGAGACGACCTGCAGGTAGTAGAGCCGCACGAGCAGCGTCGCGAAGAGGCTGAAGACCAGCGCCTGGATGACGACGATGCGCAGCCGGGAGCGGCGGGTCCCGACGGCCTCCTCGGACGGGCGGCTCATGCCAGCCGTGCCGGCTCGAGGCGCCGGAACATCGCCATCAGCGGGGGCAGCACGAACGGGGTCAGGACGACGTCCCAGACCACGGCCAGCCCGACGACCAGGAGCAGCTCGCCCACGCCGACGCTGAGCTCGCCCAGGAGCAGGCCGGTCATCGCGAAGAGGGAGGTGGCCACGAAGGAGCTCGCGGCGACGGTCGACACGACGGTCGTCGCGGTCGGGCTCGCCTCGCTGCGCACCCGCCCGGCGACGTACCCCACGACGACGAGGGCGAGCGCCCACCGCCCGGCGGTGTGGTCGGCCGGCGGAGCCAGGTCGAGCAGGGCCCCGGCGGCGAAGCCGAGGACCATCGCGAACTGCGGTCCGCGGGTCAGCGCCGCGGCGACCACCACGAGCAGGACAAGGTTGGGCACGACGCCCTGCCAGGCCAGGTGCGGCGCGAGGGAGACCTGCAGGAGCAGCGCGAGGACGACGGCGGCGGCCGCGGCGGCGGCCCGGGCGGCGCTCACTGCTCCGCCCCGTCCGGCTCGCCGCTCAGCTCACCGTCGGGGCCGACGAGCGCGCGGTCGGAGGTGGTGCCGGTGGGCACGACGACGCCGACGACGTCGAGGGAGCCGAAGTCGACGTACGGGTCGACGACGACGCGCTGGGAGGTCTCGCGCAGCGAGGAGTAGACCCGGGTGACACGTCCGATCGGCACGCCGGAGACGTAGGGCGCTCCCCCGTCGCTGCCCCAGGTGACGACCGAGTCGGCGCGGGCGGGTACGGCGGTGCGGTCGACGAGCTCGAGGTCGAGGCGGCCCTCGTCGCCGACCACGCCACGACCGGTCAGGAAGCCCATGTCGAGGGTGTCGCCGACCCGGGCGCCCACGGTGGAGGACGGGTCGATGATGAGCAGGACCGTGGCGGTGGTGCGGCCGGCGGAGACGACGCGGCCGACCAGGCCGGCGCCGCTGACCACGGTCATGTCGGGGCGCACCCCGGCGTCGGTGCCCGCGTCGATGGTGACGGTGCTGGAGAAGGACTGGGCCGGGCCCCAGCCGACGACGCGGCTCGGCACGAGCGAGTAGCCGAGGTCCTCGGCGGTCGCGGTCAGCTCGTCGTACGCCGCCAGCCGGTTGCGCTGGAAGGCGGCGCTGCCGAGCTCGGCGCGCAGTGCGGTGTTCTCCTCCTCCAGCGCGGCGACCTCCTCGCGCAGCGAGGAGTGGGTGCGGAAGAAGTCGGGGACGGCCAGGACCGGGCTGACCAGCGCCGTCGCGCCCGCCTCGGCGGGGCCGACGACGTCGGCGACCACGCCGCGCACGGGGTCGAGGGCCGCACCGCCCGCGGTGAGGTCGAGGGTCATCAGCGTCGCGCTGGCCAGGCCGAGGGCGACCAGCAGCGAGCGGCTGGGGCGCTGGCGGTCCAGGTCGGGGCCGGGGCTCCACCGACGCTCGCGCCGCTCGCGGCGGGCGGCCAGGGAGCGGCGGCTGCGGCCGGTCGGGGAGGCGCCCGGGCCGGTGCCGGTGCCGCGGGAGCCGGAGGTGCGCTCGAGCAGGGCCATCAGTACCGCCGTCGCTCGTTGACCAGGACCTGCTGGAGCGCCTCGAACTCCTCCACGCACTTGCCGGCACCCAGGGCGACCGAGGTCAGCGGGTCCTCGGCGACGTGGACGGGCATGCCGGTCTCGTGGCGCAGCCGCTCGTCGAGGCCGCGCAGCAGCGCTCCCCCGCCGGTGAGCACGATGCCGCGGTCCATGATGTCGCCGGCCAGCTCGGGCGGGGTCTGGTCGAGGGTCGTGCGGACCGCGTCGACGATGGCGTGCAGCGGCTCCTCCAGCGCCTGGCGCACCTCGGCGCTGGAGACCAGCACGGTGCGCGGCAGCCCGGAGACCAGGTCGCGGCCCCGGATCTCGGCCTCCGGCTCGTCGGGCAGGGGGAAGGCCGAGCCGAGGGTCATCTTGACCTCCTCGGCGGTGCGCTCGCCCAGGAGCAGGGAGTACTCCTTCTTCATCCACGCCACGATCGCGTTGTCGAGGTCGTCGCCGGCGGTGCGGATCGAGAGGCTGGTGACGATGCCGCCGAGGCTGATGACCGCGACCTCGGTGGTGCCGCCGCCCACGTCGACCACCATGTTGCCGGTGGCCTGGTGCACGGGGAGCCCGGCGCCGATCGCGGCGGCCATCGGCTCCTCGACGATGTAGACCCGGCGGGCCCCGGCCTGGTAGCCGGCCTCCTTGACCGCGCGCTGCTCGACGGCGGTGATGCCGGAGGGCACGCAGATGACCATGCGGGGCTTGGCGAAGGCGCGGCGACGGTGCACCTGCTGGATGAACCAGCGCAGCATCTGCTCGGTCGCCTCGAAGTCGGCGATCACGCCGTCCTTGAGCGGGCGGATCGCGGTGATGGAGTCCGGCGTGCGGCCGATCATCCGCTTCGCCTCGTGCCCGACCGCCAGCACCTCGCCGGTGCCGGAGTGCAGCGCCACGACGCTCGGCTCGTCGAGCAGCACGCCCTTGCCGCGGGCGTAGACGAGCGTGTTGGCGGTGCCGAGGTCCACGGCCATGTCCCGGCCGAAGAAGCTGTTCGCCATCGGTGCTCGTCGCCGCCTCGTGCGCAGATCTCAGCCGGGGAAGGCGGGTCAGGACGCGCGCACGCTCCCGTCCGACCCGGTCACGAGGGTAGGCAGCGGCGTACGCCGAAACCCGGCGCCACGCCGGGGCTCGTGTGACTGGTGGGACTGGTTGCCGCGTCCCGGGTTTGTCGGCGCGCCGACGAACCCGGAAGTCGTGGCCGGAAATCTGGTCGTCCCACTTCCGGGTCCGTCGGCTACCCGACGAACCCGGCGCCGCCGGGGGCGTCTAGGCCGACGGGAACCAGATGGAGATCTCGCGCTCGGCCGACTCCGGGGAGTCCGAACCGTGCACGAGGTTCTGCTGGACCGCCAGGCCCCAGTCGCGACCGAGGTCGCCGCGGATGGTGCCGGGAGCGGCGACGGTCGGGTCGGTGGCACCGGCCAGCGAGCGGAAGCCCTCGATGCAGCGCTCGCCCTCGATCACGATGGCGGCGACGGGGCCGGAGAGCATGAACTCCACCAGCGGCTCGTAGAACGGCTTGCCCTCGTGCTCGGCGTAGTGCGCGGCCAGCAGCTCACGGGTGGCGGTACGCAGCTCGAGCCGGACCAGCGTGTAGCCCTTGGCCTCGATGCGGCGCAGGATCTCGCCGGTCAGCCCCCGTCGTACGCCGTCGGGCTTGACCAGGACCAGGGAACGCTCGCTCATGGGGCCAACCTACCGATCACCCCTGGCCGTGACCCAAGGCGGCGGCGCGGGCCGCGACGTCGGGAGGCACCTCGGCCGGGGACCACGCGTCGGGCTCGGGTGCGCCGGCGACGGTGCGCAGCGGCACCACCCCGGCCCAGCCACCGGCCTCGACGTCCTCCGGCTCGTCGACGGGACCTCCGGAGCGCCGCTTGACCGAGGCCTCGGCGAGCGGCAGCGCCAGCACGACGGTCGCGGCCAGCTCCTTGCGGGTCGGCGGGCGCAGCGTGGCGGCGCGGCCGGGGACCATGTGGTCGACCACGAGGTCCAGCGCCCGCGCCCGCTCGTCGGCGTCCTCGACGACCCGGCAGCGGCCGATGACCACGGCGGAGCGGTAGTTCATCGAGTGGTGGAAGCCCGAGCGAGCGGCGACCAGCCCGTCGAGGAGCGTCGCGGTGAGGCAGACGGTGCGGTCGCGCACCGAGGAGATCCACCCGGCGGCGACGGAGGCGTGGAGGTAGAGCGAGCCGCCCTCGTCCGGACCGTCGTGGTCCACAGCGATCGCCACCGGGAGGACGACCGGGTGCGCGTCCTCGCCCTCTCCGACCGTGATGCCGAGGTGGGCCACGAGCACCTCGGAGAGGAGCGCGTCGAGCTCGGCCCGGTCCGTCGCGGCGCGGTGGCGGCTGCGGGTCAGCGTGGTGCGGGGCGTCGGCGAGAGCGGGCCCGGCGAGGTCGTCTGGGTCGGCATGCCACTATCGTCGAGCCCCAGTGGCCTGCGCTCCAGGGCCAATCGAGACGATCTTGGACGGGCCACTCGATGACCTCCACCCTCCCCCTCCGCCTGGACCGGGCGTCCCGGGTGCCCCTGGGGGTCCAGCTGAGCGTCGCGGTCCGGGGCATGGTCACCGAGGGCCGGCTGGCCCCGGGCGACCGGCTCCCCTCGAGCCGGGCACTGGCGGCCGACCTCGGGGTCGCGCGGTCGGTCGCCGAGCAGGCCTACGCCCAGCTGGTCGCCGAGGGGTGGCTGGAGGGTCGCCACGGCTCCGGCACCTACGTCGCCGCCGGCCGCGCACCGCGGGCCTCCCCTCCGCCCCGGCCCCGGCCGGGACCGGAAGGACGCCGCCTGGTGCGGCTCGACGCCGGGACGCCGTGGATCGACCCGCGGCACGCCGCGGCCTGGCGACGCGCCTGGCGCGAGGTCGGCCAGGCCACCGCCCCTCGTGGCTACGACGACCCCCGCGGCCTTCCCGCGCTGCGCGAGGCACTCGCCGAGCGCCTGAACCGCACGCGGGGCCTCCAGGTCGAGCCGGCCGACCTGCGCGTCACGGCCGGCACCACCGACGGCCTGCGCCACCTGCTGACCGCCCTCCGCCCCGGACCGGTGCTGGTGGAGGACCCCGGGTACCGCGCCGCGGTGGAGACCGTGCGCGCGACGGGTCGCGCCGTGCTCGACCACCCGGCGACCGCCCCCGTCGGCAGGCACGATCTGGACGGGGTGGCGGCGGCGTACGTCACCCCGGCGCACCAGCACCCCCTCGGCCCGCCCATGCCCGGCGGTGAGCGGATCGCCCTCCTGGCGGCCGCCCGGGAGACGGGCGCGGTCGTCGTCGAGGACGACTACGACTCCGAGTTCCGCTACGACGTGGCACCGATCCCCGCCCTGGCCAGCCTGGACCGGGAGCACACCGCCTACCTCGGCACCGCGTCGAAGTCCGTGGCGCCGAGCCTGCGCCTGGGGTGGCTGGTCCCGCCACCGGCGCTCGCCGACGAGGTCGACCGGCACCGCGCGATCACCCACGACGCCGCCGCCTGGCCGGTGCAGCGCGCGTTCCTGGCCATGCTGCGCGACGGCTACGTCGACCGCGTGGTCCGCTCCGCGCGCAAGGTGTACGCCGAGCGGTCGGCGCGCGTGACCGAGGCGCTCGGCCCGCACCTGGGTGGGCCGGTGGCCGGCATGTACGCGACGGTGCTGCTCCCCGGCGACCGGGCGGTGGCCGCGCGGCGCGCCGCCGCGGCCGCAGGGTTCGACGTGCCGCTGCTGTCGGACTACTGCCGCACCTCGCCGCTCACCGGGCTGGTGGTCGGCTTCGGCGGGTGCAGCGACGCCGAGCTGGACACCGCCCTCGCCGCGCTCCAGCGGGGACTGCGGGGCGACTGACGGGGCTAACCGAGGGGGCGACCGCCGAGCGCGGGGCCCGGCCGGACCCGGCTCAGCCGGCCTCGGGGTCGGGCTGCTCAGCCTCCTGTGCGGCGTACGCCTCGGCCCGCTCCCGCTCGATCTTGCGGCCCAGCAGGTCCGCCGTGCCCCAGAGCAGCCCGAAGACCGCGCCGAGGAAGAACATCGAGGGCACGAGGAAGCCGAGCCCGACGGCGACGACCTGCAGCGCCCAGCCCAGCCCGTAGGCGCCCTCGCTGCGCAGCGCGCCGGCGAGCAGCAGGGCGAAGATCGCGGGGCCGAGCCCGACCGCCAGGCCGACCGGGGTCGAGACGTCGGTGAGCGTGAGGATGACCGGGGTGGTGAGCCCGAGCGTGATCGCCTCGAGCGAGAGGACCGCGGCACACATGCCGCGGCGCGGGGAACGTCTCACGGGAGGTCCTTCCTGCGGCCGGCGGTGAGGAGGGTGCGGGCCTCGCCCGCGGTGACCACGGAGCCGGTCACGAGGACCGCACCGGCGCCGATGCTCGCCGAGACCGACTCCCCCGCCTCGGCGAGGGTGGCGGCTGCCTCGATGGCGTCGAGCAGGCGGGGCACGACGGTGACCCGCTCCTCCCCGAACACCTCGACCGCGGCGGCCCCGAGCTCGGCGGCCGACATCGACCGGTCGCTGGAGTTCTGGGTGGCCACGACGTGGGCCAGCACCGGCTCCAGGGCGACGAGCAGCCCCTCGACATCCTTGTCGGCCATGACGCCGAGCACGCCGATGAGTGGGTCGAAGGTGAAGGAGTCCTCGAGCGCCTCGGCGCTGGCTCGGGCGCCGTGCGGGTTGTGCGCGGCGTCGAGCACGACCGTGGGGCTGCGGCGAACGATCTCGAGCCGGGCCGGCGAGGTCACCTCGACGAAGGCGGCAGCGACCAGTTCGGCGTCCAGCGGCTCGGCACCGCCGACGAGCGCCTCGACGCTGGCCAGCGCGACGGCGGCGTTCTGGGCCTGGTGGGCGCCGTACAACGGGAGGAACAGGTCGTCGTAGCGCCCGCGCAGTCCCTCGATGCTCACGATCTGACCACCGACCGCGGGGGTGCGGGAGACGACGCCGAAGTCGACGCCCTCGCGCACGAGGTTCGCGCCGACCTCGGCCACGCGGGCTGCGAGGACGGCCTCGACCTCGGGCTCCTGCGCCGCGGAGACCGCGACCGAGCCGGCCTTGATGATCCCGGCCTTCTCCTGGGCGATGGCCTCCGGCGTGGCGCCGAGGTACTTGGCGTGGTCGACGGAGACCGGCAGCACGACCGCGACGTCGGCCTCGACGACGTTGGTGGCGTCCCAGCCGCCACCCATGCCGACCTCGACGACGGCCACGTCGACCGGGGCGTCGGCGAACGCGGCGTACGCCATGCCGACGACGGTCTCGAAGAAGGACAGCGGGTGCGGCTGGTCCTCGTCGACGAGGTGGGTGTAGGGCGCGACGTCGTTGAAGGCGCGGACGAACGCCTCGTCGTCGAGCGGCTCGCCGTCGACGCTGATCCGCTCGTTGATGGTCTCCAGGTGCGGGCTGGTGAAGCGGCCCGTGCGCAGGTCCAGCGCCCGCAGCAGGGCGTCGACCATCCGCGAGGTGGAGGTCTTGCCGTTGGTGCCGGTCAGGTGGACCACGCGGTAGGCACGCTGGGGCTCCCCCAGCAGCTCGGTGAAGGCGCGGATCCGGTCGAGCGACGGCTCCAGGCGGGTCTCGGGCCAGCGGGAGAGCAGCGCGTCCTCGACCTCGGCGATCGTCTCGGCGAGGCGGGGGGCGGCGGCGGGGGTCTCGGTCATGGCACGGTCGAGTCTAGGGAGCGGCCGCGCATGGGCAGATTCGCTGGAACACGTTCTAGTTCGGCCCTAGGGTGCGTCCATGCAGACGACGGTCGCGGTGGTGAACGGTCCCGGGCAGGACTTCGAGCTCGTGGACGTGGAGCTCGACGAGCCACGCGAGGGCGAGGTGCTGGTGCGGATCGTCGCGACCGGCCTGTGCCACACCGACATCACGATGCGCTCGTTCCTGCCGGCCGAGATGTTCCCCAACGTCTTCGGCCACGAGGGCACCGGCGTGGTCGAGCAGGTCGGGCCCGGCGTCACCTCCGTCTCCCCCGGCGACCACGTCGTGCTCTCCTTCCGCTCCTGCCAGGCCTGCGCGGCCTGCCACGCAGGCAACCCGGCCTACTGCGAGCAGACGTTGCTGCTCAACTACATGGGCATGCGCATCGACGGCTCGACGACCATGAGCCGGGACGGGTCGCCGGTCTTCGGGTCGTTCTTCGGCCAGTCCAGCTTCGGCCGGCACGCGCTCGTCGGCGCCGAGTGCTGCGTGGTCGTCGACCCGGCGCTCGACCTCACCCGGCTCGCACCTTTCGGCTGCGGCTACCAGACCGGCGTCGGCACCGTCCTCAACGTCCTCCAGCCCGGCGAGGCCGACTCCCTGGTGGTGTACGGCGCCGGCGCGGTCGGCCTGGCCGCGGTGGCCGCGGCCGCTGCGACCGGCGTAGGCACGGTCGTCGCGGTCGACCTCCAGGCCGCTCGCCTGGCCGAGGCGGAGCGGCTGGGGGCCACGCCCCTGGACGCCACCGGCCTGGATCCGGAGTCCGTCGTGCAGGCGGTCCGGGACCTGACCGGCGGCGGGGCGTCGTACGCGATCGACACGACGGCGGTGCCGGCGGTGGTCAAGCAGGGCATGCAGGCCCTCGGCAGCCGCGGGACCCTCGTGGCGCTGGGGCTGGGGGCGGAGGAGTACCCGATCGACGCCACCGACCTGCTGCAGGGCGGCAAGCGGCTGATGAGCAGTCTCGAGGGCGACTCCGACCCGCAGGTGATGGTGCCGCGGATGATCGGGATGCGCGCCGAGGGCGCGCTCGACCTGGACCCGCTGGTGACGACCTACGACTTCGCCGACATCAACACCGCGGTCGCGGACGTGCTGGCAGCGTCGGTCGTCAAGCCGGTCCTGGTGTGGTGACGCCGGTCGGCTGCGGCGCGACCTCCATCCGCACCATCTCCGCCACCGGGCGGTAGCCGATCCGTTCGTAGACGCCGTTGCTCACGGGGTTGTCGACATCGGTGAAGAGGCAGGCGCGGGCGCCGTCGGACAGGATCCGCTCGGTCACCTGCGCGACCAGCGCGGCGGCGTACCCGTGGCCCCGGTGCTCGACCGGGGTGTAGACCGGGCCGACCCGGGCGACCCCGAGGGCAGGGGGGTTCCAGCCGGTGAGGTGCACGACTTCTCCCTTGTCCTCCCACAGCCACATGAGCCCCCGCTCGATCTTGCCGCGGGCGTACTCACGGTCGAGGTGCTCGCCCTCCCCCTCGCGCGGTGGGCGGCCGGCCTGCCGGTCGGCGGCGGGCATGAAGTCCAGGCACCACGCGGTGACCAGGTCGAGGTCGTCCAGCGTGGCGGCGCGGGCACCTCCCCGGACGCCGGTCGGTGGCAGGACGGACGTGGCCTCCCAGAGGCGGTCGTGCTCGAGGACCCGGGTGCTGCCGCCGCGGTCGTCCGCGAGCACGCCGAGCACCGTCTCCACCGACGCGCGTACGCCGTTGGCGTGGGCGACGTCCGGCTCGTGCTCGAGCAGCCACGACCCGAACGCCTCGGCCGCCGCGGTCGGCATCGGCAGCAGGTAGAGCGGGTAGGGCCGGAACGGCGCCGTACGCATAGCAACCCCCACGACCTCTGCGGTCGCCTTGTCGATCAGGGCCGCCCACCAGCGCGGGTGGTCGACCGGGGACGGGTCGGCCACCGCTCGGGCCAGCGTCGTCGACACCACCGTGCTGAGCACCGGCTCGCCGGCCAGGTAATCCTCTGCGAGCGTGAGGAAGGCGGCGGGATCGGTGGTGCGCTCGACGCGGTAGGCCATGGCCGGACGCTACGGGCCGGCGGTGCCGAACACATCTGATTTGCGGGCTGCGCGGAGGCTGTCGCCCACTGTCGGGTGCCGGTCAGCCGGACCGCAGTCCGACCCACCTGCTGGGACGCCGGCGCAGACTCGGGCCGTCCTGTGACGACGCGAGCAACGTGAGGGCGGTCGTCCCGACCAGCAGCACGTCCCCGGGACGGACCCGCGCGCTCCCCCTCACGCGACGGCCGTTGACGAACGTCCCGTTGGTCGCGTTGCGGTCCACGACGACCCACCCGCCGCGCAGCAGGACCAGGGTGGCGTGGGACGAGGAGACCGTCGGGTCACCGAGGCACACGTCGGACCAGGAGCTGCGGCCGATGTCCAGGACGGGCTGTGCGGCGCTGGGGAGCTGGACCGAGAGCAGCCCCGCCGGCTGGACGGAGGCTCGCCGTGCCCGCGGGGCCCGCAGGGCCCGCGGGCTTCGCCGGATCGCCCGGGCGCCGACGAGAGGCCGCGACGCGGACTGGACGTCGACGAGGTCCGCCACGACGCCGTCGAGGGACGACTCGTCACGGGAGGCGAAGGTCCGGTCCATCCTCGTGATGAAGGTATCGGTCGAGATCCGTCCATCCGCGAGCGCGTCACCGAGCAGCCGCACGGCGGCGTCACGCTCGGCATCGGACACTCGACGCGTCACCTGGACGGGCACGACCTCCATCTCCGGAGGCTACGACTCGCCTTCATCCGCCCGCCACCCCCGCGCACGGCTCACGGCGTCGAGGCGAGCGCACTGCGCGGCAGATGAGCGCGCGATGATCAGTCCGGGAGACCCCAGAACGAGCCGGAGAGGCCGACTCCGAGCAGGTACTCGGCGGCGGCGCTCGGCTCGCGTCGCACGTAGCCCCTGTCGAGTCGCCCGGCGTACCAGCCGGAGGCGAGTCGCCACAGCGTTGGCAAGTCCATCACGTAGCCACGCTGGTTCCCCGTCCGCGCCAGCCAGCCGGTCACGCACTGCTCGGAGCAGAAGATCCGCTGGTTCCCGCAGGTGTGGACCACGTCGTCCCACATGCGACTTGTCGGGACCAAGAAGTGCGCGACCTGGTCGCCGGGTGGCGGTTCCCGGTTGTCCACGCGCCAGGCGTGGGGCCTGTCGCAGGCGGGACAGGTCGTTGCCACCAGTGCTGGGCTCTGCTCCGGAAGTAGGTGAGGGAGCGCGAAGGAGTCCCATGCACATCCGCCCCACCACAGGGCGTCGTCACCCATCACTGAGAACCCGAGCGGCACGGCGGTGAAGGGGTGCGCCATCGCGACCTCACCGTCCGCGTCGAGCGCGAGATGTCGCTGTTCGGCCAGGGCCTGCAACTCGGCGGCGACCTCATCTCGGCTCACCGAAAGGTCCGCGGCAAGGTCTGCCACAGACGGAACCTCGCCGCGTCTGAAGCGGGCATAGACAGTGATGCGTACGTCTTCGGAGTCCACGCGTTCAGGCTAAGGACCGACCGCTCCTCGGCAGAAGCGGATGTCCTCGAGGCGGGTAGCGCTCACGTCCGTCGGGTGAACTCGACTTGGTTGTCGGGGGTGGTGTGGTGGTCGTAGGCGGGGTCGTGGATCCGGCGGTGGTGGGCCGGGCACAGGAGGCGGCCGTTGGTCAGGTCGGTGGGTCCACCCCGTGCCCAGGGGTCGTCGTGGTGGGCGTGGCAGAACCAGGCAGCGGTGCGGCACCCCACCGCGGTGCACCCCTGGTCCCGCACGACGAGTGCGATCCGTTGGGCGCGGGTGAAGCGGCGTCGGCGGCGGCCCTGGTCCAGCACCTGCCGTCTGCCGCCCAGGACGACGGGGATGATCCCGGCCTCGCACGCCAGCCTGCGGGCGGTGTGGGCGGCGATCCGGTCACCGGTGTCCAACGTGGCCGCAGCCAGTCCACCGGTGAGGGTCTCCAGGGTCATGGTCACCACCACGGTGGCGCCGGTGCCGGCGGTCTCGGGCAGACCGCTGCCGTCCAGGCGCTCCAGCAGGTCGCAGAACGCCTGGCCGAGCTCGTGGCTGGTCGCCCGCCGTTGCGGCTCGGGCTGTGGCTGGTGCGAGGACGGCTCCGTCGAGTCGTCGAGGGCGCCGGTGGCGCCGGGGTCTGATGGCTCGTCGCTGGCGCTCCTCGCACCTCGACCAGCATCCACGACCAGGCTCATCAAGAACTTGCGCAGCATCCCGGCATGCAGCTCGGGGATGGTGAATCGGCCGTGGACCTTCCCGGTGCCGTCGGGGGTCAGCGAGAGGGTGGTGGCCTTCTCTGCCGCGGCTTCGGCGTCAGCGAGCTGCTTGGCCTCGTGCGCCTCCCCGACCTCGGGGGCGACCACGTGCAGGATCCGCTCACCCAGCACCCGCAGGTGCTGCGCGTCGTGACGGGCAGCGAGGTCGACCAGGGTCTGCTCGGCCTCGACCCGCACCCACGTCGCGACGTCGGCGGGCAGGGCGTCCAGGGCGCGGGCGATGACCTCGCCCTGCTCCAGGTTCACCCCACCCGCGGCCATCCCCGCCCGCAATACCTCGTACCGCCTCAGGGCCTCGGCGAAGAACGCCGCGCGGCGTGATGCGCGGACCGTGGTGCGGGTGGCGTGGGCGAACCACGTCGCGGTGGTGGTCGCGCCGCAGGTCTGCTCCACCGCCACCTCGGTGCCGTGGGCCAGGACCCGGTGCTTCAGCTCCGCCACCCGCGCCTCCAGCCGCGCCAACGCGACCAGCGAGACACCCGTGGCGTCCTGGTCCATGCCCAGCAACGAGACCTCGCCCAGCCCGGTCAGCACCTCGTCGAGGGCCGCGATCCCGCGGTCCACCTGGTGCTGCCCGAGCCCTGCCATGACCAGACTCTTCCACCCACCACCGACACTGATGATGTTCAGGCCCCGAGGGTCGTGACTCCGGCACCGACTGTCGGCCTGCTGGCCTGACTATCAATTGGACCGTCCGACCCTCGGGGTCCCGCTCGCCGGCCGGGCGGACATGACCTCATAAGAGCCTGGCGAAGCCTCATC